>JBMDXA010000024.1:0-104222 GCA_048594725.1 Candidatus Kapaibacteriota bacterium
TGGAAGGTGATGGCATGGCGAAGAGTGCCCAGATCGTCCGGATGTTCCAGGTCCGGCGGCCCTCCCAGCACCCGCCCTCCGTCCACCTGGGTGCCGAACACGAAATGAGGGGCAGCCGCGCCATGATCGGTGCCCGATGCATTCTCCTGAATGCGGCGTCCGAACTCGGAATAGGTCATGCCGATCACCCGGCGATCCACTCCCAGAGCGGCAAGATCATCCATGAACGCTCCTGCCGCCGAGCTGAGCTGCGTAAGGAGGTTTTCGTGATGGGGGAGCTGGTTGCCATGCGTATCAAAGCTCCCCATCGAGACCATGTAGACACGGGTTCTGAGGCCGCCGGCGATCAGCCGGGCGATAATGGCGAGCGATTCGGCGATACTCCCTTCGCCGGGATAATCCACCATATTCTTCGCTCGCGCCGCCGCCGTGCGGATGACATCGGAGTAGAGGAGCGCCTGCGTATTGATCGTCTGTATATAATTCCATTCACGGCCGGCGGGGGTATCGGGGGCGGTATTGCCGATCACCGCAGGGCCGCCGTTGACAAGCTCATGAAACGTCTCCGGATCGGTAAGGGCCAGACCCATGGTGGAATTACCGCTGCTGAATACCGATGATACCGAGGCGCGTATCTGGATGGCCGGCGGGTGTTCCGGAAGCACATCCGGATAATCGGGGAAATCCTCCTGAAGAAATCTTCCCATCCAGCCGCTCGACTGGGAGCCATGGATGCCGCCGGATGATGCGGTATTCCAGAATTCGATGCCGGAAAAATGAGAAAGGGAATAATTATCGTAGCCGATATTATCGATAATGGCAAGCTTCCCCTGATTGAACAGCCGTTGCATACCCCCCAATGCAGGATGCAGCCGCAGAAGAGGTTCCCCTTCCAGGGAAAGCGCCGATCCTTTCGGTATCGCAAGGGCCGGGCGTGAGCGATAGTAGATATCGTCATCGACTGGAATAACCGTGTTCAGACCATCGTTCCCTCCTTCAAGCTGGATGATGACCAGGATGCGATCGTTGGCATCGGATTCAAGAGCCGTCCGGGGAAATTGAGGTGTACGGGCAAATGCCTCCAGCCGTATTCCGGGCAATGCCAGAGGGAGCGCCAATGCCGGCGCGGCACGCCGAAGAAATGTTCTCCGTTTCATAACAGTTCGGGAAAATCGGTGATTATTCCGGATGATATCCGTTACATCAGCTGATAATGCGCCGAGCGCATCAGATATTTCATCATGCCCGCAAGGCGTTCCTCTCTCACTGCTGCCGGTAGGATGCTCCACTCGTAATCGGGAGTTCCCTGCAACAACGTATCGCGGAGTTCCTCCTTCAGTTTTACCGATGCCGGATATGCCAGCAGATGTCTGGTAACCTCGTCGACGAACGTTCGCACATCTCCTCTGAACGAGGGGAATTGCCGTGCATAACCGATGATGTCCAGCTGCGCGGTGCCTTGAATCGAATCCGGTTGATGTTCCAGATGTCCGGTAATGCGGAGATAGGATGCGGCTGTGCCATCGATCAGCTCGTCGGTAGATGCATGGCGAAGCGGAAGTGTGGTACTGCTGATCCATGCGCGGTAGAACTGCCACCCCTGAACGCCGGGAGGAACCAGAAGCCACTGCCCGAGATTTTTCGTCTGGATATTGATCGCCTCCGTCAGAAATTCCGTCTCCTCCTTCCCCGGGCGTGAAAGTGCGCGGGCCGTTCCCACAAGCAGATCCACAGGGCTTTTGATGCAGGTGCCGATAACCTCGGGATCGTAGAAATGGCGGCTGGAGAAGAGGCGGCGGAGAACATGGGCTATATCCCAGTTGCGCGCGCGCAGTTCCTCGGCAAGGGGGATAATGATAGTGTTCTCGATATCATCCGCTATCGGTGTGAATGGGGTGAGCGGCGCATCGGTATAAACGAAAAAACGATAGAGTTTGCGCACGATAGAGCGGGGCGTTTCCTCCCGTTCGAAAATGATGTCGAGCAGATCGTCCAGTTCCTCCTCGCCATGTTCCTTCCCTCGTATTGTTTTTCCGTACACCACCTTGTCGGTGGGATCGTGGCCGAACCAGGGAGGGCAGGATATATCACCGGTGATGCCCGGCCCCCACCATCCCCATCCCGTCAATACTCTGGCTGCTTCATACACATCTTCTTGTGTATAATTTGCGTGTCCTGCGTTGTCGGATACTCCTATCGTAAATAATTCCTGGAGTTCCCGCGCGTAATTTTCATTGATCTCCTTCCCCTTCTTGTTCTGTTTCCCATCCAGGAAGATCATCATGGCCTTGTCGATGCTGATTTCGCGCACCAGTTTCTTGAAATTCCCGAGCGCATGGCGGCGGTACAGGCAGTTCTGCAGGTACATATAGCGCGGCTCGTTGCAGGTGGTGGCGTCGCCGGAAAAATGGTTGTGCCAGAAAAGGGTCATCCGTTCACGGACACTGAGCGGGCCCTGGATCATCAGCGAGCACCACCACCGGCGCAACTCGGTGTAAAAGGTCGCCAGCATCCATACCTTGTCGGAATCGAAATAGGTGTCGGGGTTATCCATCCACCAGCCCACATATTCCGGTGGTGGCGGCGCAGCATCGTCCTGCCTGATAAGGGACGCAATAAGATCGTCCATGGACATCGCCATGGCCTGTTTCATATCCCCTCGGCTGGGGGCGATCAGGGTTCTGCGAAGCAGGTGCGCCACGGTGATCTCATCCCAGGGACCGTCATATCGTCCCAGATCCGGCGGGGAGCTGAACGGGGATGCGCGCCTGCTGCCGGATAGCGCATGTGTGCGGCCAGCGGCCGGGGCGGCTCTCACTCCCGACAGGAATTCTCTCCGATTCATTGCTGCTCGTACAAACAGGTGGAACGATATTCCGGCTAAGCGGGAGTATACCCCCCTGCTCCGGCTCCGTACTAGAGAAAACGCTATCCCTCTCCGTTCTTCTCACCGCGATGTTATTTTTATCACAGAGCTCACCCCATGGTTCCTTTGTCAGCTTCCGGCCAGTGCCAGCAGATTCTATTCTTCCGGAGTCTTTCCACGCCAGAGAGCGTGCGCACAATGTTTCATTTCCATGATCGTGTCCGATATGTGGGATTGCGGCTGGCCTCCGGTTGTGCCCGGTCGTGTGCGTAGCCCTCCTCTCCGATATCTCTCTGCCTATGATCGTTAGAACCGTACGAACTACAAGATCCAACCCCTCTCTCCCGCACCGGCCGCTGCTGGTGGTATCGCTGTTCCTTCTGATGATCGGGGCGATAGCTCCCGGGGCCGCCCAGGTGCAGACCGCATCGAGCGGACGGGATTTCTATGTGGCCTACCCTTCGCTCGCCACCTCCACCCAGCAGGTGCTCCGTGTGAGCATCACCGCCGTGCGCGCCGCCAGCGTGGATATCACATTCATGGAGAACGATTCCACCGCGCAGTTTCTTCTCGATGCCGGGGAGGTGCGGGAGCTGGTGATAGCGCGCGAGAAGCTGATGCTGAACCGGGATGAGTATGTCTCCAGGCGGACGCTTCATATCGCCAGCACCGATCTGATTACGGTCCTGGTCACCAACGATGCCCATGCCCTCTCCGACGGCTACTCGGCTCCCCCCACCCCCGCGCTCGGTTTCAGTTATGTTGCCATGTCCTATGCGGCGCCGCCGGAGAACGATATCTACCGTGGCCTGCTCGCCATTATCGCCACCGACGACCAGACCGATGTGCGTGTCACCCCGAGCGTGAACACCCTGGGAGGACATATCGCCGGGACCAGCTATTCCAGGCGCCTGAACCGTGGCGAGGTCTACCAGATAGTGCCGCGCGAGGCGGGCGCCGCCGATATCACCGGCACGCGCGTGGAGAGCAGCAAGCCGGTGGTGGTCCTTTCCGGACATGAGTCCACCACGGTGCGTGCCGGGGTAAGCGGTGCGGCCAACTCGCTGCTGGAGGCGATGCCTCCGGTAGTGGACTGGGGGCAGACCTATTATGCGCTTCCGCTTCCCGGAGCCACCGAGGCGCTCTTCCGCGTGGTGGCCCAGCATGCCGCCACCGACCTGTATCTCAACGGCCTGCGGGTGGCAACGCTCGGGGCCGGGGGGATACACGAGTTCAAGGCCGATGCGCCCGTGCAGATCAGGGCAACCGGGCCGGTACTGGCCGCGCAGTATACCGTGCATGCCCTCTCCGATACGGTCCCTACCGGCGATCCCTCCATGATGATCCTCAACCCCGTCGAGTTCTACGCCGATGCATTCCTCTGGAGCACTCCGGCGCTTCCGCCCAGGGTGTACCGGCGGGAGGATGCGCCGCTGGTGGTGCCGTTCAAGCATTATGTGGTGATAACCGCATCGGCCGATGTGCGTGGTTCGGTGCAGCTGGATGGCCGGCCGGTGGATCTGAACATCCCGTACAGCAGCGGATCGTACTATTCGGCTATCGTGCGGGTGGAGCCGGGCCCCCACCGTCTGGCTGCTTCGGGGCCGCTGAACGCGCAGCTGGTGGGGATGAGCGAATACGATGCGTACTCCATGCCCGCCGGCGTTCGCCTGCGCGATCCTCTCCGGGGAGGGCCGCTGGTGGTTCGCTCCTGCCGGGAATCGCTCGATACCACGCTGGTGCTGGCTAACGTCGGCACCGATCAGATAGAGATCGTGCGGGTGGATTTTCCGCCGGGCATGGCCGGGAGCCTCCTCTCCCCTTCGCTGCCGGCGATCGTCCAGACCTCCGGCGTGCAGAATCTCCGCCTCCGCTTCTCCGGTCTGCCGTACGGTACGCGCTCCGGCCGGATCATGATTACAACCACCACCAGTGCGGGGCATCCTCTCCTGATTCCGGTGGAGATCACGCGGGACAGCAGCGCGATCGTTTCCCTTGAAGACAGCCTCCTCTTCTCCCCGGCAACCGCCGCCGTCCCCTCTCGTGACTCCACCATCACGGTCGTCAACAGCGGGAGCGGCCCGGTCACCATCGCCGAAGCCATCGCAACCGGTCCGTTCAGGGTGATTGCCCCATCGCTTCCGCAGGTGATTGCAGAGGGGGACACGCTCCATCTTACCGTGCGGTTCACTCCGCCGGTGCCGGGAGAGCATAGCGGGGAGATCACGTTTCGCCCTTCTCCCTGCGGGGCTCCGGTTTCCGTCGCGTTGCGTGGCCGGAAGCTGCGCCCGGCTGCGATCGAGGTGCGGGTGGATTCCGTCCCCTCCCTCCCCTGTTCTGATGCTTCTCCCCAGGTATTTGCCGCCGTGATCTACAACAGCGGCGAGGAGGATCTTGCGGTCGATAGCATCAAAATCGCGAGCGCGGAGCCGGGGGAATTTGTCATTCCCGCCACGCAGACCGCCGGGATTATCCAGGGAGGCGATTCGCTGGCTGTGCTGATCCGGTTTCAGCCGGCAGGATTCGGACTCCGTTCTGCCGTGCTCCGGGTCTGGAGCCCGAGGGCGGTGGGGGGCTATCTGGTGATTCCGGTGACCGTTCGCAGAGAGCGGGCCGGGGCCACTGTGTCCGTCCCGGCGCTCGATTTCGGGACCGTGCAGGGATGCGAGCCGGGTGGGAGCCGCACCTTCCGCATCACAAACAGCGGGACGATTCCCCTGGCGATCGATTCGTTCGCGGTCTCTACCGGCGATTTTCAGCCGCAGGGGGAGCGTGCCATGACGATCGGGGTTGGCGAGAGCCGCGATGTGGAAGTGCTGTTCGTTCCCAGGGGGAGCGGGCCGCGCCACGATACGCTCCGGATCTATGGCACGCCGTGCGGCCTGCTTGCGGTTCTCGGGCTGGCCGGCGAACAGAAAGGGGCCGATCTGGCGATAGAGAGCGATACGATCGACTTCGGTACGGTGGCGCTCTGCGAGCTTCCCCATATCCGTTCGCTCACCATCAGCAATACCGGGGCGTTCCCCGATACGGTGCTCTCGGTGGAGGCCGAAGGAACTGGTTTTACGATAGGCTCCTTTGCCCCGGCGGTGCTCTCCGTGGGAGAGGAACGTACGATAAGCGTGAGGTTCGATGCGCCGGGGCCCGGCACATTCGAGGCGGTTCTGCTGCTGCGTGCCTCCCCCTGTGGAATAGTCCGTAGAGCGGTGCTGCGTGGCACCGCGGTGGAGATGACCGCTCCGCTCGTCGCCGATATCTCCTTTACAGGGGCCGCGCTCCCGGCCCGCAGGAGCGTGGTACTGAGCAATGCCAATGCGCTGCCGCTGGTGGTCAATCGTCTCGAATTTCAGCCGGAGATCCCGGGGTTGCGCGCCGTGGCTCCGGACTTTCCCCTGGTGGTGCCGCCGGGGGGCGTTGCCACTATCGAGCTGGAATACAGCGGCACGGCGGAGTTCCGGACGGAGGCATCGCTTCTGATCGGCGGGCCCTGCCCCATGCGCGGGATCGTTCGCGTGGTCCGGGGGGAACAGCCGGAGATTCTGGCTCTGGAGCTTTCCTTTCCAGATACTGCCGCCGCCGTTGACCAGCATATCGCCATTCCGCTTCGCCTTCTCTCCTCGTCCCCCTTCGAGGGGAATATCACGGTGGGCGGGACCATCCAGTTCGACCGGACGATGCTCTCGGCGGATCGCCTGAGCACCCCCGTGCCGGGGGGCTCCATCGACATCACCGATGAGCTGATAAGCCCCGGACTCCGCACGTTCCGGTTCCGCTATACCGGCCCTCTCCCCGCCGACGGAACGCTGGCGCTGGTGGAATCGTTTGTGCTGCTCGGCCTCTCCGACACCACATCGCTCAGGATCATGCATCCCACGGCAGCTCCGGAGCCGGGGATGGTGGAGACGGTTATCACCGGACGGGACGGATTTTTCCGGACGCTCGGCATCTGCCGGACCGGCGGGGACCGGTTCATCCGGTTGCAGGAGATGAGCAAGCTTGCTGTCAGTGTTCCCAATCCGGCGTCCGACTGGGCGGCCATCCGATTCGAGATCCCCGCCGGCGGGCCGGTGCTGCTCCGGTTGTTCAATGGCATGGGGGAGGAGGTGGCCCGCCCGGTGGAGGGTGAGCTTGCGGCCGGCTCCCATGAGATCCGCATCGACCTGCGGGCGCTTCCCTCCGGTCTCTACTCCTATGAACTCAGGAGCGGGAGCGGAGTGCTGCGCGAAACGATGATCGTCAGGAAATGATGGAACAGAAGAATTCCTCCGGCTTCTCCTGCCGGGCCAAACGCGGAACCGATATGAAGAACCGTACCGATCGATCCGGCCGGCGTGCCCTGGCCGTTCTGGGAGCGCTGGCTCTGCTTGCAAGCCTTCCGGCGCACGCTCAGATGGAGCTCCCCCGCAACCGCTGGCAGTTCGGCATTCATGCCGATGCGGTGATGGGAATTGCCACGGCATCCTTTACCGAGCTGCCGGGAGTTCCGAACTGCCTGGGTCTGGTCTCCGAGACCGCCTTTACCGCTGGCAGCGGATGGGGTCTTTCCGTTGGCGGGGTGGTGGGGCTTGCCCGGTTCGGCGAGGGGGGGGAGGCCGCACGGTTCGGCGGCAACCTGCGGTTCGGGTTCGTTTCGGTGGCGACCCTGTTCGAGGCCGAAGAGCGGATTGGGGCGGCGGCCGGCAGTAGCGGTGAAGTGGTTCCGATCATCGCCCGTTATACCGTGGAGACGCGGAGAAACGAGATACGCCTGGAGCCGATGCTGAGCTACCGGTTTGGCGGGAGTGTGATGGCGCTGGCCGGGGGGCGGGCAGGGTATCTGCTCGGCGGCACCTACCGGCAGCGCGAAGGGATAGCCTCTCCCGGCAATGCAACCTACGCCGATGGGTCGCGCGAGCGGAACGCGACCGGGGGAGATCTGCGCGAAACCAATGCCTTCCAGGCGGGAATCTCCGCCGGAATCGCCGCCGAAATTCCCTTTTCCGGGGGATGGTTTCTCCGTCCGGAACTGGTGGGCTCGCTCGGCCTGGTTTCTCCGGTGGCTTCCACCGGATGGCGGCCTCATGAACTGCGCGCCGGGATATCGGTTCTCTATTCCCTGGAAGCCGAACAATCCACGCCGCTGGAGCAGGGGAACTAAAACCGGTGAGGTGTCTCTATCAGTTCTATCATGAGTTGGGAATGTTAGAGGGAATGGGTGGAGAGGCCTTGTGAATAGATGTGAGAGCGCGTATTTTCAAAGCGCGTAGAACGAGACTCCACTCATAACGATCTTTGTATCCCCAGACGCATTTTTCCTTTATTACCTACTAGGGTTATATATCACCATGATTACACCGCAACGTTTGCTCTCGCTGTCGCTCCGTGTTGGAGCGCTGGCTCTGATCTCATTCGCCGGACTCGGCTCGGCCACCGCTCAGCCCCGCATCCAGATCGTGGGGGGAGATACGGTCAATTTCGGCCGTATCGCCGCCGACACGTTGAAGCGTGAGATCGTCATCAAGAATGTGGGCAACAAGCCGCTGAAGATCTCCGAGGTGCGCCCGAGCTGCGGCTGCACTACCACCTCCCCCCTCAGCAAGAACGAGCTGGCTCCCAACGAAACCGCCAAGGTGGGCATCGCTATCAATGTGAAGGGGCATAGCGGTATACAGAGAAAGAGCGTCTATGTGAGCTCCAACGATCCCGATGCGTCCCGCGACACGGTCACGGTCAGCTTCGTGGCCGATCTGATCCAGGACGTCACCGCCAGCGCGGGCATCTTCTCGATGGTCAGCAACGCGCAGGTAGGAGGGGAGTATCCCAGCACTCTTATCCTGACCAACACCAGCGACCAGCCCATCACCATCGATCCTCCCACGGCCACCACGCAGAGCGATCAGCTTACCGTGAACTTCGATCTGAAGCAGCCCAGGACGCTGAAGCCGGGAGAGCAGCTGGAAGTGGTGGCGCATGTCAAGCCGATGCGCCCGGGCATGTACACCACCGAGGTCGGCATCAAGACCTCCGGCAAGGTGACCCCGTCGATGAGCTTCCGTCTGATCACCCATTCGGTGCCGGCCGAGGCCGCCACTCCCGAAGGGACTGCCAAGCAGTAAGGTCCGGCGCAGTGCCGCGGAAGAATCATCCGAACAAACGAAAGCGCCCCGATCCTTACGATACGGGGCGCTTTGCATATACTGCCAACGATCTCTGATAGAGTACCTGGCCGGCGATCCTAGCTGATAACCACCGGCGTGCGCTCGATGAGCGCTCCCTTCGAGTTCTGGATCTTATCCTGGATGGCGATCAGGCCATTGAGCAGGTTCTCCGGGCGCGGCGGGCAGCCGGCCACGAAAACATCCACCGGAATGAACTGATCGATACCCTGCACCACCGAATAGGAGCGGAACATGCCGCCGGAGCTGGCGCAGGCGCCCATCGAGAGCACCCACTTCGGGTCCGGCATCTGATCGTAGATCTTGCGAACCACCCATGCCATCTTGTAGGTAACCGTGCCGGCCACGATCAGCAGATCGGACTGGCGCGGAGAGAAGCTGAAGCGCTCGGACCCGAAGCGTGCCACATCGAAGCGGGGGCCGGCAAAGGCCATCATCTCGATAGCACAGCAGCTGATCCCCAGCGGCATCGGCCATACGGAATTCTTACGCGCCCAGTTGATGGCACCTTCGATCGTCGTCGTCAGAAAACCATCACGCTCGAGTTGATCGGTCAGTCCCACTTTAATGCTCCCTTTTTCACGATATATATATAGCCGACGAACAGCGTTACGATGAACAACAGCATCGCACCCAGGGCAAAATTGCCAAGCTCGCGGAAGCTGGCCGCCCAGGGGTACATGAAGACGATTTCGATGTCGAACAGGATGAAGAGCATAGCCACCAGATAGAACTTCACCGAGAAGCGCTCATGCGCCGAAGCGATGGGGGGCATTCCCGATTCGTAGGTGCTCAGCTTCTCCTGCGTTATCCTATGCGGCCCAAGCAGCTCATGTGCTTTCACCGATACGATGCCGAAACCGAGGCCCGCTGCGATCATCGCAAGGACGGGGATGTATTGCTCAAGCATTCGTCGTTATCTCGTTTCGAGTATTCGTAAGACGTTTTGGGTACCAATAGCGTGCAAACTTACGAAAGGGAGTTGTAAGGAGTAACAAATGATGCGTAATGGAATGTGCCTCTACAGTGCGAAATAGGGGCACAGGAGGGGGCCAGGGGGCGTTGTTACATCTCGATACACCCTTCCCGTCTACCAGCGGATGCTGAATCCCACGGCAGTGTTCATCGGATCGAAGTACAGGCGGGAGGAGACATCGTCATCCACATCGAAATCGAACAGGTGTGCCCCCACATAGGCATCGATCATCCCCAGGATCTCCACGCCGATGAAGTAGGCCGCGTTCAGGTCGCGGTTGTCGCGGTAGAACTCCCGTTGCTGCTTCAGCAGAGGGTAGCGGGAGTCGAACGTGCTGGCGGCATCCGCCTCGGCGGCCTTGTCCAGAAAAAGATTCTGATAGTAGATCACCCTGTAGATGAAATATCCGGCCACGCCGGCGAACAGGGGGATCTTCCAGTACTGCTCGTTGTACCACTGGCCGCCGCCGGGGACTATCGACAGGAGCACCGCCGTGGTGGGGCTCTTGGTCATCACATAGCCCCCCCCGGCAACCGTATCCTCCTCCCGGCGTGGGAGAGGGGAGGGGGGCGTGGCCCCGCGCATGGTATCGAGCGCCGTGGTATCTATCTGCTGCGAAGCGGATACCGGGGGCGTCTCCTGGGCTGCCGCCGGGGCCATCCCCGCAAGCCAGCACACCAGCGCCCATAGCAGAAAGGGGAGGAGCGGTCTCATTCTACCACTGCTATTGCTTCTATCTCCACGAGCGCATCCTTCGGAAGCCGTCCCACCTGCACGGTGGAGCGGGCCGGCGCGGTGCCGCCGAAAAATTCGCCGTATACCTCGTTGACGGCCGCGAAATCGTTCATATCCTGGAGAAAAATGGTTGTCTTCACCACGTTCGCAAGGGTGGCACCGCCGGCTTCCAGCACCGCGCGCAGGTTGGCGATCACCTGGCGGGTCTGCTCGGCGGCAGTTCCCCCGGCAAAGGTTCCATCGGCCAGGAGGGCAACCTGCCCGGCCGTAAAGATCATGCTGCCGGTACGGATCGCCTGAGAATAGGGTCCGATGGGGGCGGGGGCCAGATCGGTAAGGATGACGTTGTTTGCCATGATATACAGGATATGGAACAGGATATGAAGGGCTCCAACATAGCGAACGCCGGGTGAGCCAGCAACCCGGCTTACATTATCGCAACATTTTTCAACGTATCCATTCTTGCCAATTGTCCCCGGCATGCGTACATTTGCTGCTCTTTGGCATCCGGGCCCGTAGCTCAGTTTGGGAGAGCGCTAGAATCGCACTCTAGAGGTCGTCGGTTCGATCCCGATCGGGTCCACGTTCTACTTGCATTCGGATCAAAGATCGGTTAACTTTGTAGTTATCCTTTCGAATTGCCCTGTGGTGTAACTGGCAACACGTCTGACTCTGGATCAGAAGAGTCCAGGTTCGAGCCCTGGCGGGGCAACTGATAGAACGGCCGATATCGGGTACAATACCCTTACAGATACTGTTCATGGTATCGGCGCTGTATGCCGCGTTCGTCTAGCGGTTAGGACGCCGCCCTCTCACGGCGGTAGCACGAGTTCGATTCTCGTACGCGGTACTGAAAAGCCCGGCTGGTCTCCAGTCGGGCTTTTTCTTTGTCCGTTCCCGCCTTCGGCCCGATGCGGAACACGGTTTGCTGACGATCTGCTCCCTGGAGAAGGGTTCTCGCCGGAGAGCCCTCCTCCCCGTTTATCTGTCGTTCCGATTAATATCATTAACCAGGTTTGATGGCTTAAGGAGACTTTTTTGCAATCATCCGGAGGTCGTGGATTTTGGGCACGGTTTGTGCGTAACATTACCACAGCAGCGACGAAGGTTTAAGCAAAGCTAACGGTGTGATTAAGTAAACGTAGTCCCTTAAGAAGATGATTTGGCAGGTTGATAGAACTATGTACAGTGAAGCAAACGGTGCGGGCAGCCGGCGTCATCGAATCATGATCGTCGAAGACAATGCTGCCATCGCCAAAGCTATGCAGTTTGCTCTGCAGCGTGCGGGATACGAGACGAAGTGGTGCGAAGACGAGTCCATCTATCAGCAGATCCGCGAGTGGAAACCGGACCTGATCCTGATGGACCTGCGTATGCCCCGCCTGGATGGCGGCGTAGCTACCGCTACCATCAAGTCCGATCCCGAAACTCAGGGAATCCCCGTGATTATCGTCACGGCCGATCAGGTTACCCGCGAGCGGTTCGAGAAGATGTGCGCCAACGACCTGGTGAACAAGCCGTTCCGCGTGCCGCAGCTTCTGGAGCGGATCGGGTACTGGCTGCGCCAGCGCGATGTGGGCGTGGGTCTTGCCAATGCCTGAGCGAGCGTGTAACGAGGCGGCGGGGGACCATGCATAGCCCCGCTTTTCGTTTCTTTTCTCCCTTGTTGCGGAACCGCTTTCCCCTCATCCCGCACTCAGAGCCCGATGAGCGTTTCCGTTGCTACCATTCGATTCCGCCAAGAATCAGCTGATGTATTCCCCTGACGGCTTTTGCGTTGGGGAGATCGTTTGCGTTGAAGGTCAGATGCGTGAGCGCGCATTCGTAGACATGCGTGTTCGTGTAGAAGACCGCCACACGTGTTATCGTCGCCAGCGAATCGGTTGAATAGCTGTAGGCGGCGAACCTCCGTCTGCCGATGGCGAACTCCTCCGGATCGCCCACCATCTGCGCCCGCCCGTTGCTCCGTTTCATATGCCGCTGATAGCTGGCATCCACCAGTCCCCGCAATCCATCGCGCGATAGGATACTCCGTACAGCATTGTCGGCCTGTGCCTCGCTGAAGATGGCCGAGAGCGTATACTCCGGGTTGCATGCCACTGCAAACACCTGGGGCGATTCCAGTTGCCCGGCATCCAGCATCACCCAGGTTACCGGAAGGCGCGCGGCCATATCACCGCTCGGCGAGTGGATCTGCTCGGAGGAGAGTAGGATCGCCGGGAGCTGCTCGGAGCCCCCCTCTGTCTGCTGGGTCTGCCTGGCTCCGAAGCAACCGGCCGCAGCGGTTGCCAGAAGAAGGAATGCGAATTGGCGGAAACGGATCATCACAGGGGAATATCTCTATCTATAAAATCTTGGAACTGCTTGACGTTCTGCGAGCCACCGGCATGCGAAATCGCTCCCGGCCGGCTTCGGGGCACCGGAATCCTCTACCGGATGGTGCCGGTTCTAATGCGGTGCGGCATCCGCCGGGAGCTTCTCTCCGGCACGGATGGCCGCCTCCAGAATATTCTCATCCGGCACCAGCGGGCAGGTATAGTCCGGGTTGTAGGCGCAATAGGGATTGTACGCCAGATTGAAATCGAGCCGGTAGCGCCCATCCTCTCTGATCTCCAGGTCGAGATAGCGCCCCACCTCGTAGGTATCGGTTCCGTTGGTCGCATCCTTGAACGGGACGAACAGGGCTCCGGGGTTGTTCTCCGAGGTAAATGCGGCCAGCGTGCACGGCTTCCCATCCACCGTAAAGGAGAAGGTGCCGTAGCGGCGCATGGCGCGCACATCCCCCTTGGTGGCCCCTATCGACACCTGCTGGGGGTTCGGCAGGCGCGCGATATCAAGATCGAATGCCAGCGACGTATCCGGGGGAAAATACCGGAGTCCGGTGAATGTGAGGCGCTTCCCCTCCGGGATCGGCGAGCCATCCTGCCGGAACGCGTCATCCTTGCCGGTGCGCTCCCGCATCAGCGCCGCGTGGTCGTAGGGAGCCGCCGCCGGGGCCGCCGTACCGCCATGCCCGGTTTCGTCCGGCTTCCGGTCGCCGCACCCGGCCAGCGCCAGGGCCAGCAGGGGAAGGGGGGCGAGGAGATATTTTCTCGGTCCGGTCATCATCGTCCTCATAAGTGGAGGGGATATACGTCTACTAGTTCCATGACGGTTCTCGCCGTTCATGCCGGCTGCGGGCCTCCCGGTCTCCGTTCCCGGCGGGAAGCAGGGGTGAACAGGGGAAGGGATAACTTACGAAATCCGGGATATGCCGCGGGGCCGGGGAGAGGAACGCATCCAATCCGGGGCCTGTGCGGCCACGGACGCAACAGAATGACCGCTTCCGAGTAGAATAGAGCCATCGAAAGAGCTATACGCCCTTTTTCTTGCAATTTTCACAGGAATTCGCCTCCCGATGGTTTATCAGGAGGCATCCCGCCGTCGTTCCCGCCGCTATCCGGGGCACCCCTGTTTCAAGGGGAAATAGTCCTTGCATGGCGGGAGAGCCACGTGTAATATTGAACTGGTAACCCGGCCGCCCACCTTCTACGGGTGTAGGGCGGCCATCACAACCCGAACAGAGGAGCGTTTCCCATGGACACGTATAATTTCGGTGACGACGACCTCTCTGAGGGACTAAGCCCTGAAGAACGCGACGATGTGATTCGCCGGTTCCGGGAGCGGCTGAATGGCGACCCCGGCGATGATGATATATCGATCCCTAACGTTGACGTGCTGGAAGAGTTAGTGGAGGACTGCATCGAGGAGGAAAGTTATGCCGAAGCGCTTCGGCTTTCCGAGCACTGGCTTCGTTTCGCTCCGTACAGCCATGCCGCATGGCTGCGCAAGGGGATAATCCTTACGAATCTTGGTCGTCCGGAGGAGGCGCTGGCCTGTTATGACCAGGCCGATGTGCTGAACCCTTCGGATCTGGATACATTGATCAACAGGGGCGTTGCCCTGGATGCGCTGGGCCTTGGCGATCGCGCCATCCAGTGCTTCGACGGAGCGCTGGCGCGCGAATCGGCCAACGAGGAGGCGCTTTTCAACAAGGCGATAGCCCTCGAGCGGCTGGAACGCTACGAGGATGCCGCCGCCATCTTCCGCTCGCTGCTGCGGAGCGAACAGTTCGGCAAGGAATGCCTGTACGAACTGGGATACTGCTTCGATTTTCTGGACCGGCTCGATGACTCGCTTCAGGCCTACGAGCGGTATCTGGATGAGGACCCGTTCAATTTCAATGCGTGGTACAACCGCGGGATCGTCCTGGGGCGCAAGGGACATTTCCAGAAAGCGGTGGATAGTTACGATATGGCGCTGGCGATCCACGAGGAGTTCCCCGCCGCCTGGTACAACCGGGGGAACAGCCTTGCCAACCTCGGGCGTCTGCCGGAGGCGGTCTCCTGCTATCGCGAAACCCTGAAGTACGAGCCGGAGGATGCCGCCGCCTGGTATAATCTGGGGAATGCCTACGAGGAGATGGGATCGTATGCCGAGGCGATCGAGTGCTTCAATCATGCCCTGAAGTTCCAGCCGGAGAACTACGAAGTCTACTTCGGCCGCGGAAGCTGCTACGATGCCCTGGAACAGTTCGAGAATGCCCTGGCCGATTACGATGCCGCGCTGGTGGTCAATACGCTCGATCCCGATCTCTGGTTTGCCCGCGCCGATGTCCTTTACAACATGGGGCGGGTCAAGGAAGCGATCGAATGCTACCACCAGGCCACCGAGATAGACCCCTCGGATGTGGAGTGCTGGTACGAGTATGCCGAGACGCTCTACGAGGATGGCCGGTTCCCCGATTCGCTGGCGGCATTCGAACGTGCCATCAGCCTGGACCCCGACTGGGGGGAATCGCATTACGGCCGGGCCAAGTCGCTGCTGGCGATGAAGCGCCTGCCGGAGATGACCTACGCCCTGCGCGATGCCATCCGTCTGGACCCCCGTATGCGGGAGGAGTTCGCCATCGAATTTCCCGAAGTCGCGGCGCTTCACGAGGTCAGGAAGGTGCTTCTTGGCAATGAATAAGCGTCCGAAAGCGTAATTCCGATATCCAATCCCGTGTGGCCCGCCGCCGCACGGGATTTTCTATGCCTGCCCGTTCTAACCGTCCTGTTCAATGCGAAGGCTCCACCGGGGCATTCTTTCTCCTACTGTTCCCACGTGCCGTACAGAGCATCCATCTCATCGTCATCACCATCGCCGGACGATCTGCCGGCGATCGCCGTTGGCATCCTCAGCTACAACCGCTGCCAGGAGGTGATGCGCACGCTCGATATGTTCCAGCGGATCGACTACCCGCGCGGCCGGATGCGGCTGATCGTGATCGACAATGCCAGCAGCGACGGCACGGCCGCGGCCATCCGGGAGAAGTACGGGGAGGAGGTTGAGGTGATGGCGCTGCCGGATAATCTCGGGGCGGTGGCGCGCAATCGCGTGATGCTGGAAGCTCCCGAACCCTATATCTTCTGCTTCGACGAGGATTGCACCCCGGCGCACGCCGGAATCCTCCGCGAGGTTGTACGCTTCATGGAGGCGAATCCCTATTTTGGGGCGCTCTGCTTCCGGAGCATCAATCTCTATACGGGGCTTACCGAGTTCGGCGATATGGGGAAGTTCTCCCGCCGCCGGCTTCGCGGGAGCGGCTACGAGGGGATGTTCGTGGTCGGTGCCGGGATGTGTTTCCGGCGCGATGCGATACGCCGTACACGGGGCTACGATGAGCGGCTGTTCTGGGGAGGAGAGGAATATGCGCTCGGCCTGGAGCTTCTGTATCACGATATACCGGTGGCGCTCGATCACCGGTTTGCGCTGGTACACCGCCATGCCCCGCGCGCGGTAAGCCCGGCCCGGGCGATGGAGGTGGATACCCGAAACAACATCTGGTGCTCGTTCAAGTTCTTCCCCTTTCCCCTCTCCGTGATGGTGGCCTCCATGCATACCGGCCGCCGCCTGCTCACCGCCGTGCTGAAGCGGAAGCCGGGAGGACCCGAGGCGGTGCTGCGGGGAATACGCGAGGCGCTCCGGGGGCTCCCCGATATTCTCGTGCACCGCACCCCCATCCCGGTCAGCCGCATAGCACGGCACAACCGATGGTTCTTCCAGATGTTCTATGCGGCCGGTACCACCCCAAGCGTCGGCAACGGCGAGGTGCCCTCGGAGAAGACTATGCTGGAGGCTTACCGTAGAACCCTGGTCGCAAGCGCTCTTGAGGACGCTTCCATGCCATCCCCTTCCCCCGGTCCCTCCTCCCAATCGAACATCTAAAATCGTACATCGAACATCCTCTCCATGTCCCACCTTTCCATGATACGAGTGATCGGAGCCGAGATCTACGCACGCCACGGGGTTGGCGAGGCCGAGCGCAGCATCGGCGGCCGCTACAGCTTCGATCTCGAGATCGAGGCGGATATCACCGCCGCCGCCGCAAGCGACCATCTGGATGACACGGTGAACTACCAGGAGGCCTACGAGCTTGCGCGCGATGTGCTCACCGGCACCAACCGCCGTCTTCTGGAGTCGCTCGTGGCGGAGATCGCCGATTCGCTGCTGGAGCGATTTCCGATAGCCCATGCGGTGACCGTGCGGCTGCGAAAACTCTCCGTGCCGATCGATGGGGTGATGCGCGCGGTGGAGGTGGAGACCCGGAAGGAGCGGAGGCGAACCGATGGCTGATACTGAAACCTCCGGCGATGGCGCGGGAAACATCTATCGCGCCTATCTCTCGCTCGGGGCCAATATCGGCGGGCGGGAGGAGACCATCGCACGGGCTCTGGGAGCGATCGGTGCCCTTCCCGGCGTGCGCCTGCTGGCGGTCTCCTCGCTCTACAGAACCGCTCCGGTCGGCTATCTCGACCAGCCGGAGTTCATCAACGGTGCCGCTCTTCTTGAAACGGTTCTGGAGCCGGAGGTGCTGCTGGGGCGGCTGCGGGAGATCGAGCAGGAGCTGGGGCGGGTACGGCGGGAACGGTGGCGCGAGCGGGAGATCGATATCGATATCATCCTGATCGATGATCTGGTGCTGGCAACGCCCGCCCTTACGGTTCCGCACCCGGAGATGCATCGCCGTGGCTTTGTGCTCGCCCCACTGGCCGAGATCGCCCCGGATGCGCTCCATCCGCTGCTGGGAAAGAGCGTCCGGGAACTGCTCTCCGGTCTCGAGGATACCTCCGGGGTGATACGCGCCGGGGAGATGGGCAAGGCCGCCGGGCACGGTTGAACGTATCACGCAACGCCGCAAAGGAGCGCAGCGAAGGTGAATGAGAAGATCAGGCGGGAGGCCGCGTCCGGGGGGGAGGCTCCCCGGTACATCGCCATCGAAGGGGTGATCGGCGTCGGGAAGACCACGCTGGCAACGCTGCTGGCCGCACGCCTGAACAGGCGGCTGGTGCTGGAGCAGTTCGAGGAGAACCCTTTCCTTCCCGAATTCTACCGCGATCCGGAACGCTACGCATTCCAGACGCAGATCTTTTTTCTGCTGAGCCGCTACCGGCAGCAGCAGGAGCTCTCCCAGCTCGATCTGTTCTACGAGGGCATCGTCAGCGATTACATCTTCGACAAGGACCGGATCTTCGCCTCGCTGACGCTGGCCGATCACGAGCTGGCGCTGTACGAGTCGGTGGTGAACGCCCTGGAGGGGAACATCCCGGCACCCGATCTGGTGGTGTACCTTCAGAGCAGCCCGGAGCGGGTGATGGGGAATATCCGGTCACGGGGGCGCGCCATGGAGTTGGAGATCAGCCCCGCATATCTGGCCGATCTGGCAGATGCCTATGCGGTCTATTTCTCCCACTACACGGCCGCACCGGTGCTGATCGTCAACACAGGGAGGATCGATTTGTTAACCGACCGAACCAGCTTCGAGAGGCTGGTCGGGGAGATCCTTCGCCCCTGCGATGCCGGTACCCGGCAGATTCATCTCATCTGAAACACGTTCCACCGTTCACCGTTTCCATTCCGATGGCTTCCCTCCTGGTACTGCGATGAATACGGGGGCGATGAACGTTGCGATACGGGGCCGGGGATGGTGGCTCCGGCGGCGGCGCGGTAGTTTCGCACATCTGCTGAACTCAGAAACGAAGCATGGTGATGGCTCGTTATTTCCTCCTGGTCGTGCTGGCGTTCCTTCTGTACTGGATATTGAAGGGGACGCTCCGTCGTTTTTTTGCCCCTCCGTCGCGGTCCAGGGCTCGCAAGATGCCCGATTCCCGGCCGGCGCAGCGCGTTCCGCCGGAACGGCGGCGCGCGGGTATCGATTATTCGAAGGTGAAGGATGCCGATTTCCGCGATCTTGAATGATAGCGGCCTTACCCCCCCGGCCGGCGGCGTCACCAACAGCCCGGCACGGTAGATGCGTATAGCAAATCATAACGTGGTAATAAGGGAGCATTGTGCGTAATTTTTCCCTTCGACTATTCTTCAATCGCTTGCGACGGACCGTTATGATGCAGCAATCGGAAACACTGGCCGCCATCGATGTCGGCACCAACAGCTTCCACCTGGTGGTGGTGCGGCTGCTGGGAGAGAAACAGTTCTCCGTCATTACCAAGGAGAAGGTCGTGGTTCGCCTGGGCGAAAGCCCGTCGCAGATCAAACTCCTCTCGGAGGAGGCGATGGCCCGCGGCATCGAGGCGATGAAGCTTTTCGCCCTGGTGGCGGAACGGACCGGATCTCCGGTGCGCGCGATTGCCACCAGCGCCGTACGGGAGGCATCCAACGCCGATGAGTTCACCCGGCGGGTGCAGGAGGAGACCGGTATCGAGATCGAAGTGGTTTCCGGGTTCGAGGAGGCGCGACTGATCTATCTGGGGGTGTTGCAGGCATTGCCGGTCTACAAGGAGCGGGTGGCCCTGTTCGATATCGGCGGCGGGAGCACGGAGTTCCTGCTGGGGGAGCGCGCCCAGATCCTGTACGCCAACAGCTACAAGATCGGCGCTATCCGGATGACGCAGCGCTTCTTCCCCGATGAAAAAGTGACCGCCGAGCAGGCCGCCCGCTGCCGTGCCTATGTGCGGGGGGAGATCTATCATGCCGCCGAGGAGATCCGCAACGGCCGCCCCAGGCGGCTGATAGCCTCCAGCGGTACGGCCCAGACCATTGCATCGATGGCCGTGGCCGCGCGCGGGGATGGGCCGCTGGAATCGCTCAACGGCATCACCGTCTCCCGCCGCGAGATCCGTGATGTGGTGGGCAGGGTGCTGAAGGCGAAAAGCTTTGCCGAGCGCGCCGCCCTCCCTGGGGTCGATCCCCGCCGCGCCGATATCCTGGCCGCCGGGGCGGTGACGCTGGAGACGATCGTGGAGGAATGCGATGCCGAGGAGATCATCATCAGCACGTATGCGCTGCGCGAGGGGATCGTGCTGGATACCATCCAGAAGCAGGAGGGGGATCACCATCATGAAGGGCCGGCTCATCTGTACGATCTCCGCTACGAAACCGTGATGAAGATCGGCCGGATGTACAAGTTCGACGAGGCCCACGGCCGGCATGTTGCCGATCTGGCGCTCTCGATGTTCGATGCCCTGCAACCGCTGCACCGTCTGGATGAAGATTATCGCGAGCTTCTGGAAGCCGCCGCGCTCCTGCACGATATCGGCTATTATATCTCGCATTCATCCCATCACAAGCACTCCCACTATCTGATTAAGAACAGCGAGGCGCTTGGCTTCACCGATGACGAAATCGCCATCATCGCCAATGTGGCGCGCTATCATCGCAAGTCGCATCCCAAGAGCCGCCACCCGGAATTCGCCGAGCTGCGAGCGGCCGATCAGCAGCGCGTGCGCTATCTGGCGGGCATCCTGCGGGTGGCCGACGGACTGGACCGCACCCACAAGGGGACCGTGGAACGGATCGAGACGGTCTTCGACGATCGCACCATCACCTTCAGCATCTGCTGCACAACCGGCGGGGAGCCGAGCTTCGAGCTCTGGAGCGCCAACAGAAAGAAGGGGCTGATGGAGGAGACGTTTGCCAGGGAGGTGAAGGTTATGAGCACCGAGGAGGTGCCCGCGGTGAGCCTTGCCGGATAGAGAAGGGGTGGTATCGGATGGACCCGGCCCCTTCCTGCCGGGCCATCCTCATCGACGGCCGGCTGTATCTCCCTCTGTATCATGCCGCCACAACGCCCTGCTGCACCAAGTAACTTTCTTTTCGATAGGGTGTATAGTATCAGTTACGGGGGTACGAAAACGGGGAACCTCTTATGTTTGCTGCGGGGCTGCCGGGCGGCTCCGGGATGGCGCGTGGTATGATCTCTGCTGCATACCGGAATGCCGTATCATCCCGATCGTTCCTCCAGGCGGGGAGATCGGGGCGGATACGATATGTTAGTTCGGGAGATTTTTACGATCTTAACCAGTCTCATTAAAAGCAGATAACAACACTTGATGAGAACAGATGTGATGCGGCCGCTGGCATGCGTCATATCGGTATGATGCGGATCGGTAGCGGGTGCCGGGTGCGGGATCGCACTGACCGGCATCCCAGGATGGAACTTCAACGCCAGAGACCCGTCCGTATATGCCCCTCGCGGCGCGGCCGTTTCCCCGGCCGGATCGCAGGATCTGAACGGGATAGCTACGATGACCCATTCCCCGCCGCCGGCAGCGATATCACCCCTTGGTATTGGAGGGATTTTGTCGGCGATACAGAAATGAGAGAGAATTACGGTAATTCCTCAATACACTCAATTAACCTAAAGGGCCTTTTGACAATGAAACGATTGCTAGTTACTGCCCTGGCGTTCACCGCCATGGCGAGTGCCGCCGTTGCACAGGAGGCAGCGCAGACCACAGCCGCAGCCAAGCCGCAGACGCTGCCGCTGGTCGATAAATCCTGGACCGGTGTAAAGACCCCCTTCGTCGTCCCGAAGATGAGCTCCGTCGAGAGCGAGTATCTCTGGAACAGCGTCATTCTTCGTCGTTACGGCCAGGGTGGCGATACCAACCGCCGCGATCTTACCGTGCCGCTTCAGTTCGCCGGCAATGCTCCGGTGACCGTGATGCGCGGTTTCGGGCAGATCTTCGCCCCGCGCAGCCTGTACTCGGTGTACAACGGCAGCGTCTATAACGAGAACACCTCGTATGTCTCCAACGTCGATGAGCGCTTCGAGAGCGATCAGCAGTATATCGACCAGTTCAAGGGTGCCGGCAAGTTCACCCTCAGCGCCGTCAGCTTCCCGTTCTATCACAACCCGCGCAACACGCCGCTGAACCCCGGCCTGGTCTCGTTCCTGAAGAGCACCGTCAACTTCGGCGGCAGCACCTTCCGGCAGAACGGCCTGGTGAACGTCAGCCGCAGCCTGCTTCCGGTGGCCCGCACGATCGAGCTCGACCAGAATGCGCTCGATACCACGACCTATAGCAGCGACCAGCCTCCGTTCGATACCCTTATCAGCTACACGGTGTTCGAATTCACCGGCGAGCCGGGCGAGGAGAATGCTCCGATCCAGTTCGCTGCCAACGAGTCGCTGATCCTGCTCTATACCAACGAGTTCGCTCCGGGCGTCACCCAGCCGATCGAGGCAAACGATACCCGCGAGTGGCAGCGTGTGATCGCGTCGGAAGAGTACCGTACCGGTAGCGTCCGCGAGGATGAGAACAACCCGGGCGAGTTCATCGACGATCGTGCCAACCCGCTCGACTCCTCGAAGGTCTTCGGCGTGGTGATGTTCCGTACCGAGGAGAAGGACTCCATCTACAGCACCTGGCAGGGCCTGGTGTTCGGTGAGGGTGCCAGCCAGCGCCGTGCGTACATGAACCTGAACACCACCTTCGCGGGCACCGTGGAGCTGGCAGCAGGTGTTGACTTCCACTTCGGCAAGGACGCCAACGCACAGGGCATCGGCTCGGTGAGCCCGAACCCGGTGCGCGAGAAGGCGGTTATTCCGTTCTCCCTCACGGAGCGTTCCAATGTGAAGATGGATCTGTACGATGTGACGGGCAAGTTCATCCGTACGCTTGTCGATGTCAAGGGCTATATCCCGGGCAACTACTCGGTCAATCTCACGACCGACGATCTTATCAACGGCGTCTACCTGCTGCGTATGACCACCGGCGAGAAGGTCTACACCTCGAAGCTCAACATCAGCAAGTAAGTTCTCTTCCGATGGCCGCACAGGCTGCCGGAACAAGGATGCGAAAACAGGAACGGGGCCTTCACTGCGAAGGCCCCGTTTTTGTAGTATGGCGGGATGCCGGTGCCGGGCCGCTCTCGCGCGCTCCTGCGGAGCGATCGTTCCCGTGAAGATCCCGGCCGCCCCGTACCCGCAGTAAACCCAAAGCCCTATTTGAGATGGATTCCAATACCCCTCGCCAGCCGAATCGCCTCATCAACGAGCGCTCCCCCTATCTGCAGCAGCATGCGTACAACCCCGTGGACTGGTATCCGTGGGGGGAGGAGGCGTTTGCAAAGGCCCGCAGCGAGGATAAGCCGATCTTCCTTTCGATAGGCTATTCCACCTGCCACTGGTGCCATGTGATGGAACGGGAATCGTTCGAGGACGAGGAGACCGCCCGGATGATGAACGAGCTGTTCGTCAATATCAAGGTGGACCGCGAGGAGCGCCCCGATGTGGACAACGTCTATATGACCGCCGCGCAGGCGATCAGCGGCGGCGGCGGCTGGCCCCTTTCGGCCTGGATCACCCCCGATCTGCGCCCGTTCTACGTCGGCACCTACTTTCCCCCGCGTCCCATGTACGGCCGGCCCAGCTTCCGCGATGCCCTTCGTTCGCTGCATGAGGCATGGACCTCGGAGCGGGAAAAGGTGTTCCGTTCGGCCAAGGCGATCACCCGCGCCGTGGAGAAGAGTGCCACGCTGGAGGCCGCCGCCGGGGAAACCGCCGATGCCGGCGGGATCATTGATCTCTGCTACCAGCAGCTTGAGCGCAGCTACGATGCCCGTTACGGCGGATTCAGCAGCGCCCCCAAATTCCCCCGCCCGGCCATCTTCGAATTTCTTCTCCGCTATTATCACCAGCAGGAGAAGCCGCATGCGCTGGAGATGTCGCTCTATAGCATGCATCGCATGGCCGCCGGCGGCATGTACGACCAGCTTGGCGGCGGCTTTGCCCGCTACTCGGTCGATTCCGAATGGCGCGTCCCCCATTTCGAGAAGATGCTCTACGATCAGGGGCAGCTCCTGGCGGTCTATGCCGATACCTACCGCATCACCCGCGATGCCTCCCTGGCCGATGTGATAGCTCATACGGTGGACTATCTGGAGCGCGATCTGATGCACCCAAGCGGCGCGTTCTACTCCGCCGAGGATGCCGACAGCGAAGGGGAGGAGGGAACCTTCTATGTCTGGACCCGCGCCGGGCTCCAGGAGATTCTCTCCCGCGATGAGATGGAGGCGGTGCGCTCCTATTACGGCATCACCGACGAAGGGAATTTCGAGCATGGAAAGAATGTGCTCCATACCAGCGCTACGATCGATCAGGTGGCGCGCCGTATGGAAACCGGAAGCCGGGAGGTGGAGGAACTGCTCCGCTCGGCCCGCGCCCGGCTTTTCGACGAGCGCCTGAAACGCCCCAGGCCCCACCGCGATGAGAAGATCCTGGTCTCGTGGAACGGGCTGATGATCGCCGGGCTGGCCCGCGCCTCGGCTGCTCTGGGAGAACCCCGGTATGCGGAGATGGCCTGCCGCGCCGCCGATCATCTTCTCGCGGTGATGATCGTGGAGGGGCGGCTTATGCACCGGCTGAAGGATGGCGAAGTGCGGTTCGATGGCTATCTGGAGGATTATGCCTTCCTGGCCGCCGGCCTGCTCGATCTGTACGAGACCACCTTCGAATTGAAGTATCTTCGCGAGGCCGAGCGTCTGGTCCAAGAGGCGGGGCGCCTGTTCTGGGATGAGGGCGGGGGCGGATATTTCATGACCAGCGGCGGCGATCCCAGCATCCTGGTCCGCTCCAAGAGCGATCACGACGGGGCGGAGCCCTCCGGCAATTCCGTTATGGCGATGAACCTGCTCCGTCTGGGGCGGCTCTTCTATGATGAGGATCTGCTTGCAAAGGCCGACCGGACTATCGATCTTTTCCTGGGGCGGGTGGCCGAGCATCCCATCATGATGCCGCTCATGGTCGCCGCGGCGCTTCTGCGGGAGGAGCCTCCCCGCCAGATCATCATAGCCTCCTCGGAGGACCGGGAGAATACCGCACGTCTCATCCGCCAGGCACAGGCCGCCTATCGTCCCGGCACTGCTCTGGTGGTTCTCCCGTTCGGGGGGCCCGATCCCTGGCTGGCCGGAAAGATCCCGACCGTGGAGGGGATGGGGCCGGTGGACGGGCAGGCGGCTGCGTATGTTTGCGAGAACTTCACATGCCAGCGCCCGGTGGTCTCGCTTGAGGCCGGAATCCCATAAGATTTCCGCACCTTCCGGAAACTATTGCCGTGGTTCGGGGGTCTATTGAGAAACTCTTCCTCCGTTCCGGCCAAGGAAGCCCGGGAACCTCTATCATAGAAGTCATCGGCCGATAGTTCCGGTATCGACATCAACAGCAAACGATCGAGAACACAGCGAATGAACACTCGCATCCTTGTATTGACGGCTCTTTTCACCCTGTCGGCAACAGCCGGCTGCCAGAACGCCTCGCGTACCAGCGGCGACGGGACAACCGATACGGCGATCGCTGCCACCGGGAACGTCCCGCCCGCGCCCGATACGGCGGCTACTCCGGTTCCCGTTCCTCCGGTCGAGAAGAGCGTTCTGCTGCTCGATACAACCGTCGGGCGCACCGGGATCACCGGCGAGGTGCGGAAATCCCCGCTGACGAAGGGGCTGCCGGAGGGACAGCAGGATTATGCCCCGCTCCCCGGCGCTCCCATCCGGGTGGAGAATGTGGATGAGGTGGTGGTGGCAAGGGTGACCAGCGATGCCAACGGCAAGTTTTTCGTGGCGCTCCCTCCGGGAATGCATTTCGTGATCCCCGAGCCGTTCGAGGCGATCTATCCCGCTCCCCCGGTCTCGCAGTCGATCGTGGTGCCGGAGAAGGGAACCGCCAGCGTGGTCTTTTCCTACGATACCGGTATCGATGAGCCGGCAGAGTAATCGCAGTGCCGATACCGGTTCCGGCGGGGAGGGGGGAGCCGGAACGCTCCCCCTGAGCATCTGCATCGTTGCATTCAACGAGGCCGGCAATATCGAGCGGGCAATACGGTCGGTGGCGGGTTGGGCACGGGAGGTAATTGTGCTAGATTGCGAAAGCACGGACGGCACCGGAGAGCTGGCACAGCGCCTGGGCGCGGAAGTCCACCAACGACCGAATATCATTCCGGAGGCGAACAAGAACGCCAGCTTCGAGCTTGCACGTCATGAGTGGATCTTCTCGCTGGATGCCGATGAGATCGTTCCGGGCGAGCTTCGCGATGAGATCGCGGCGGCACTGGCGCGCGTGCCGGCGGAGAACGGCTTCAAGATCCCCCGGCGCAATTTCTATTTCGGCCAGCCTCTGACCCATGGCGGCGCCTACCCCGATCGGCAGCTCCGGCTCTTCAGAAAAGGGATGGGGCGATATCCCGGCAAGGGATATCATGAACGTATCGGGGTGGAGGGGGAAGTGGGAGAACTGCGGAACCCATTCGATCATCACCCCTACCCCACGTTCGAGATCTGGCTGCGGAAGTTCGACTTCTATACCAGCTACGGGGCCTCCGTGCTCCAGCAGCAGGGAGTGCCGATCACGCCGGGGAGCATCCGCCATCATATGATAACCCGGCCGCTCCGCCGGTGGTTCGAGCGGCTCTTCCTGAAACGGGGGATCAGCGATGGCGTGGCCGGGGTGCTTGCGGCCAGCTTCGACCTGATGACCAATATCGTCAGCTTCGGACGCTACTGGATGCGCTCCGGCGACAACCGGAGCGATCCTCCCCAGGCCGGTTCCTGACCTGTTCCGGCCGCGGAGCAGGGCCTGGCCGCCGGTACGAGCGATGCCCTTGCCATCCGCATCCGGTCAGGAATGCCCTGAAGCGCGATTTCATATATCCATCAATAGTTTCAATACGAGCCTCATGAATACCCCTTCTGCAAAGTCTGCAATGATGTTCAACAGCCTGGTGATGATGTTCAGCACACAGGCGATGATGGCCATGGGGAAACTTCAGAACCCGATGACCGGCAAGATCGAGCGCGACGTCAATCATGCGCAGATCATGATCGATCTGCTCGAAATGGTGGAGGAGCGGACCGCCGGAAATCTGACGGAGGAGGAGAGCCGTTTTCTTGCCAGCACATTGCGCGATCTGAGGGTCAATTACGTGATGGAGAAGAACCGTGATGCCAACCCCGCATCCCCTGCCGCCGACTCCGCCGCCATCCCGGCAGGCGAAGAGGGAGTGCCCGGAAATCTCGCGTAATCACGTTCTTCCGTCGGTGCGCCCCGCTCTCTGCGGGCGCATCCTGTTCATGAACTCTCCTGGGGAATCCTCCCCGGGTCTCTCTGATATTTCATGCTCATAGGCATTCTCGGCAATGCATCCAAGCCGGAGACCGAGGCGGGAGTGGCGGCCCTGGTGGCTGTTCTGAGGCGGAGGGATATCCCCTTCCTCCTGCACGACGGGCTCCGCGAAACCTTCGCCAGCCTTGGTACGCTCGGTGAGTTCGTCTCCGGCGAGATCTTCCGGAGCCGTGCCGATGTGGTGATAGCATTCGGCGGCGACGGCACGATGCTCTCCACCAGCCGCCTGCTGGCCGGTTCCGATGTCCCCCTGGTCGGGATCAACCTGGGTAAACTCGGGTTTCTGGCGGAATATTCCGTCGATTCCATCGAGCAGACCGTGGAGGAACTGGTCACCGGGCAGTGCCGGATCGTGGAGAGGGCGCTTCTGAAAGCGACCTTCCCGGACAATCCGGAGCTGGAGCCTCTCGTCGGTTTGAACGATATCGTCATCGACAAGCGCGACGGCGCCCTGATGCTCCGTCTGGAGACCCATATCAACGGCGATTACCTCGGCACCTACAGCGCCGATGGGCTCATCCTCGCCACCCCGACCGGCTCCACGGCCTATGCCCTTGCGGTAGGCGGGCCGGTGGTGGCACCCAGCGCGCGGGTGATCGTGATAGCACCGATCGCCCCTCATATGCTCACCGCCCGCCCGGTGGTGGTGCCGGACGAGGCCATCCTGGAGGTGCGGGTCCGCTCGCATCGCCCCGAGGAAACAGTGCGCGTATATGCCGACGGTCAGGTCTATAGGAACCTGCCGATAGGCTCGCGCGTGCAGATCACGCGGAATGAGAAGATGGCACGCCTTGTAAAAAGGACGTCGTCAACATATTTTGACGTCCTCAGGGCGAAACTACTGTGGGGGATTGAACCCGTGCTCAATGTCAAAAGCATCGCATCCGATGATCAACCGTAAGGAGAACATAGCAACCATGCGGACTCTTGCTACCATAGCGCTTTGCGCGCTCTCGCTTCTGATCGCTTCCTGCAGCGATTCACCGACGATGACCACTGATGCTGGTCTCGGCGCCACAACGATCGAGGATATGCAGAAGAATGCTGCCTATCGGTCGTGGTATGAAACAGGCTACAATGCCTATCCGGAGGCGGGCAATCAGACCGCGTTCAACGGCTTCGTCGATGTCATCAAGAATTCGTTCGATCCGGCAACGCACTCGGTGGTGATGGCGGTGAAGCCGAACTGCGGCTGCCAGACCACCCAGCTCTGGATGCCCCGCGTGATGAAGGCCCTCGATGCGGCCGGCATTCCGCACGACAAGATCAAGATCTATATCACCGATGCCCGCCTGAACGGCATCGATGCGGATATCAAGAGCAAGTATCAGCTCAAGGAGGCTCCCAGCTTCCTGGTCATCAAGAACGATCAGGTTGCCGGACGTATCGACGTGGCCCCGGCTGCCGGCCAGAGCGTGGAGCAGGTGCTCGCCAATGCGTTTGCCAAGCCGTAAAGGCCCGGTTCAATCGCTCCTGCATCAGTAGTTCGGAATACTCTGCGCTAGCGCGGGGCGGCCCTGTCGGGCCGCCCCGCTTTCGTTGATACGCTTCCGGTGCGGGAATGCCGGGCAGGCCCCGGCTACGGTGTGCCCGCTCCCGTTGCGTTCAGCTTCGCGAGCGTTCGCTCGGCGCGCTCGAAATCGTCCGGCAGGGTGATCTTGATATTTCCCGGCTCCCCCTCCACCACCCGTACCTCCTCTCCCAGCGCCTCCACCAGCGAGGCATCGTCGGTTCCCACAAGGCCGGTTGCCAGGGCATGGGCGTACGCTCGCAGGAGCAGCTCGCGGCGGAACCCCTGCGGTGTCTGCGCCGCGCGAAGCTCCGCGCGCGGCACGGTCTCCAGGATGATCCCCCCGGCTCCCACCCGCTTCACCGTCTCGTTGATCGCCAGTGCGGGAACGGCCGCGCCGTAACGCCCGGCCGCATCCAGCACACGCCCGATAAGCTCGCGGGAGATGCAGGGGCGGGCCGCATCATGCACCAGCACCAGCTCCGCATCCCGCTGGCCGATCAGCGCCAGCGCGTTGGCTATGGAGTGCTGCCGCTCGGTGCCGCCGGGGATGAACCGTACGTTCTCCAGTCCCTCGGCACAGCGCCGGGCGGTCTCCTCCCATGCCGCGTCGATAGCCACGATGATCTGCCTGCATCCCCCAATTCCGGCAAATGCCCGGAGCGTGTGCCGGAGCACGGGGGAGCCGAGCAGCTCCACATACTGCTTCGGCAGCTCCCGGCCGCTGCGCGACCCCGTTCCGGCCGCCGGTATGATGACCGCAAACGGTACGTTCATACGGTTCTCCGCCGGGTTGCCCCCGTCATGATCCATCCCGCCACGATTCCCCCCACGGCCGCTCCCAGAATCACCACCTGGAAGAACTCCGACTCCAGACCGAGCGTGCCGAGCGCGAGCGCCGCCACGCCCAGCCCCGCGCCGGCTCCCGCCAGCGCCAGGATGACCGTCACCAGCAGCGGAGATTCCCCGAGCCGGGGGATGAACCGGCGGATCAGCGTGGCGAGCAGCAGCAGCAGCAGGTTCACCGGCAGCATACCGCCGTACAGCAGCAGCAGAGGGATCAGGATGATGGAGAGGATCATGCCGATCTCCCCCACCGGGTTGCGCGCCACCCAGATCCCCACCAGGGTGAGCGTGGCCGCCACCGTGGAGAGGAGCGATGAGCGAAGAAAAAGCTGAATGGGGGACGTCGTGTCCAGGATGTTCATAATGCCTCGTATTCTGCCGCCAATATAGGTTCCGCATACGAAAGGCGCCGACTTTGGTGTGAAGATCGTAGATTGTAGATCCGTCCGGGGCGGGCACCATGTGCCGGAGCCGGCCGCCGGAAACCCCCTGGCACCGTATGCATACCGAAGGAGCACCGTGGACTCTTCCATGAATATCCGTCCCGATCGCGACGCTCTTATCATCGTCGATCAGCAGCTCGATTTTCAGCCCGGCGGCGCGCTGGCCGTAGCAGAGGGGGATGCCATCGTGCTCCCCATCGATCTTCTGGCGGCCCGCTTTACCGAGGTGGTGATGACCCAGGATCATCACCCGAAGGGGCATGTCTCGTTTGCAAGCTCCTACCGCGATCGCCCCCCGTTCAGCCGGATAACGCTGGAGGAACTGGATCGCGGGGAGGTTGAGCTCTCCGAGACGGCCGCCTTTACCCGGCAGGAGCTTCGGGAATATCTCCTTCTTGCCAACGGCCAGGAGCAGGCCCTCTGGCCCGACCATTGCGTCATCGGCACCGAGGGGGAGGATCTGGACCCCAGACTGGACCGCTCGCGCGCCACAATGATACTCCGCAAGGGATATCGTCCCGCCGCCGACAGCTACAGCGCCTTCCGCGAAAACGATGGTGTTACTACCGGTCTTGCCGAGTGCCTGATGGCAAAGGGAATGGAACGGGTGTTCGTGGTGGGGCTGGCCGGGGATTACTGTGTGCTCTGCACGGCGGTGGATGCCGCCGATCTGGGGCTTGATGTGGTGTATCTGGAAGATCTCACCCGCTTTGTGGGAGCTCCCGCCGGTTCCAGGGAGGCCGCGTTCGAACGCCTCCGCGGGGCGGGGGTGGAGATTGCAATCAGTGGCGTGCAGATGCATGTCTAGGAGGCATTGACGAGTTGAGAGTGTTGCCGTACGCGACCCGGTTATTCAGGCTTCTGCTTCCATTGATGGTGTGCGTCCCCTCCCTGCGCGCGCAGGAGCTTCCCGATGGGGCCACCCCTCGCGGCGTGGTGTTCACCTTTCTGACGGAGACCGCCTCCGGGATCGATTCGATCGACCGGGTGGCGTTCCGCGAACGTCTGGCCGGCGAGTTCACCCGGAGCGATCCCCGGAGCTTCCGTGGCATGCTCCCGGCCGGCTCCCGTATCAGAATCGATACCATCCCCGATCTCTCCTCCGGGGAGGGGGAACTGCGTCGGGTGGTGGCGTATGTCACTGTGGAAACCGGGGGTGAACGGGAGAACTGGTATTTCTTCTGCGCCGGCGATTCCATCTGGCGCATCGAGGCGTTGCGCCGTTTTCCGAGCGCGGCACAGCGCTCCCAGATCCGGGAGTCGATCGCGGAGATCGATACCACTACCGTCCCGTATCGCCTTCTCCGCTCCGATCTCCAGCGCCTGCTTCTGCCGGACGACAGCCTCCGGAACCTGTTCCGGGCGAGCCGTGCCGATGCCGACAAGGTGGTTGGGCCGCTCCGCCGGGGGAAACTCTGGAAGGATTTCGCCCTGCGCGATGTGGATTTCGGTGCTCTGGAGGAATACCGGGAGCTGGATGATGATATCGACGACGGGGCCAGGATCTTCTATTCGCTGGATCGCGGCGCCATCGAGCGGCTGAAGCGCACGCTCGGGCTGCGGCGGATCGAGCGCGATCCGGAGCACCCCGGGCTGATCCTCTTTGTGGCCGGCGCCATCGATAAAAGCTCCTACGGCTACCTGTACGCCCCCGATGAGGGGGAGATCCCGGAGGTCTCCAGCGACTCGTTCATCACGCTGAAACCGATCGGCGAGGGATGGTGGCTGTACAAGCGCATCCGGTAGAGGCCGGGGCCGGGTTGCAGGAAAAATGCATCAACTCGCAACTCGTAACTTCCACAATCCCTCTTTTCGTTGTAGTTTTGGGGGCTAATCTGGGATGGTGTGAAATCACCATTCCGGTGCGGCGGTTCTATTCGTTTCAGATTTCTCTTCAATAGAGGCAGTTTGCTCTCCGTCTCCAACCGGCAATCGCATCGTAGAATGCTTGATTGTCCCGTCTGCACCGTGAGTTTATGACGGTAGGTAACAACGCACTTACATTGGAATCAGCATGCCTACAATCACGATAGATGGAAAGGTGGTCGAGTGCGCATCCGGGAAGACCGTCATCGAAGCGGCCCTGGAGAATGGCATCGACGTCCCCCATTTCTGCTGGCACCCCGCTTTGTCGGTGTCGGGCAACTGCCGCATGTGTCTTGTCGAAGTCGAGAAGGTTCCCAAGCTGGCTATCAGCTGCGCCACGCTGGTGGCCGACGGCCAGGTGATCCATACCAATAACGAGCGGGTTGTGAAGGCCCGTGAGGCGATCATGGAGTTTCTCCTGATCAACCACCCGCTCGATTGCCCGATCTGCGATGAGGCCGGGCAGTGCAAGCTTCAGGATTATGCCTTTATGCACGGCAAGGGGGAAAGCCGCTTTACCGAGCTGAAGGTGCACAAGGACAAGCGGGTGCCGTTCGGACCCGAGGTGCTGTTCGACGGTGAGCGCTGCATCAGCTGCTCCCGCTGCATCCGTTTCTCCGACGAGATCGCCGAACAGCCGGTGCTCTCGTTCATCAACCGTGGCGATCATGTCACCATCGATACCTTCCCGGGCACCCAGCTCGATAACCCGTATTCGATGAACGTGATCGATATCTGCCCGGTGGGAGCGCTCACCTCGCGCGATTTCCGTTTCAAGGCCCGCGTCTGGGATATGTCGTTCAACGACTCGATCTGCCCCGGATGCGCGCGTGGCTGCAATATGCAGGCAGGGGTCCGCAACAACGAGATCCTCCGCCTGGAGCCGCGCACCAATATGAAAGTTAACGAGTACTGGATGTGCGATGCCGGCCGCCTGGGCGAGTATCGCTACGTCAACGAGGACCGCATCGTCCGCCCGGTGATACGGCGCGGAGGGCAGCATGTGGAAGTGGGCTGGGATGAGGCGCATCAGGAAGCCGCGAGCCTTCTGCGGGCACTGAAGCCGTCGGAGATCGCGTTCATCGGCTCGCCGTTCGATTCCTGCGAGGAGAACTACGCGCTGGCGAAGTTCGCGCGCGAGGTGGTGGGCTGCTCGAACATCGATCTGATGCAGTATATCGATCCCACGTTCGCCGACAAGAAGCTCCGCGTGGCCGATCGCACGCCGAACACCCGTGGCGCGCGCGAGGCCGGTGTCTCTCCGGATAAGTCCGGCCTGGATCTGAAGGGGATCATCGAAGGGGTGCGAACCGGGCGTATCAAGGCGCTCTACGTGCTCGATCAGTCGCTCCCGGTGGACGACGATCTGATGGCGGCGTTCTCGAACCTCCAGCTTCTGGTGGTGCATGCCTGGAACCCGACCCCGATCGCCCGGCTGGCCCATGTGATCTTCCCGACCTCCACCTATGCCGAGAAGGAGGGGACGTTCGTGAACGTGAACGGTATGGTGCAGCATTTCATGCCCGCCATCGTCACGCAGGAGAACGAGCGGATCATGGGAATGAAGATGTCCCGCCTGGACAAGTTCGGCGCCTACAACGACCGCTGGACCCACGGCGAGCGCCGCGACAGCCGTCCGGCATGGCAGATCCTCCAGTCGGTGGCCCGCGCGCTCGGGAGCAATTGGAAGTATACCTGGACCGAGGATATCTTCGAGGAGATGACCGGGAAGATCCCGTCGTTCAAGGCGATGAGCTATGCGCAGCTGGATGAGTATCACGGCGTGGAGCTTGGACGGGGCGACCGTCCGATGCCGCATGGCTGGCGCTACGTGCCGCACGAGTTCAGGCCGCAGACGATGACTACCGAGAAGTTTTAACGATTATAGCAACCCGTTATGTCCCTGATAGACGTTCTCATTCTCGTAATCAAGATAGTCGTCGTCCTCCATGTCTTCCTGGTCGGTGCCGCCTATGCGGTGCTTCTGGAACGGAAGGCGTCGGCGTGGATTCAGAACCGTGTAGGACCGAACCGGGTGGGATGGCGGGGATCGCTCCAGTCGTTCGCCGACGTGCTGAAGCTGGTGCTGAAGGAGGATATCGTTCCGGAGAAGGCACATTATTCCTTCCACCTGCTGGCGCCCGTGATCTCCATCGCCATCGCTATCGCGGTCTGGGCGGTGATCCCGTTTGCCGCACCGTTCACCATCGGCGATAAGGTGATCGACCCGACGGTGGCGCCGGGGCTGAACGTGGGGCTTCTGCTTCTGCTGGCGCTCTCCTCGCTCGGAGTCTACGGCATCACCCTTGCCGGGTGGGCCTCCAACAACAAGGATTCGCTCCTGGGGGGTCTTCGCTCCTCGGCGCAGATGATCAGCTACGAGCTTTCGATGGGGCTTTCGCTGATCGGCATGATGCTGGTGATGGGCTCGCTGAACATCACCGATATCGTGCAGCAGCAGGGTGCCTACTGGTACGGCTGGCTGCCGAAGTGGAACATCTTCGTGCAGCCGATCGGCTTTATCATCTTCATGGTGGCGGCCTTCGCCGAAACCAACCGTGCCCCGTTCGATCTTGCCGAGGCCGAGCCGGAGCTGGTGGGCGGATTCCATACCGAGTACACCGGCCTGAAGTTCGGTCTGTTCTTCCTTGCCGAATACGGCAATATGATCCTGATGTCGGCGCTGATGTCCACCCTCTTCTTCGGTGGCTACAACTTCCCGTGGCTCCAGGATCTGGCGTTCTTCCAGGAGCATGACGTCCTCAGGGCTTTGCTCCAGTTCTCGGCGCTCTTCATGAAGAGCCTCTTCTTCGTCTTCTTCTTCATCTGGGTGCGCTGGTCGATCCCGAGATTCCGGTATGACCAGCTTATGAACCTTGGCTGGCGGATCATGTTCCCTCTGGCTCTGGTCAATACGGTGGCAACGGCCATCGTGGTTGCGCTGATGAAGTAAGGTCGTCTGCGCCGGCCCGGTGCCGGACGATACGTTCCGAGAGATACTGACTTATCGAATCTTATAGATTTATGGCAACGAAGACAATCAGAACCACATCGACGGAGCGGCTTTCCTTCTGGGAGAAGCTCTATCTCCCCGAGATCGCCAAGGGCCTTGGACTGACGCTGAAGCAGATGTTTCAGCCGAAGTTCACCCGCGAGTACCCGGAGGAACGGTTCGAGCCGCTCGGCAGCTATCGCGGACGTCCCGTCCTCGTTCTGGAGGAGTCGGGGGAGCGCTGCGTGGCCTGCGGTCTCTGCTCCCGCGTCTGCCCGGCCATCGCCATCGAGGTGCAGGCCGGCGAGACCGAGCGGGAGAAGGAGCGGTATCCGGAGAAGTTCGAGATCAATATGCTCCGCTGCATCTTCTGCGGCTTCTGCGAGGAGGTCTGCCCGGAGGAGGCCATCGTGATGTCGAAGGATTACGAGCTTGTGTTCGCCCGCCCGGAGGAGGCCATCTTCGGCAAGGACCGGCTTCTGGTGCCGGTTTCCAAGCTCCAGGATCGCCTGGAGTTCCTCCGCCAGTACAAGGGCTGATCGGCGGGCGCCGCAGGCGCTATCGCCGGATCGGTTCCCCGCCTCCTCTGGGAGAGCGGCATCCTTGCGGAATGAAATTGATAGAAGGCGACATCGCCGCCAGCAGGCCCCGAGCATATCGGGGTTTGCCGTTTCTCCCCGGCTGGTGTGGTTCACGGCAGAGTCCGGGAGCCCCGCGCCGGAGCTCTTCTAGCAACCCCGTATGAATATCCTCGTTCTGAATGCCGGCTCCTCCTCGCTGAAATTCCAGCTGATCGATACCGATCTGGGAACCATCGCCGCCGACGGCGACCGGCGCCTGGCAAAAGGGGTGATAGAGAGGATAGGGTCGCAGGGGCTGATCCGGTTCGAGAACGGTGCGGGGAAGGTGATGCGCACCGCCCAGCCGATTCGCGATCATCGCGCCGCCATCGATGTGGCTATCCGCTGGCTGGTCTCCGAGGAGTCGATGGTGCCGGAGGTGCGTTCCCTCTCCGATATCCACGCGGTGGGGCACCGGGTGGTGCATGGCGGGGAGAAGTTCACCGCCTCCACCCTTCTGACGCCGGAGGTGATCGACGGGATCGAGGAGTGCATCGATCTGGCGCCGCTGCACAATCCGGATAATCTGAAGGGGATCTATGCCGCTACCGAGATCTTCGGGAGCGGGCTGCCGCAGGCGGCCGTCTTCGATACCGCCTTCCACCAGTCGATGCCGGAAACCTCCTATCTCTACGCCATCCCCTACCAGCTCTACCGCCGCCACAAGGTGCGCCGCTACGGGTTCCACGGCACCTCCCATCGGTACGTTGCCTACCGATATCGTAAATTGCTCGGCGTGCCCAAGGAGCAGGTGAACGTCATCACGCTCCATCTGGGGAACGGCTGCTCGGCCGCGGCCATCAAAAAGGGGGTCTCTCTCGATACCTCCATGGGGATGACCCCGCTGGAGGGGCTGGTGATGGGAACCCGTTCCGGCGATCTCGATCCGGCGATCATCGAATATCTGATCGTGAAGGAGGGCTTTACGATGGAGCAGATCGATGCGCTTCTGAACCGGCAGTCGGGATTGCTCGGCATCAGCGGTCTTACCAACGATATGCGCGATCTGCTCGCCGAGGAGCAGGAGCATGACGACCGCCGCGCCCGGCTGGCGATAGAGCTGTTCGTGGAGCGGATCAAAAAATACATCGGCGCATATCTTGCCAAGATGAACGGGGCCGATGCGGTGATCTTCGCCGGGGGCATCGGGGAGAACTCCGCCGCCGTCCGGAGCCGGATCTGCCGGGAGATGGAGTGGTGCGGCCTGCAACTGGACGAGGAGAAGAACAACGCGACGACGGGAGGAAGGGAAGGGGAAATCAGCACGGAGGGATCGCGCCTGCGCGCCTATGTGATCCCCACCGACGAGGAACTCCTTATCGCCCGCGATACGCTCCGCCTGATAGAGCGTGCCGAACTCCCGCGATAAGGAGAGTGAATGTGATCTGATCTGACGGATACGGTGGGTACATCGCTCGTTGCTACCAACCAGGGATTACCCGCCAGAAACTCCTATCTATCGTCGCCTTCCAACAACGAAGCACTAGAGCGGATTGCAATGGAGTTACGCCTTTCCAGATCAGGAAGAATGGGCCGCTCCTCCGGAGCTTCCGCAGAAAAGAGCGCTGACGCTTCGGCTACAGACAGCCAACACCTATAGGTGTTGGCTCCGGGGGCCACAACAGGGTAACCATAGTGAATCAGCACTAAGCACTAAGTACTAAGCTCTAAAACCTAACTACGAAGCACACGCCTTGAAGCTTTCCTATCGAAAAGAATTCGCAACCGAGCCGATTGCCGAGGCCCTGCGGCGCAGGGGGTGGCAGACCATCGCGTCGGATCGTCCGGAGGAGGCGCTGCTGAACGGGAGCGCCGAGATTGTGCTGGCCCCGGCGCTGGAATACGGGCGCGGGCTGGGTCTGGTGGACTATGCGCTCGTGCCGGGCATCGGCATCACCACCAGGGGCTTTGCCGGCCTGCTGAAGCTGGTGTTCAACAAGGGGCTGGTGGGGTTCTCCTCGCTGGCGGTACGGCATGCGGCCGCTCCCGAGACGCTGGTGGCGCGCATGATCCTGGTGGAGAAGCATGACATCGATCCGAAGATCGTGCAGGTTGGGGAGGAGGCGGATCTGGAGACGATGCTTGCCGCCGCCGATTCCGCTCTGCTGGCAGGGGATGATGCGATCTTCAACGCCAAGGGGAACACCTCGCTGCTCGATCTGAGCGACGAGTGGGAGGATGCCATGGAGTCCCCGCTCCCCTATATGCTCGCCTGGGGGCGCATCGGCGAGGTTTCGCAGGAAGTGATCGCCGAGATGCAGGCCGCCCGCGACGAGGCGGTGCTGCTGCTGGCCGATCGTGCCGCCCTGCATCCGGATTCCGGCCAGGCGAACATCTTCTACCAGAATTATCTTCGCGGCGCTGTTTCCTATACCCTCGGCGATGCGGAGCTGGCGGCCGTGGACTCCTTCTTCCGCTACGCCTTCTACTATTCGGTCGTATCCGATATACCCACTCTCAAGTTCCTCCCCGACGGTGAGCCGGCCGGAATGCCGGCACCGCCACAGAATGGCGGCAGCACCGATGGGCCGGATCAGCCCAACCAACAGTAACGTCATACACGATTAATCTCGCTGACCAATCATGCCGAACCTGATTCTGCTCCGCCATGGACAATCGCAATGGAACCTCGAAAACCGCTTCACCGGCTGGGAGGATGTAGATCTATCCGATGCGGGACGTGAGGAAGCACGAATTGCCGGAGAGAAGATGAGCGATCTTCAGATCGACAAGGTCTATACCTCGGCACTGCGGCGTGCGGTGAATACCGCCAAGATAGCTCTGACGGCCGCCGGCAAGGGGGATCTCCCCCTGACGATGGACCCGGCGCTCAACGAGCGCCATTACGGCGAATTGCAGGGATTGAACAAGGCCGAGACCGCCCTGAAGTATGGCGATGACCAGGTGCATGTCTGGCGCCGCAGCTTCGATACCCGCCCGCCGGGAGAGAAGGGGGAAAGCCTGGCGATGACCATCGACCGGGTGATGCCCTACTACGAGCGCCATATCCTGGCCGATCTTCTGGCCGGAAAGAACGTGCTGGTGGTGGCTCACGGCAATTCCCTCCGCGCGCTCCTGTTCAAGCTGGACAAGCATACCAACGAGACCATCATGGATGTGAACATCCCCACCGGCAGCCCGCTCATCTACGAGATGGAAGTGCGCGACGGGGAGCTGCATATGGTCTCGAAGCGGGAGCTGATAGAGCGTGGTGTGGAGGTCCCGTCGGCGATCGAGCCGCCGGTGAATCCGCCGCCGCAGGGGGCCTAGCCGGCCCGTACGGCCGGAGGCCGTTGATAGGAGCACGCAGGGCAGCAGCGTTGCAAGAGGGGGGAAGAGAGAAAGCTCTTCCCTTCCTCGTTGCGTCCGGGCCGCTAGCGTGCGCCCGCGCGTGCCGAATCCAGAGCGGCCGAATCCTGCCGTACGGAGTCCCGGATGGAGAACGACCGGAACGAGCTCTCCACATCCGCCGAGGTAAGGCTTCCCCTGTCGTTGCCGATATAATAGATCTGGTAGAGCCTCGGGAGCGCCAGATAATAATCGGCGCGGCCGTAGTAGGAGGTCCCCTCCAGGGTGCCGGTGAAGAAGATGGAGCGTCCGGGATGCCCGTTCAGCACCCGGCTCTCCTGCCGCTCCAGGGTGCCGCCGATGTTGCGCAGCGTGGCATCGCGGGCCACATCGAAGATCTCGGCCTGATTGACGGCCGCCTCTCCCTGCTGCACATCGGTATAGGCGATGATAAAGGCGGTGGAGCTGTCGCGCACGGCCGTGAACGATGTCATCAGCGTGGTATCGTCGGCGGTGACAAGCGGGAGCTGTCCTTCGCGCGGGTTGCTGAACCCGACCGGCATCACGATCCGGAATCTTCCCTCGGCCGAGGCCAGCTCCACGCCCCGTGGTACGGCGATGGTATCGGTACGAGGCGTTGCAAGCGTGGAATCCGGCTGCTTGCCGGGCTTCTCCTGCCTGGAACAGGCCGTAATGGTGAGCGCTGCTGCAAGGGCCGGAAGCACCAGGCGCAGGGAGGGGTGATAGATAATCGGGCTAGGCATGTTTGATTGGATTGCCGCTGGAGAGTTGGAAAAACGTGCGGCAAGTTACGAAGACTCGGGGAGCCGGAGTCCGGGAAGTCCGGAGTTATCGGAATCCGGAGCAGCGGAAGGGGCCGGGGTACGCGAGAGGATATGAAGCGGAAGAGGGCAGGGGGATGGATGAACGGTTGCGGCCGTAAGCTCTGCATCTGCCGGAAAACCGGCTTTTCTGCGCCATCCGGGCCGGTATCGGTATCTTACGTGGCAAGATAGATATAGCCGGCCTTGATGATGCAGGGGATGCTGGCATACGATACCAGAGCGAGCGGATTGGGAACCACATCGGCCAGTTTCGAGATGATCTTCGAATATTCCCCCTGATCCAGCCCCATCGGGTCGAGGTTGCTCTTGACCTGTTGCCAGAATCGTTCCTGGTGAATCTCCTCGTTGACGGCCGACTCGTTGATATAACCGAGGTACTTCACTACTTTCTGGCGGGTCTTCCCCTCGATCCGGTTGTTCTCGACCAGTACCGCATACAGCGATGTGTTGATCTCATCCGGTTTGCCGGATTCCGAGGTGAGCTGACGTTTCTTCCATCGCACGAACATAGTGATGCTCTCGCAGTTTAGAGTGTGACGACGTCTTGTGGAGATTGACGTCTGCTGAACCTGACCGGACGGTCGTTTTCGGATGGACGCTCCAGTGCGCAGATGCCATGGAGATAGGATAAAGATATCATGCGAACATGGCAGAAAGATGACACACCGGGAGTGCTCCGGATCATTCTTTGAAATGTCTTACCGTATATTGCTGGTGGTTTGATGCGCGCGCGCACCGAATATTGCCGGAATGGTTCTGAAAGTCGCCGAAGCTCCGTATATTCGTGGTGCCCACAACTCGCGTATCGCCGCAGACGAGGCATCTCGTCCCGGATTATCACCGGTCAGATCCGTATGCGGTCCTCATGTCATGATCGAGCCATGACCGGACCTGGAAGCATCGGGTTCGCCGGGATGATCTCCCCCCTCACATCGTCGTATGAATGCAGCCTGCTTCCCTCCTCTCTGCCGGCGGAGAAGCGGGCGGCTCGTGCGCATTGCCGGCTGCGACTTCTCTCCATATCTCCCTCGCTGGGAGGGATTCCGTCGCATGCATTGTCCCGATAATCGGTCATTGCATGAGAGGTGGTTCCGGCATGCTCCGGTGTTCAAATGTATCCCCATGCAGGTAGGGTCTCCGGTCGCCCCGGAGACGGAGTTCCATACTATCCGTACGAGGATCACACCGAGGGTGGCTTGTCCGGCGCATTCCCGTACCGACTCCGCAGACAAACTGGCATCAAGATGCTATGAAAATTCTTGTCGTAGAAGATGACGCTACCATCGCGGAGATCATTCGTCGCGTGCTGACCCATGCCCATTACCTGGTGGATCTGGCGTCCGATGGTCTCGCGGGGGAGGAAATGGCGCTTGTCAACCTGTACGATGTTATCATCCTGGATCTTCTGCTTCCCGGAAAAAACGGGAAGGATGTCTGTAGAACCATTCGAGGAGAGGGGAGCGATACCCCTATTCTCATTCTCACGGGGCTCAGCTCCGTCCAGGACAAGGTGGATGGGCTGGATTCCGGTGCGGATGACTATCTGATAAAACCCTTTCATTTCGAGGAGCTGCTGGCGCGCGTCCGTTCGCTGGGGCGGCGCCGTTCGGAGCATAAGGCATCGGAGGTTCGTGTGGCGGACCTTGTGGTGGATATCGCGCGGCGTACCGTTATGCGCAATGGCATCACCATCAGCCTGTCGGCCAAGCGCTTCGCCCTGCTTGAATACTTTATCATGAACAAGGATCGGGTGGTGACGCGGGAGATGATCGGTGAGCATATTTGGGATACCGATTTCGATCCCCGCTCCAATGTGATCGATTCGCTGGTGCGCCGCCTGCGCGAAGATATCGATGATGAAGCCCCCGTCCCGCTCATCCATACGGTGCGGGGAGTGGGGTACCGGTTCTCGGAGTCGTCGCTGTAGGGAATTTTCGATTTTCGATTGCCGATTTTCGATTGGAGGAGCGGTTGGGGGAATCACCGGCTACCAGCCAGGCTCCAAAGACCAGGCACGATCATCTACGAACTCCGTTGTACAACTCCAATCTCTTTTCCTGCCAAGAGCTACGCGATACGGGTCAGGTTCCAGGCGCTCCCAGCTACCCTCTCTCCTTCTCCAGCCGTTTTCCCTCCAGCTGAAACTCCGCCACGATAGCGGTCAGCAGGTCATCGACCAGTTCCAGGGCGCATGCATGGCCGGCGCGTTCCAGCTCGGCGAACAGTTCCGAGAGCCGTACCGCGCCGAAGATCCTGCTGCTGGACTTCAGCGAATGGGCTATTCGCGCCAGTTCCGTGGTGTTCCGCTCGGCATATTTCCGGCGCAGATAGACTATCGATTCGGCGGTATTGCCCAGATACTGATCGATCAGCTCCCCCAGCGCGGCCGGATCATCGGCGCCGAGCGTAGTGCGGAGCGATTCCAGATAGCTCGCCGGTGCCCGCTTTTCCTCATCCGGCCTGCCTGCCGGCTGCCGGCCTGGCGGCTGCTCCCCGGCATCCGGCCTGGAGCCATGCCGGAGCGCCTGCTTCAGCTCCTCCCGGCTGACCGGTTTGGTGAGATATCCATCCATCCCCGATTCCAGGCAGAACGTCCTGTAGCCCTCCATGGCGTTGGCGGTCATCGCTATGATGCGGGGCTGGCGGTCGTGCGGGAACTCTCTGCGGATGCGGGCGGTGGCGGCCAGGCCGTCCATCTCCGGCATCTCCACATCCATCAGAATCACATCGTAGCGCTTCCGCCAGAGCGCGGCCAGCACCTCGTGCCCGTTGCCGGCCACGTCGGGATGATAGCCGAGCTTCTCCAGCATCACCACCGTTACCCGCTGGTTGACGGGCGTATCCTCTGCGATCAGGATGTTCAATGAGGGCTGTTCGTGCATGGTAGTCTCCGGTTCGGGGTGGGCAAGCAGAGCCAGGAGCCTGCCGGCGAGCGTTGATGGTTCTATAGGTTCCTCCAGAATGCCGACCGGCCCGATCTCCGAAAGTTCCGTGCGCGCGATGGTGCCGCCGGAGGAGAGCCGTAGCAGTATGGGAAGGCCACCCGCATTGCCGCTGCCGGTGGCAAGCGCCCGCAGGCGCCGCAGATCCGTTCCCGGCAAACCGCCATCGATGATCGAAGCGTCGAATCGGACCCCCTGAGCCAGAAGCTCCAGGGCGATATCGGCGGAAGGAACGGTTACCGTCACCATGCCGAGATGTTGCAACTGCCGGAGCAGCGGGAGGCTTTCGGGGCCGTTTTCATCCACCAGCAGGAGCCGTCTTCCTCTCAGTATCGCTGCCGCCGTCCCCTCGGTCCCCTGGCTGGTGCCAGCCTCCAGCAGCTTCAGAATGGTGCATCCTCCCGTATGAAGCTGCTCGGCGTAGCGCCATTGCGCCGGGGCCAGGGCGGTTTCCAGCAGCAGCCTGCTGGCCTGTACAAGCGCCTCTGCCTGCTCGGCGATCTGCTGCCGGAGCATCGCCGGAACGTTCTCATCGCTCCTCTCCTCTGTCAATTCCTGGCGCGGGTTCCGGGCGGGATCTTCCCCAGGAAAATTCTCTTTTTCCTCCGCTCTCGCTGCCGGCTCCGGCGATCCGGGCTCGTCCGGTTCCATCATCGGCGATCCGGCCGTTTCATGCACCATAGAGATCACCGAGATGGTGCGTCCGGTCCGGTCGGTAAGGGGATAGCTGATCCAGGCGCAGGCGCGGTCCCCTTCGGTCCGGGTCCGTACTCTACGGAACGAGCCATCCCTCGCTGTTCCCCCGGCGATCATCCGCTCCAGCGCCAGACGGAGCGCCGCGCCATCCGGCGCCACCAGAAACGGGGCCTCCTCCGGCCGCAATCCTATCACCTCGCGCGCATTCCAGCCGAAGAGCTGCTCCGCCCTTCTCGACCAGCGCGAAAGGCGCAGCTCAGCATCCCATTCCAGGATGGCCGGAGATACATGTTCGAGATGGAGCATCAGTGGGCGATTCGGTTGAACGGGATGGATGCGGACCGGGCCGGCGGAGGAGCTGCCGGATGCGCTACGGTACGGGCCGGTAGTATACGCACGGAGTCCGCTGGCGGATATGCCGGAACATGACGCCGCACAAGACGGCGGGCGAAATTCGATGAGGTCTGGTGGGATGATGCCATGGACCTGGGTACCCGGATACGAGACCTTTCGGCCGGAAACTTACGATTTTCGAACGACGATTCCCGATGTTCGATCGGCTCTCCGTGCATGAAAAAAAGGGACACTGACGATCGTAGATCCGGTCGCCCCTGCCCCCTACTGCGGTATCGTCGCCGCTGCAAACTCTCCCCCGTACATCGACAATCGTAAATCGTCAATGGGCTCAATCGAAAATCCCTAGAACACGAACACCCCCGATACCACCGGCACCAGCGGTATCGCCGGCGATTTGGTATCGCCGGTGGTGATCCCCACGTAGCCCACGCCGAGATCGAAGGCGTAGTTGTCGGAGAAATAGCGCACCGTTCCGATGATCGGCACGATCCCGAGCTTCTGCATCATGATGATCTCTCCGGCCACCTTCCAGTTCCGGGCGAAACGGGTATCCCCGCCTATCGCCAGCAAGGCGGCGTTGTCGTTGAACTCCACGTTGTTCTTGCTGTGGTGCTTGAACGCATACGCCAGCGTGGCCGAAAGGCGGCTGTCGTCATCGCCATAGCTGAGGGCCAGATACGGCGCATGCACGTTGATGGTGGAGCGTACCGTATCCACCGCAATCTCGCTCTCCTTGTCGTAGAAACTCCTTCCCCACTGATATCCGGCGGCGGCGTTGAACTGGTCGCCGAGCGGCAGGCCGATCTTCAGGCCGATAGAATATGCCCCGAAGATCTCCCCCCGCATCCCTCCCCAGTCGTCCGGGGTCGGCAGCGCGCCGCCGGCGATCACCATCAGATGATCGTCCAGCGAGTAGCCCGCGGTAAGGCCCAGCAGATCGTAGACCCCCACATAGAGGGTTCCCCGCTTCGGGACGATGGCATTGGGCACCACCACGCTCCGGAAGGTGGTGGGATCGGTGACGGGGGGCTCATCGACCGCCGAATCGACCCGTTTGGGGATCACCCGCACATAGCCCGTATCGGCCACCGGATAGGTGGTAAGCCCGCCGGAGGGGTAGCGGCGGCGCATCCAGGTTACCACCGGGAATTTGTAGATGCCGGGGGATTCGGCACGGAAGCAGACGTTGTAGGTATACAGATCGGGGGAGTCTATCCTGGCCGGGAGCCTCCCCGGCACATTGATCTTCGCCCTCGGATCGGCGATCGTGATGGAGTCCAGATAGAGCCGTTCCAGCCCGGTGGAGCGGATGTGGAAATCGCGGCAGACGGTCTTGCCCACCTCCACGGTATTGAACCGGTTCTGATCCACCGTCCAGACCGTGTTCTGGGTGATGGTGCGGACGTAGCGGCGGTTGCGGCAATCGACGATGGTAAGCTCCAGTGCCGCCTGCTCGCTTGCGCTGTGCAGGGTCACGTAGAGCTGATGTTCCTCGTTGCAGGAGACAACGCCGGCCCCCTCCACGGAGATATTCGGCGTATGGGCGGCACGGATCTCCCGTATCCCCCCCGGTATGCGGATGGTCACCACGTTCTCCCCGGCGTACAGTTCCGGAGGGTAGACCATATCCCTCTCCTGCGCCTGCAGCGGGTGAACGGACCCCAGCAGCAGGAGCCCAAGCAGCATCAAGACGGTAGCTGTCGATCGCATCATACGTTCTCTACAAAAACTTCGGTTCTGAATGCGCGGAAATCAGGGTTCGTAAAAGTAGTGCAGCAGGTTCCGCCCCGCCAAACTTTTCCGCAATGTGCGTTACAAAGCCGTGCATGGCTCGTCAGCTTGATAGCCCGCCGGAACAACCGGGGCGGGGGACGCCAGGCTTGCGATAACCGGTAACGATCCGGCGCTCCATGTGGTTTAACTGCGTTGATGATGAAAAGGTGATATGATGATGACGATCTATCGTTTTCGGGCTCTGGCGTCCTTCGCCCTGCTGGCGGCGGCTCTTACCCTGCCTGCGTTTGCACAGGGGGAACGCCCCATGGATACCACGCGCAAGGAGATGCGCCAGGGGAGCGGAAGCCTGGGGCTGGACAATGCTCTGGCGCCCGCGCCTCCTCCCCCTTCGTTTCAGGGGAGGGGAAATCCGGCCGCGTTCGGGGGCGGGGGGATGAAGATGAATGCGGCTTCCCCCACGCTCGGCGCTACCGTTGGCGGAGCCCAGGATATCGGCTATGCCCGCACGCTGATAAAGTCGGGCAAGGTGCCCCGGTTCATCGATTTCTCCCCGGAGGGGCTCTACAGCGAGCATGATATCCCAACCCCCTCCTCCTCGTGCGACCAGAAGCTCTGCCTCTCGCTCGGCTACGGTTATGCTCCCACCGCCGACGATCGCTCCAATGCGCTGTTCGTGCATCTGGGGATGAACTCCAACATCACGGCCGCCACGTTCCGCCGCCCGGCGCTCCAGCTTGCGGTGGTGATCGACAGGAGCGGTTCGATGGAGCATACGAGTCTGGATGCGGTAAAAACCGCCCTGGGTTCGCTTCTGCGGCAGCTCACCCCGGAGGATGAGCTGATGGTGGTGCAGTTCAACGACGAGGCCGGGATACTGCTGGCGCCCACCCGTATCACCGACCCGTCGGCGATCATGGCCCGGATCGATTCGATGACCGCCGATGGCGGCACCAATATCGATGCGGGGCTCACGATGGGATTCTCGGGGCTCTCGGCCCTCCCCCTCCGCCCGGGCGTATTGCGGCGTGTGATGCTCTTCACCGATGCGGTGCCCAATACCGGCCGCACCGATTCGGCCGGGTTCCGGGAACTGACCGCACGGTATGCGGCCGAGGGGATCGGCCTTACCGCATTCGGGGTCGGCGTGGACTTCGGGCAGGAGCTCGCCTATCATATCTCCAATCTTCGCGGCGGCAACTTCTTCTACCTGGAGTCGCCGGAGAAGATCGCAAAGGTGTTCGATACCGAGTTCGATTATCTGGTGACCCCTCTGGTCTACGATCTCGACATCCGGATCGCCACCCCGGCCGGTCTGAAGCTGAAGGCCGTCTACGGCCTGCCGGGCTGGAAGCCGGGGAGCCGCGATGCCGAGCTTCATATCCCCACGGTATTTCTCTCCTCCAATCGCGGGGCCATCATCCTTCGCTACGAGGCCGATGGAAGCCAGCCGCTGGTGCTCCGGCCCGATGACGAGCTGGCCTCCGGAACGCTCAGCTTCACCGATACCGATGGAAGCGCGCATACCACCCGCACGGTGCTGCGCCATGAAAGCCGCAAGAAGCTCTCTCCCGGCACGCAGTTCTACACGCACGACGGCATGCGGATGGCGGTGGCGCTTACCAATATCTATTTCGGCCTGCGCGATGGCTGCATCCTGCTGAGCGAAGGAAAACAGAAGGAGGCGATCGATGTGGTCTCCAGAGCCAGATCGGTGGCGCTGCTGGAAAACCTGGCGCTGAACGATGAGGGACTGGCCGCCGAGATCCGGCTGCTGGACCGCCTGGCGAAGAATATGGAAGAAGGGGGAGCCGGACGCTCCGCCTCTGGTACAACGGAAGATAGAGAACGACGTGTACGCTAGTAATTACGATACAAGGCCGGCGCGCCCCTGGGTGCTCCCGATCCTCCTTGCCGGGCTGCTGCTTGCCGGCTGCGACAGCAACGAGACCATCAGCGAGCCTCCCCGTACCCTGGGGGATATCACGCTGGTCAACAGCGGTACCCTGCTGCTGAGTTGCAAGGAGTATTGCGCATCGGAGCTGTCGATAGGCCCGGAGGATGCCATCGCGACCTTCTCCGGTCCCGACTCCCTTCTGTTCCCTCCGCAGCTCCGCCGCAGCTCCATCTCCGCCGCCGAGTGGAACGATCTGGTAGCCGCCGTGGATCTGGATGCGTTCATGGCGCTGGATTCCATTCTCGGGGATGTGGGGGTCTCGTCGAACGGATTCGAGTGGGTGGAACTGGAGGCCAGGGGGGAACGCAAGCGGGTGACGTTCAGTCTGGGCGATAGCGTCCCCCCCATCATGCCGCTGTTGCAGAAGGTGCGCGCCATCAGAGGGCGCATCAGAATCTGAAGCTCTCGCGGCTACCAGTGAGATCAGAGCAACCGCGGATCGTCCTCTCTTCGCGATTCTTTTACAAGGAAATGCCATGAAACTCCCCCTGATGCCGGCCGCTCTGGCCCTGCTCCTTCTCTGCTCCTGCAATAGCATGGGGCCGGTCTCCAAGGCCGATACGGTGATCCGCAGCGGAACATTCTTCGGGATGTGCCACGGGTACTGCATCAAGGATGTTACTATCACCTCCGGATCGGCGGTGTTCGTGGAGCGGGGAGGACGCGATACGGTCCAGTTCCCCACCAGATCCAGGACCGTTGCGATCACGGCCGCGGAGTGGAACGCTCTTACCGCTGCGCTGGCGGCGGATTCGCTGGCGAAGCTGGACAGCGTGATCGGCTGTCCCGACTGCGCCGATGGGGGCGGGGAGTGGATCGAGGTGGAAACCGATGGGAAGCGCCGGAAGGTGACGTTCGAGCATGGGGCAGCCATCCCCTCCATCGCCCCGCTGCTGGAGAAGGTGCGCGCCATCAGAGAGAGGAAGGGATAGGGATGCCGCAGGAGGATGGGGGGTAACTTTTTTGCCTCCCGGGCATAGGTTACACGATACATTCCTTTCAATGCAACCAGGACGGAGCATATGACACGTCTCTCGATTGTAGCGGTTGTGGCCTGTTGCGCTCTCGGCTCATGCGATAGCGGAAGTGTGGAAGCGGTGCCGGAGCAGACCCCGGTTTCCATCAAGATCGGAACGTTCTTTGGCGAGTGCGTGGGCTATTGTTACAGCGAGACCACGATCAATCCCACCACTGCCACCTATGTGGAATGGGCCGATGATCCCCGGAAATTTCCGGAGCGTTCCAGAACCGTGGCGGTTACGCAGGAGGAATGGGGCGATCTGGTGGAGTCGGTTTCCATGTCCAGGCTGGTAGCGCTTGACAGCGTGATCGGCTGCCCGGATTGCAACGACGGCGGGGGGGAGTGGGTGGAGGTACGAAGCCCCGGGAAGGTGAAACGGGTGGTGTTCGAGCACGGCGCCACGGTGGAATCGATACAGGATCTTCTGAGCCGTGCCCGTGCGCTCAGAACCAGGGTGAAGCTGTAGGGGTTCCGACGAAGAAATGTGCCGGTACCGCTCGCGACTCATTCCAGAACGCGTCCGAGGCGCTGGAAGATCGCGGGCGGCCCCGGTTATCTACTCGCACTGCATCATGCCGCCGCACGCTCTGTTATAAGCAAACATCCGCCGCGGCCACGCACCTATCCCATCACCCCTGGTTATCTCCCATCCTTCTCCCGTTCCTCCGCGAATACTTCCGGCGTAAGCCTCTGCTCCCGCTGCCGTACTCCCGCGCCGATGCTCCCGGCGAGCGCCATCACCGCAGTCTCCTTTGCCTTTGCCTCCACATCGATGGTGATTGGCAGGTCGCGCCAGATTGCCGGGAAATCCTCCGGCTCGATATGATCGGCGTGCGGGCGCCGGTTTGCACCGGGGGCGCGGTCGCGCGGGGAGGAGATATGAAAGAGCGGCTCGCGGTTCCAGGTTTCCAGTGCCAGCGATGTGGCCTCCTCCACCCCCAGCCCATCCGGCAGGCAGCGGTGATGATGCACATCGTAGACGAGGGGAACGCCCACGGAGCGGCAGACCGGCAGCAGATCCAGCGGGGTATAGCTGACGTCGTCGTTCTCCAGGGTGAGCCGGCTCCGGACCGCATCCGGCAGCTCCATGATATTCGCCGCCAGCCGTGCCAGCGCTCCCTCCTTGTCGCCGTAGACCCCCCCGCCGTGGATATTGATGGCATCGGCGCCCAGCAGCTCGCAGAGCTCTCCCATATAGGTGAGGTCGCGAACCGAGGCGGCGAGCGTTTCCGGCCGTGCCGTGGAGAGCACGGTGAACTGATCGGGGTGGAAGCTGAGACGGATCTGGTTGCGCGCGGCGAACTCCCCGGCCTGGCGCAGCCGCGCGATGATGGCATCGGCGTCGGGAAGATCCTCGATATGATAGGCGAGTTGCGGGTGCGTGTAGAGGGGCCAGAGACCGCACATGATCCTGAACGCGCCGATGCCCAGCCCATCGCAGACCGTCAGGGCATCGTGCAGGGCCCCGGCGTTATGCAGGGCCAGCTCGCTTAGCTTCGCCAGGCGGTCTTCCTCCGGGAGCCTGGCGGCGTAGGTTGCGGTTGTGGTGCGGAATCGGACCGGGAAGGTCGAGAAGAGGCAGCAGAGGCCGAGGCGCATCGGGATGATCCGGATTATGTAGGCTCAGGTTCCGGAACCGGTGTGCCGGAGCCCGCGCAGCTTCTCTCCGCCGCATGACCCCTTGCCATGCCGTGAGAAGCTATCACCCTAACATCAGGGGCGCGCCTGTAGTTCACCGAAGTGAACCCGGAGCGCATGCGGGTGCCTCCGGAGCGTAAAGAACTTCACGCAGCGGCGCAGCGAAGAGCAAGGCTTTCTGCGCCGCTGCGGGGTCCGGGCTCCCCTCTTCCTATCCTCTCTTCTCTATCGTACAGATCTGCGTGGTGGTAGCGCCGGAGGATGGCAGCCGAAGAAGATATCCCATCCTTCATCGTGCATACTTAAGTTATCCAATCCGGCCATATCAAAGTATCCAACCGCACTTTCGGCTGTTTTTACGGGCTAGCCCGGAAGATCACTTCCTAGATGGAGCGGATGGCCCGCTGGTACTTCCGGATCTTCGCATCCCGCTCCTTCACCTTCTCGGCAATACGTGCAAGGGTCTCAGGATCCCCTTTTTTCATCCGTTTCTGCACTGCTTGACGTTCAACACCATCCTCACGCGCTATCTCGGCAAGGATTCCACGGTAGGGGTGACGGCGGAAATCAAGTTTTGCCAATTTCATATCTTTGGTTGTCGATAGGTTGTCGAAAAGTCCACCTATCAATATACCCAAGTATATCGAATTGTACAAGATAAATCTACCATAGTAGTGATATGAATGCTCTACAGTATATGGATGCCGAAGAGGGCGATCCGCTGGAGGAGACCGGTGGAGCCGAGGAGGAGGGGAGAGATCCGGATGAAGCCGCGGATGGGGATGAGCTGGGGGTTGCCGACGGCGATCCGGTTCCTGCCGCCGGACGGCGCCTGCGTCTGTTCGGCAACACCGCGTTCGGCTCCATCAAGGCGTTCGCTCTGAAACTGGGGATGCAGCCCTCCAACCTTCAGAAATATCTTTCCGGAAAGCGGGAGCCGGGGGCCATCGTCCTCTCCCGTATCGCCGAGCATGGATGCAATATCCACTGGCTTATTTCCGGGGAGGGGGAGATGTTCGCCGACAACGATGCCGGGCGTACCCTGCGGCTGATGATAGAGCAGCGTCTGGGGCGCGTGTTCGAACCGGAGCCTCTGCCCGGCTACCCGGTCTCCGGCGGGGATCAGCACCCGATCTTCCGGGATGTGGAGCGGATACGGCTTGAACTGCGGGATGCCCCCTCCGACCGGCGCGAGAAGCTGCTGGAGGAGCTGAACCGGTTGCTGGAGAAGAAGGCGGACCTGCTGGAGCGGGAGAATCTACTGCAGCGGGGGCAGATCGTGGCGTTCGAGAAGATCCTTAGCCTCCTCAGCCGCGAATCCTCGCGAATCGTGGTATAGTGGAATGAAGCTGCGGCGGTTGGATCGTACTGCGTGAATGAAATCTTCGCAAATGTATGGCGGGTTTATGGTCCTGATATCATTTGGTATTCCGTACCGGATCCTCGCGAATCATGGTATAGTGGAATGAAGCTGGGCTGACCGGATGATGGTGCTGGGATGAAATCTTCGCGAATGCATCGCGAGTGCATGGTCCTGATATCGGTCGGTATTCCGTACCGGATCTTCGCGAATCGTGCTGTCATGAAATGAAGCTGCGCCGGTATGGCAGCTATGGACGACGAGGGACGCCTTTTTCCTGATCGGCAACTGGCTGCCGCCCTGCTGCGTTCCCTCTACGACTGATACGTACAGTTCCCCTGTTGCGTGCATTCGCCGCAGTTGGTGTGCTCGCTCAAGGGAACCACGGTGAAGCAGCGGGGGCAGCGGTCGTTCATCGGGTTGCTGACCTTGTAGCCGCACGTGGGGCAGTAGCGGATCTCCATCTCCAGCTTGCGGTGCAGTTCCGCGTTCGCGCCGGCGTTCAGCACCGGCAGCTCCAGCACCGCCGCCGGCAATGCGCTTCTGCTTTTTCGTTTGAAGAGTCCCATATCGCTCAGAGCCTCATCATAAGTATCACGTCCGTATTCATCAACCCACCCTCATCCTCCCGCCGCCCATCATCTCTTTCGTTCTCTCGAATCGTCAATCTGAAATCGTACATCGATAATCGTCACAGGAGGATCAGCGCCACGATCCCGCCGATACCGAACGCCATCACCCAGCTGCCAGCCCAGATCACCAGTCCCTCGCGCGTGCCCCGTTCCTTCAGCATCACCATCAGCGACGCGATACAGGGAACGAAGAGTGTGATGGTGGTGAGCGCCACCACCACCTGCATCGGCGAGAGGTTCATCGCGTAGAGCCCGGCCGCACCGAAATCGCGGCGGACCAGCCCCATCACAAATGCCGTGGAGGCCTCGGCCGGGAGCTTCAGCCAGCTGGTGGTGATCGGCGCCAGCAGATCCACCCACATCTGGAGCAGGCCGGTTACCTGCATGATGGAGACCGCCAGGGCGCCGATGAAGAACCAGGGTGTGGCCTCTTTCATAAAGGCTACCGTCTTCACCCAGGTCTTCTGGAAGACGTTGCGGAGGCGGGGCATCCGCATCGGCGGCAGATCAAGCAGCAGTGGCGACGATTTGCCGGGGAGCACGCGGTCCAGAGCGGTGCCGATCCCCACGAACACCGAAAGGATCACCGCCGAGTAGATCAGCGTGGCCTTCAGACCGGCCGTAGCCAGCAGGGCGGCAATCACCGCAAGCTGTGCCGAGCAGGGGATGGCGAACTGGAGGATCGTGGTGGCGATCCGCTTCTCGCGATCGGTGCCGAGCAGCCGGGTGGTGATCGTCGCCATCGTCACGCAGCCCAGACCCAGGATAAGCGGGATGATCGCCCGCCCGTTCAGCCCTATGCCGTTCAGCGAACGATCCACGAAGGTTGCCAGACGGGGGAGATAGCCGGAATCCTCCAGAATCGAAAGGGAGAGATAGAACCCGAGCACCAGCGGCAGCAGCAGAAACAGGAGGTAGGTGACGGTCATCGATACCGCGCCGAACTCCCCGAAGAAGACCACCGCCACCGGCGAATGAAATTTGTACGAGAGGTTGTTGAGCCCTCCGTTCCGGTAGCTCTCCATCTGGGCCGCCAGCGCCGGATTTGCGTTTGTGCCGTCCGGGAAGTCGAAGGTGCGGGTATCGGTCGCGATCTCCTCGCCGGCGCTATCCAGCCCCACCTTCTCCACGGTGATCTCCGCGCCGGTGAACGAGGTAACCAGATCCTTTACAAAGGGCTCGAAATTGCGGTTGCCGAGCGTTCCCTCGGTAAAGCCCACCACATCCTGGGCAATGAACACCCCCACGAAGAGGTAGATGGCATACAGAACCACGGCCAGGAACGGGAGCCCCATGATCGGGGAGATGGAGATTCTGCCGAGCGCCGATGAAAGGGTGCGTTTCCGCTCGGTGGCGGTCATCACTTTGTCCAGCAGGCGGTTCACCCGGTTGCGGCGGTCCACATAGATCAGCTCGCGGTCGGCCCCGGGGGGGACGCCATGGCGTTCCGCCACCACCTCATCTCCTTCCAGCACCATCAGCCCCTCGGCCTGCGAGCCCACTCTATCCAGCAGATCGTGCAGGCGGCGGTGGAGCGACGGATCGGAATTGCCGGGGCAGGCCTGGGTGATATGCGCCTCCAGGCGATCGAAGCCGGCTTTGCGGATGGCGGTGGTGGGAAGCACCGGCACGCCCAGCCGGTTGGAAAGTTCCTCCAGATCGATGCTGATCCCCCGTTGCTTCGCCTCGTCCATCATATTCAGGCAGACGGCGATCTTCTTCCCCATGTCGATGAGCTGGAGCGTCAGGAACAGATCCCGTTCCAGGTGGACCGCATCCACCACATTCAGGATCACATCGGCTTCAAGAATGATATCGCGTGCCACCCGCTCCTCGTCGTTGAACGAGCTTACCCCGTAGATGCCCGGCGTATCGTAGACCGCATAGCGGGGATGTTCGCCGTGCGAGATCTCCACGGTGGTACCGGGGAAGTTGGAGACATCCACGTACAGGCCGGTCAGGTGATTGAAGAACACCGATTTCCCCACGTTCGGATTTCCCACCAGCACCAGCTTCGTCTTGGTCTGGCTGAGAAACGCCGCCGCGCCGGTATCGACATGGCGATGCCCGGTATGCGGGATAACCTCGGTGATTTCATCGGGGGTCAGTGGGGGGATATCATTCATTGAGGTGTCCATGGCTATCACATAGTGTCGTCGCGCGTCCGGCTCCGTTTGGGATGGGAGCGGGGGACGGGCTTGAGGATGCCGTGCTCCGAGGGGGGCCCTAGCCGAGCCGTATGCCGATGGAGTCGGCGAGATGTTTTCCGAGGGCGATCTCCTGGCGGTTGGTTTCCAGGACGATCGTGCCACCGGGGAGGCGTTCGATGCAGAGGAAGCTGGCTCCCACGCAGAGCCCCAGGCGGATGCACTGCGAGCGGAGTTCGGAGCCTTCCGGGAGCGAGAGTATCACCCCGCGCGATCCGCGGCGCGCATCCACGAGCGTCAGGCGATCAGTTTGCACGTTTCTCCTGCCCGGTCAGCTCGTTTCCGGCGCCCCGGCGTCCCCGGCGGCAATCGCTGCACACGCCGAAGATCTGGAACGTATGATAGACCGAATCGAAGTCGTACTGCTCGCAGATCTGCCGCTGGATGCCTTGAAGCGTCGGGTTGGCGAACTCCAGGATCTTGCCGCACTTGGTGCAGACCATATGATCGTGGCGCGGGCGATCGACGGTTTTTTCGTACTGGGCGAACTCTCCCGGCGAGAACATGTAGCGCGAGACCAGGCCGCACTCATGGAGCAGGGTAAGGGTTTTGTAGACAGTGGCGCGGGAGACCTTGCTGCCATCGGAGCGGAGCCGGAGGAAGAGGGAATCGGCATCGAAATGCTCGTCATACTTCAGCACGGCCGAGAGCACCTCGAATCGCTCCGACGTAATACGGTAATTGCTGTCACGGAGGAATTCCGTGAAGCGTTCCTTTGCCCGTTTTTCTGCGATTGAGTGGATCAAGGGAGTGCTTATTAAGACCGAATCCAAACACAAACTTAGACTATAACCCGAACGTGTACAAGTTCCGGGAGGAGGGAAGGGGGGAAGAACACGTAATGATATGTACCGTGCCGGGCTCGGTCGCAGAGCGATACGGGGGCCGGAAACGGAGAACGGCACTTCCCGGAATTGCCGGGAAGTGCCGTTCGATATCTGCAGATGCGTCCGCAGACGCTCAGGCGGGCACGCCACGCCCGGCCACCTTCAGCCGGTTGGTAGCGCGTGCCAGGGCCGCCTCGGCGCGCACAAGATCGATGGCGGAATTGCGCGTGCGGCGCACATCCGTCACCCTCTCGTGTGCCCGCTGGTAGGCACGCTCCGCCCGGTCCGGATCGATTGTCGAGGCCATTTCGGCGGTCTCGGCAATCACCGTCATCCGGTTGTTCTTCATCTCCACGAAGCCCCCGGAGGTGGCGAAATGGAGTTCCTGACCCGATTCGGTCACCACTCTGATATCCCCCACTTCGAGCTGGGTAAGGATCGGGGCGTGGTTGACCAGCACCTGGAACGGGGATACCACCCCCGGCACCGTCGCCAGCGATACCTCGCCGCTGAACACCTGCTCGCGCGGGGTCACGATCTCGATATGAAATGTCTTATCGGCCATTGCTCTTTCCGTAGATGAATTGATCGTGCCCGGCGATTAGGCGGCCACCATCTTGGCGGCCTTCTCGCGTGCCTCGTCGAACGTGCCGACGTAACGGAACGCCTCTTCCGGCATATCGTCTCCGTCGCCGTTGAGAATGGCCTCGAAGCCGGCAATGGTGTCCTCGATCTTCACATAGCGTCCCTGCAGGCCGGTGAACTGCTCGGCCACGAAGAACGGCTGCGAGAAGAAGCGCTGCATCTTGCGGGCGCGCTGCACGGTGATCTGGTCCTCGTCGGAAAGCTCGTCCATGCCGAGGATGTTGATGATGTCCTGAAGCTCCTTGTACTGCTGGAGCGTGCGCTTCACCGCCGAGGCCACCTCGTAATGGCGCTGGCCGATCACCGACGGGGTAAGGATCGTGGAGGTGGATTCCAGCGGATCGACGGCCGGGTACAGGCCCAGCTCCGAGATCGCGCGCGAAAGCACCGTGGTTGCGTCAAGGTGGGCGAAGGTGTTCGCCGGTGCCGGATCGGTAAGATCGTCGGCCGGAACGTAGACGGCCTGCACCGAGGTGATGGAGCCACGGTTGGTGGAGGCGATACGCTCCTGGAGGGTGCCCATCTCGGTTGCCAGCGTCGGCTGGTATCCCACTGCCGAGGGCATACGTCCAAGAAGAGCGGATACTTCCGAGCCGGCCTGGGTGAAGCGGAAGATGTTGTCGATGAACAGAAGCACGTCGCGCCCTTCATCATCACGGAAATATTCGGCGTGCGTCAGAGCCGTAAGCGCAACGCGGGCACGGGCGCCCGGCGGCTCGTTCATCTGGCCGAACACCAGCACGGTCTTGTCCAGCACGGTGGAGCCGTCCGACAGCTTGGAATCGGACATTTCCAGATAGAGATCCTTTCCCTCGCGCGTACGCTCGCCCACGCCGCCGAAGACCGAGTAGCCGCCGTGCTGCTTTGCGATGTTGTTGATCAGCTCCAGGATAACCACGGTCTTGCCCACACCGGCGCCGCCGAACAGGCCGGTCTTGCCTCCCTTGGTGTACGGCTCCAGAAGGTCGATGACCTTGATGCCGGTTTCCAGCATCTCCTTCTTGGTGGTCAGGGTTTCGAACGAAGGGGCCGAGCGGTGGATCGGGAAGCGCACATCCGACTGGATCTGCGGCATGTTGTCGATGGCGTCGCCCACCACGTTGATCAGGCGGCCGAGCGCCTTCGGGCCCACCGGCACGGTGATCGGGCCGTTGGTGTCGATCACCCGCATGCCGCGGCTGAGGCCGTCGGTGGAGTCCATGGCGATCGTCCGGACGCGATCCTCGCCGAGATGCTGCTGCACCTCGACAACGAGAACATCCTCGCTTCCCTCGATGGTCTTACGCGGGATATGAAGCGCGTTGAGGATATCCGGGAGCGTGCCGCCGGGGAACTCCACGTCGATCACCGGACCGATGATCTGAACAATCTTGCCTTCGTTCATACTGGTTGAGATCTGTTTATATGACTATTAAGTAGTATCTGATACTGTTCTAATTCACTGGAAGCGGGTGCGGTCTGGGATGCCTGGCGAACTCTCATTGATAGAATATGGCATCGAAAAGAAAGGGAAATTACGGAAGCCGCTGGGGTTCTGCAATCTCATGTTGTGAAGAGAAGCAACGGTAAGGCCGGGGAATCGCCGGATGATCCCGTTTTCCGGGATGCGGGCTCGGCTCTCGTAGCAATTTGAAACTCCCGCCCTCCCCCCTCCGGCTCCATTGCCCACCTTCCCCCCCTTTCGTAGCTTCAAAAATCCTCCGGAGTCCGAAGATTCCGGAGTCCGGAAGCGGAAAGAACCGGATCGGTACAGATATCCTTCTTCCGCGCCAGCGGCTATCTTGTTAACTACTATAACTACTATCTCCGTTGTACCGACGACGGGGCACTGACAGCGGGCAACACCCGCGGACGGACTACTGACCATAATCGTACATCCCATGCGCTCCTATCCTGCTCGCACGCATTACGCGGGCCTTCTCCGCTCATCCGATATCGGTACCACCATCACGCTCAACGGCTGGGTTGCCACACGGCGCGATCTCGGCGGCCTGATCTTCATCGATCTGCGCGATCATACCGGTATCTCGCAGGTGGTTTTCTCCCCGCAGCATGCCGGAGAACTGATGGAGCTGGCCGGCGAGCTCCGCAGCGAATATGTGGTGGCGGTCACCGGCCAGGTGCGCCGCCGCGAGCGCCCCAACCCGCTGCTGCCAACCGGCGATACCGAGATCTACTGCACCGGACTGGTCATCCTGAACCGCTCCGAGACCCCGCCGTTCGAGATCGGCAAGCGCGATCAGGTGGGAGAGGAGCTGCGGCTGAAATACCGCTATCTGGATCTGCGCGACTCGCGGATGCAGGAGATGCTCCGCCTCCGCAGCCAGGTCTACCTAGTCACCCACCAGTATTTCGCCGAACATGGCTTTATCCAGATCGAGACGCCGATGCTGGTGCGCTCCACCCCGGAAGGGGCGCGCGATTATCTGGTGCCGAGCCGCATCCACCCCGGCAGCTTCTATGCCCTGCCGCAGTCGCCGCAGATCTACAAGCAGTTGCTGATGGTGGCCGGATACGACCGGTATATGCAGATCACCAAGTGCTTCCGCGATGAGGATCTCCGGGCCGACCGCCAGCCGGAGTTCACCCAGATCGATCTGGAGATGTCGTTCGTGGAGCAGGAGGACGTGCTCCAGCTTATCGAAGGCTATCTGGTAAGAATCTGGAAGGAGGTCAAGGGGGTGGATCTTCCCCTGCCGCTCCCGCGCATGCCCTACCGCGAGGCGATGTCCCGCTACGGAAGCGACAAGCCCGATATCCGGTTCGGCGTGGAACTGCGCGAGCTGAACGATCTGCTGGGTGCCACCGAATTTACGGTGTTCAAGGGGGCGCTCGATAACCGTGGCGCCGTCATCGGGGTCAACGTGATCGGCGGCGGCGCCTATTCCCGCAAGCAGATCGACGAGCTTACCGAGCTTGCCAGGCGCTACGGCGCCAAGGGGCTGGTCTGGCTGAAGGTGACGGCCGATGATATGGAAGGGGGCTCGGCGAAGTTCCTTTCGGCCGGCGAGAAGACCGCTCTGCGCGAACGCCTCAGCGCCGGCGAGGGGGATCTGCTGCTGATCGTGGCGGATGACTGGAGGACGTCGTATGCGGCGCTGGGAGCGCTCCGCCTGGAGATCGCCCGCCGCGAGAATCTGATCGCCAGCAATGTGGATGCCCCTCTGTTCGTGGTCGATTTTCCGATGTTCGAGGCCGATACCGAGACCGGTGCACCGGTGCCGGCGCATCACCCGTTCACCTCCTACAAGATGGAGGACGAGCATCTGCTCGATACCGAACCGCTGAAGGTGCGCGCCAATGCCTACGATCTGGTTATCAACGGCTACGAGGTCGCCAGCGGCAGCATCCGAATCCACGACCGCGAGACCCAGGCCCGGATATTCGCTCTGATAGGGCTTTCCGATGAGGAGGCGAAGAAGAAGTTCGGGTTCCTGCTGGAGGCGTTCCGCTACGGTGCGCCGCCGCACGGGGGCATCGCGCCGGGACTGGATCGCCTGGTGATGATCCTGGCCGGCACCGACAACATCCGCGACGTGATCGCCTTCCCGAAGACGACGAGCGCCGCATCGCTTATGGACGAAGCCCCATCCCCTGCCGACAACGAGCAGTTGAAGGGGCTGCATATCAGAACGCTGGTGTGATCGCTCTGTGATGATGACTACTGCGTTGCAGGGGCCGGCTCGTGGAGCCGGCCCCTGCCGTATCGGTACTCCTGTACCGCCGCTATCCCGCCGCGCCGGTGTGATGCCGGGAAACCCATCCTCCGCGCGATTCTTCCGGTCCGGAGGTTATCCTCCGATCCCCCGGTACTCGGTCACATCGGCATCCTCGTCGGGATCGCCACCCTTCTCTCTTCCCACCATCCCCTCGATCACCTTCGGCCAGAGGAACTTGAAGACCTTTGCCTGGTCTATCTCCATCTCTCCAAGAATATCCTCGCTCCGCCGCTCCTCCAGTTTTGCCCGGATAAGCGCCTGGTTGCGGAGGATCACCTCCAGATACGACTGGGTTGTGGCAAGCTCTTCCAGGAGCGTCCAGAGCAGGGTTGAATCGTTGACATCCGGGGTTGCCGGGCCGGATGAGGGCTGGGATTCCGAATCGGGATTGGATGGAGTGTCGGACATTGCAAACTCCTGTAGCCGGGGGGCCTGAGCGATACCTGTGAGAGAGAGTGGTAGAGTGCGGCGCCCGGAGGGAGATGATGGGCCGATGCGATGGGCCATTCAATCCCTCCCTCTGGCTCGTAACGGGCTTGCTATCAGCCGTCCGTGAAAATCATGGCAGCGCACTCGTGCATGGGAACTATGTTCCCTTCGAACTCGGCAATTTCCACGCCATAAGGCTTCCAGCGGTGGACGGATGCGGAGGGTCTCACGGGGCGGGCCAGGGGGGCGGGTGATGCGCCGTGCGTGGCTCCGGTGCTGGTACTGCCGCCTCATCTTCCGATTCTTTCCCCTGGAGTGATATGTTTGTAGCGGCCCGCATCATCGTACCCAACTGATACCCCCATGAGGATTCTGATTGTCGAGGATGACAGGAACATAGCCGAGGTGATGCGCCGGGAGCTGGTGGAACAGCACTATCTGGTGGATATCGCCCACGATGGCGCAACCGGGGAGGATCTTGCGCTCAGCAACGATTACGACCTGATCCTGCTGGATCTGATGCTTCCGGAGAAGGATGGGCGGAGCGTCTGCAAGACCCTGCGCGACGAGGGGATCGCAACCCCCATCCTGATGACCACCGCTCTGGGCGATGCCCACGACGTGATCCATGGCCTGGATGCCGGCGCCGATGATTATCTGGTCAAGCCGTTTCATACCGGCGTGCTGCTGGCGCGGGTGCGCTCGCTCAGCCGGCGGCAGTCCGATTTCAAGACCGTGGAGCTTCGTGCCGCCGATCTGGTGCTGAACACCGCGCGCAGGACCGTCTCCAGAGGGGGGCGGCAGATCACCCTTACGGCCAAGGAGTTCGCGCTGCTGGAATATTTCATGATGAACCGCGAGCGGGTGCTCACCCGCGAGATGATAAGCGAGCATGTGTGGGATATGAATTTCGATCCCCGCTCCAATGTCATCGATTCGCTCGTCCGGTTTCTCCGGCTGAGAGTGGACAAGGGGTTCGAACCGCAGCTGATCCATACGGTGCGGGGAGCCGGCTATCGTTTTTCGGAGACCCCGTAGGATGTTCACCATCACCACCCGTCTGACGCTCTGGTTTCTGCTGAGCTTCGGTTGCATCATTATCGTGATGGCGCTGGTGATGTATGTTGCATTTGCCTCCACCGAGCAGGATTCGATCGATGAGGAGCTTCGCGATTACGCCGAGTTCCTTATCGCCGAAGTGCACACCAACCCGAGCGCCGCCCCCGATCTGTTCGATGAGCTGCAATTGCTTACCTCGCAGGCCAACCTCCGGTTCCGCTCCATGCGCTTCATGCTCGCCACCCAGGACAGCATCTTCTACGAGAGCACCACCCAGCAGGCGCTGGAGCGGCTGGTGGACTCGCTGCAGGATATCCTGCCGATACGCGGAGGGCCGCCGTTCCGCACCATCGTGGCCGATGGGAGCGAGTACCGCATTTTTTCGATCACGGTGGGGCGGGGCGCCAACGAGGCGCTCGTGCTGGTGGTGGCCGCCACGATGAGCCGGTTGGAGGAATCGCTGGCCGGCCTGCGCAATGTCTTTCTGGTGATAGTCCCCCTGGCATTGCTGATAGCCGGGGTTGGGGGATGGTTCCTGGCGCGGCGCGCGCTGGAACCGGTGGCGGAGATCACCTCCACCGCCGAACGCATCTCCTCCAACAACCTCCATGAGCGGGTGCCGGAGGGACGTTCCAACGACGAGCTTACCGAGCTGGCCCGCACCTTCAACGGGATGATCGCCAGGATCGAGGAGACCTTCGCGGGGCAGCGCCGGTTCGTGGCCGATGCCTCGCACGATCTGCGCACTCCTCTGACCGTGATCCAGGTGAACGTGCACCGGCTGCTGAACACGCCCGGACTCCCGGCACAGGTGCGGGAGGACCTGCGGCATTGCGCCGGGGAGGTGGACCGCCTGAGCCGCCTGGCAAGCGATCTGCTTGTGCTGGCCCGTGCCGATTCCCATCCGTTGCTGATGCAGAATCTTCCGGAACGCCTGGATGAGATGCTGGTGGAATGCGCCGGGCGGATGAAGACCCTTGCCGGGGAGAAGCATATCTCCCTCTGGCTCGATATCGAAGATCCCATCGAAATCTTCTGCGATCCTCATACGCTGCAACGGGCGCTGATGAATCTGCTGGACAACGCCATCACCCACTCGCCGGATGAAAGCACGGTCAGGGCCGAACTCCAGCAGCACCAGCAGCAGGCGATCATCCGCATCGCCAACAGCGGCCCCGCCATCCCCGCCGAGCATCTGGCAAAGGTCTTCGATCGTTTCTATCGCGTGGAACAGAGCCGCACCACTCTGGGAACCGGACTGGGGCTGGCGATTGCCAAGACGATCATCGAGGCGCACAACGGGACGATCGCCATCGCATCGGACGATACGGCCGGCACGGTAATCACCGTCTCGTTGCCCATCCAGAAGGAGCCCGAACCCGCCCCCTGATCCCTCGCGAATATTCTGTTCGCGGCTGTTCTGTTCACCGCTGTTCTCCTCAAACGCGTTCAACATTCGCGCAGATTTCACTTCATCTTTACAGATCGCCTAGAAGCCGCACCACCCCCGCCCACCAAGATCCGCGCCGATTCGCGGTTGGTAGGGGGCTTGCCGGTGTACCGTTGGCTATTCGATATTCGCGCAGATTTCACTTCATCTTTACAGATCGCCTAGAAGCCGCACCACCCCCGCCCGCCAAGATCCGCGCCGATTCGCGGTTCTATCATCTGCCTATCATCTTGCCCCTCTAAGTTCGTAACCGTAGATGGCCGCCGGAGGCACCGGAAGTGTGATTGCGGCCGGAAGAACGGAAGCTTTACGGGGGTGTGCGATGGCGATCAAGCCCTCTCTCGTGGTAATAGTCCTTATCTGCCTTGGCACGATACACTGCGCACCACAGAAGCCCGATCCAGGCACGGCGCCGGTAAAGATGGAACCGGTGACGGAGCCGCCGCCCGGTACGGCATCGGCCCAGGCCGATACCTCGGGCCTGATTTCAAAAATGATGAAGCACAAGACCGTTCGCCATAAGACGCGCCCTACCAAGCGTGCGTACCTCAACTGAAGGAACGCGGAAGGAGCGCATCGGAAGCACGAGTCTATCCAACAGTGGCTTTCTCGGGGATAGCCAGCCTTCGTGTCGGAAGAGTGGGCCGGCACGCAGGTTACTGATAAGTGGGGTACTTATCAGGCGCAAAGAGGGGTGCAGTTATGCACCCCTCTTTGTTGGTATTCGCTGGTATCGATCGCCTGTCGCCAGGGCCATCCTCCAGGATCATCTTCCCACATTCATTCTCATCACCCTTCGCTCTTCCTCGCCCCCGTACCGGAGCAGATATCGTCCCGTGGCGAGACCCTCCGTTCCGATCTCCCCGGTCTCTCCCGCGGATATGGCTCCCGACAGCACCGGGTTGCCGAGCAGATCGTACAATTCCCATCGCAGCGGGCTCTGCTCCCCGGCCGCGCTCAGATGAATCGTCCTCCCGTCGAACCACGCTTCCGCGCCTTCCCTCGTATCCGGCACCGACGCCACCTCCGGCGCCAGGAGGAACACTCCGTTCTCCCCGGTGGCATCCGAATCATCGTGCAGGTTGCCGGCGCTGAAGATCAGGTATCCCGGAAAGGCCGGCGAGGTGACCGCCCGCTGGATGGTTCCCTTCGGCTCCTGGGCAACCATATTCCAGGTGGCTCCGGCATCGTTGCTGGCATAGATGCCGCCGGTGTTGGGGGGATGATTCCCTCCCGCCACGAACACCCTGGAGGTGCTGGCGTAATCCCAGGCCACGCCGAAGAAATAATACCGCTCCGGATGTGCCGCGATCGTCCAGTGCTCGCCGGCATCGGTGGAGCGGAGGATGTATCCTTCGGTGCCGGCGGTCATCACATCCGGCTGCGAGGGGCTGATGGCGATGCCGTCGATGGCATTGTCGCCGCCGAGCGCCAGATCCAGCTTGCTGGTCCAGGTTGCCCCCCAGTCGGTGGATTTCAGCAGGACCGCGCTGAAGATCATATTCTCTCCGCCGGCGAACAGCGTCCCCGGCCGGCTGGCGTCCCAGATGATATCGTTCACCGTGTAATTGGCGAGCCCCTCTATCTTCTGCCAGCTTTTGCCGGTGTCCGAGGAGATATACGAGCCGAACCCCTGCGCCGCCAGCACCACGCGGGAGGGATCGGAGGGATGGAACCGGAGCCGCCGTACCAGATTGACCGGCGGGCTGGTGATGGCGATTCCGCTCTGCGACAGCTCCCAGGTCAACCCGCCGTTGGTGGTGCGGTAGATCACCTCGGCCGGGCCGGACCAGCCGGAGCGCAGATCCAGTGCCACCAGGATGTTCAGCGGGTCGGCCGGATGTACAGCCACCTCCCGGCAATGTTTCCCTTCAAGCCCCAGAGGAGTCCATCCGAACGGCGTCAGCGCATTGGGATCGTGATAGAAGATGCCGGCGGTATCGGCCGCAGCATAGATGTTGCCGTGCGCGGCGTCCAGTCCGTAGACGCTCCGCCCGGTAAGGAGCGTTCCAAGCGGATTGATTGCGGGCTGCTGCGCCTGTGCCGTTGCGGCGGCCAGCAGAGCGATGCATACTGATATTGCTCGTTTCATAAGCCTCTCTCCAGGAGGATCGGTTCATGGTTGAAAGCGCCATCATCAGGACGTATCCTCGCGGCGGTGTAACGTTGCTGCAACATCTGCCCGGGGGATGCTCGTAGGGATGATTTCGATTGAAGAGAGAGGGGGCCGGAGGAGGGGCGTACCGGGAGGGGGGAGGCTCTGCAACTTTCCGGTGTGGTGGGTCACTTACCAGTCGAGAGAACCGAGACAAGCAAGGTTGATATGGCATCCAACGAACATCCGGATCGCGATACGGAACGGCAGGAACGCTTTCTGGCGCTGCTGCTGCCGGTGCGGAACCGGCTCACGCATTTTGCGCGGGCGATGACACGCAATCATGAGGAGGCGAACGATCTGGCGAGCGATACCATCCTGGCCGCGCTGGAGCGTTTCGACGATCTGAAGAGCCCGGGAGCGTTCCTCAGCTACCTGCTCACCATCGCGGTGCGGCTGCACAAGCGCCGCCGCTGGCGGCAGCGGCTGTTCGGCAGCTACGACGATGAGTATGCCGAGAACATCCCCTCCGGCGGCACCTCTCCGGAAGCCGCCGCCGATGTGGCGATGCTGCATGCGGCGCTGGCACAACTGCCGGAGCGGCAGCGGGAGACCGTGGTGCTGTTCGAGATCTCCGACCTGTCGCTGGAGGAGATCCGCCAGATACAGGGTGGCTCCCTCTCGGGGGTGAAGTCCCGCCTGGTGCGGGGACGAGAGAAGCTTGCGCAGATATTGAACGCGGCCCGACCGGAAGCTCCGGGGTTCCGCGCCGGGGACGTAGTACCGGGCGGGAAGCGCCGTCCCAGCAGCAACCCATACCTCATCCTATCCGAATCGCAGAGCAATGGATAATAGCAAACGTCCGCTTCAGGAATATTTCAATGCCGCGCGCAACCGGCCGGGACTTTCCGAGGAGGAGGTACGCGCCATCGTGGGGCGTGGCGGGTCAACCCCGGATGCGGGGCTGGCACCCTCCCGGCGCCGCCGTATCCTGACGTTCGGCGGCGCAATCTTCACGGTGGCGGCGGTGTCGTTCGGGGTGCTCCGGATGGGATCGTCCCTCTCCGATACTTCCGAGCGCCAGTTCCCCGCCGCCTCCGGGCGTGCCCCGGCCGGCTCCCTCCATGGAGGGGCTGCTGAGGCGCCCGTGATGAACCAGGCGCGACCGCTCACGGGCGATACTTCCCTGCTCTCCCCGGCGGAGGCCATGCCAGTGCTGCAAGGCGCAGGTTCCTATGTAAACAGTTCATACGATCAGGAGAATCATGCGATGATGAAACGTACGGTCACAACGAAACTTGCCGCCACCGGAGCTGCCCTGCTGGGCGCGGCCACACTGACGGCCTCGGCCCAGGGGACCACTCCCTCCATACGAGAGCAGAATGAGAAGGAGCTTCCCGTGGTCGTCCAGCAGATGCAGTCGGAGCTCGGCATTGCCGTTTCCGATTACTGGACGCCGCGATTGAACGAGTACAAGACGCGGATCGACCGCTCGCTTGCGCCGCACGATCTTGCGGAGCTGAACCGCCTCCGTGTCCGTTTCAATGTGCTGGCGGTGCAGTGGCTCGGGACGATGGGACGGGAGGAGTCGGTGAGCCGCGAGCAGCAGAAGGAGGGGCTGGAACAGCTTATCGGGATCTACAAGGAGGCACAGGGCATGGCCGGACGCTATCGTTCCGATCTCGATGCGCTTGCCACGACCGTCGTGGATGATCTGGGAGAATTTCTTCCGGAGGTGAACCGGCGGGCCGACAACTTCATGCAGCTGCGCAAAAGCGAGATAGACCGTGCCGGTCTCTCCGCGAAGATCTCCGGCGCGCGCGCCAAAACCGACGAGGTGGCGGCCATGCTCCGCTCCAGCCAGGGAAAATCCGCGGCGCGCATGCTTTATAGCTTTGCCCTGGAGCCTATCGTAATGCTCTACGACGGCACCGATCTCTCCACGCTTCTGCGCCAGATGGAGCAGCTCTCCAGCGGCGGCAGGGGGCTTTCGCTCACCAGCGGTGCCATCGCCGGGTATACGCTTCCGGATCATACGGTGCTCAAGCCCAGCACCCCGAACCCGGCCTCATCGGCAGTTACCATCGGCTATAGCCTGCCGGAGCCCAGCCAGCAGACCACGCTCCGGCTCTACGATGCCCAGGGAACCCTTGTGGGCACCTACGATGAAGGGGCACGAGAGGCGGGAGAGCACGCCGTGCAGGCCGATGTTTCGGGGCTCACTCCCGGCACCTATCTGTATCATCTGAGTGTGCGCACCTCTGCCGGCGATCGGGTCTATTCCAGAACCCTGCAGGTGGTGCGATAGAGCAGACTCTTCCATTTGGCAATCGTGTAGTGCATTTTGAAATGGAGCTTCCTCCGTAGTTCCATTCCCGGCGCCCCATCGGATAAATTCCGTCCGATGGGGCGCTGTTCGTATGCTCTCCGCACAGGGAAATATCGGGGTGTGACGCCGTGAAATACCACCGGATTTACATTGGCATGATTATAGAAAATAGATGTTTCCAGAGACCGTAGTGATTGTGATCGCAGTGAAGAATAGGTGAAGATGTTGATACGTGGAGGATTGAAACGATGGGCACACTTCTGCTGGTTCTCGTGATTCTATTGCTGGTCGGTGCTTTTCCGTCCTGGCCGCACAGCAGGAACTGGGGATATTTCCCAAGTGGCATTCTCGGTGTTATCCTGCTGATTGTGGTGCTCCTTCTGATAACCGGAAGAGTCTGACCGTATTTGACTTATTAGTTGGTTGGTATTGTTACGCGACGATGGCGGGCACGATGCTGCCTGGGGTGATCGTGGCAAGCCGGAGGTGAGTTCATACGATTATGGCGATTTTTTGAACTCTATCAACAGCCGGCTGTATCATCCTTGTAGACAGTGGCCCGCTGGATGGATTGCAATGCTGTGAATGAGAGGGAGTGCGGTTGAGGCGATGATTTCTCAGTATCCCGATACCGGTAACGCTCTGGGCAAGTGTTGCATGCATGGTAACGGTATACTTCTGCCTTGCAGTACGTATCTAAGTATCATAGACAGAGATAAACTGGGTTCGAACATTATCTAGTATCAACTGTCGGTATATCTATTGGAACTGACATCCCGTTCGGAAGTGGTTCCGATATAAACGAAGGGACGTGCATGGCGCGCGTCCCTTCGTTGTGTTATATAGTGTTATATACTATTGCCTGCAGGAATTGGCGGTTGTAGCCGACCGGTATATCACTACACTATTCAGTATAGAAATTCACTATAGACGCGACGCCCGGAACGTTCACAGAAAAAGGCGCAAAGAAAAAAGAGGAGAATATCTCTGTATTCCTTTGCGCCTTTGTATTGATACTCCTGGTACGGAAGCCCCGTACGCCGCATGAAAACCTTCCGGCCCCTACTTCTTGATGAGCGGGGATCGCTGGTTGACTCGGAGTTTCAGCGAATCGTTGTTCACCACCGGTATATCGGTTTTCTCCTGCCGTGCCTGGCTCCTCCGGTCCGGATCGGCCGGCTGCTGTAGAGTGCCGGCCTGATCGCGGGGAGCCATATTCTTTATCGAGCGCTCGGCCGGGTTGCTGGCCGATACAGGGGTGGGTTGCGTGTTGACGGAGCGGAGCGGCGCTGCCGGCTGTCCGATGGCCGGCTTCATCTGCTCCGTTCCTGGCAGTGACGCGCGCAGCTGGGAATGTCCGTCTGCCGGGGATGCTGCCGCCGGGCCGGATACGGTGCCTTCTGCGGTTTGGCCGGTAAGAGGCGCCGCCGCAGCCCCAGCCGCCGGCCGGGTGGTCTCGGTTGCCGCGCCTGCTCCCTTCAGAGCGTCGGGCCGGCTCGGTTCCGGGGTCTCCGCGTTGAATACCACGGCGCCCACGGTCACCGCCACTCCCGCCAGGGTAGCCACCAGTCCTTTCACCAAACCGCTGCCGGAGAGGGCGTTCATGAACGAACTTCCCTTGGCCCCCGCCGCCGATGGTGCCGCCGTCTGGGGCGCGCTCTCGGATGGGGTCTGGATGCCCGGCTCGGGCGCAACCGTTGCGAGCATCGCCAGAAACCGTGCCCGCGATTCGGGGGGGCGTGCCGGGATCTCCGAGCGGTCGCTGCGGATCACGTTTCCTATCAGAAGTTCCGTATCCACCGAGCGGCGCAGATCTGCGTCCCACTCCATTCTGCTCATGAACTCCTTTCGTTCGGCAGGGGGCATGGTACCATCCAGGTACCGTTCGATAGCCCCCTCCTTATCGAAGAGCTGATTCATTGGACCTCCTCGCTGTCGTGCTGTTGTGAAAAGTTCGGGAGGTCTATTCCGTTCCCGTCAATCTTTGCCATGACCAAGTTCCTCAACTGAATACGTGCTCGCGATGCCCGCTTGCGGATGGCATCAGCCGACTTGCCGAGCATCACGGCGATCTCGTCGAGCCGATATCCGCAATAGAGATTGAGCACCAGGACTTCCCGGTAATCGGGTGGAATCTCGGCGAGCGCCGAGACCACAAGGTCCTCCATATCCGACGGTTCGGGCGCCGAGTATGAGGGGAGTGCGGACTCCTGCAGGGTGTCGAGGGGGGAGAAGCGTTTCCGTGCCTTCAGCTGATTGAAGCAGAGGTTGCGTGCGATCCTCAGAAGAAACCCAACCGGGTTGAGAATCTGCTGCGGTTTCGAGCGGAGGCGCGCTACGCGCTCCCACACCTCCTGTGTGAGATCCTCCGCCTGTTCGGCGCTTCCAAGCAGCTTCAGGCAATAGACGTACAAACGATGGTTATGCCGATCGTACAGCGTAACCAGCGCTCCGTTATCACCAGCGAAAAAGCGTTCAAGCAGGAATGTGTCGTCATTCGTTGCCGACGGACGAGCGATCATCTCCCCCTCTTGTTCGGACGCCCTCGGTGAGGACAGGGTCAAGAGATACTGACTCATAGATTGGGGACTCCAGCGACTTCGTTGTAGCAAAGACAGTTCCCTGGAATCGGGTGTGACAGCATCATCCGTTTTTTTGCCGCTCGGGCTTCGATTCATACAACTGGTTTCTCCCGGCACAAAACTGCCGAACTATGAGGCGCAAAGCAAACAGGTCCCGGTACCCCGCTTTTCCGGCGGAATCGCGGGCCGGACCCCGCTGCCTGACAGGGTCGTTTTCTGTCACGGCAAGATTGTATCGCTTGTCATAACGGAAGCGTAGATTCCGGATATTCTCATCTTCTCCGGATGCCTTGTCCGCCGATCCTTATGTATCAGACGCCATACGTTATGCAGAGGCCGCTGCTCGCCGTACTTCCGTTGCTCCTCTGGGCCGCCATGCTCGGAGGATGCAACGACCATATCCTGCCGGCCGATGAGGGGGATATCTGGGGAACCCAGAGAATCATTTACAGCGATATGGCTGCCCCCGGCAGCCGGATACTCACCATGGCGCTGAACAGCGGCGTGGCCGATGCGTCGCTGGGAATCGCAGGGCAGCTTCTGTATTACCCCCAGGGGGGGCATATCCTCTACAGCGTGGTGAATTCCCAGGATAATGCCTCGCTCATGCTCTACGGGCCGGAGGGCACCCAGGAGATCGTCAGCGAAAGCAATTACTACGTTTATGTCTATATCGACAGAGCCGCGGCGCTCACCTTCGATGCCCGGACCGTGGCCTATGTCGCCAAGCATAGTCTGCTGGCCCCCTGGCGGCTCTATCTCCACGAGCTGGGCGCAGGAGGGGATACCGTGACGATCGACGATGATATCGGCGACGTCAGTACGCTCCTTTTTTCGCGGGAGGGAAGGTTCCTGGCGGTAAGCACCATACGGTCGGGAGATGACGAGGAGCGGGTCTATATCTACGACCGGACAACAAGGACGTTTACCGGTCCGGTGGAGAGGATGAGCCCGGCCAGCGTGTTATGGTATACCAGCAACTGGTTCCAGTGGATGCCGGACGGGGTGCTGCTGTATGCCGGCAGCGATTACTCCGGCAATCCGGGGCTCTACAGCATGCCCGGGGAAGGGGGCTACCCCCACAGGATCGCCAGCGGCGAATTCTCCTTCCCCGCCCCTTCCAGCCAGGGAACCCGGATAGCGTTCGTCCGGGATAATGCGGTCTGGCTCATGAATGCCGACGGCTCCGGCCAGCGGCCGCTTCTGAAGCCCGATTCCACTCTGTTCCAGAGCGTGCTGGCCCCGCAATGGTCTCCGGACGATTCCAAGATCCTTATCACCCGTATTCTTGCCGATGCGGACAGCTCCATCACCGCGTTGGTGAACGATGTGATCGATGTGCGTACCGGGCGGTATAAATCCCTGACCACCGCCGTATATCCCAGTTTCTGGCTCAAATGATCGGATAAGGTCGTAGGTCTGCTCGGTTCCGGTTCGTAGATTACAGAGCCTGGGTCGGACCGATCCCGCCCGGGTCCCTGTAACCGGACCGATCGGATATTCCAATCAGAGCAAGACCCGGCGCTGTGCTCCCCTCTTCGCACGATACTTCCCGCAGGCATCGCCGCATACTGGCTCTGATGCTGGCTGCTGTGCTTCTCTGTTCGGAAGGGGCGGCGCAGGAGCCCTTGTATATAGGGGTTTCCGGGGGGTACGAGTTCGGGCTTCCACTCTCGTTCAACCGGCAGCCCGGTGTTATCAACCGCTACGGGTTCGATGGCGCCGGAATCTCCGAGGACCGGGGAGGGCGCATCGGGGCCTATCTGGGCCTCCCCTCGCTCATCAGCGAGAATCTGGGACTCGTCTTCCAGGCAAACTATCTCTTCGCCACCGGCAGTTATCTCTCCGATCCTTTCAACATCGATCCGGTCTTCGATCCGTTCAGCAACAGGATCATCGACCCATCCTATCGTCTTGCGCTGGAATCCACTACCGGGATGCTGGAGCTGTCGGCCGCTACCAGCCATACCTTTGCGGGCAACTGGACCGTGGGGGGCGGGCTCTGGGGGAGCTACCGGGTCCGCGGAGCCTTTACCAAGGTGCTTCGCCGGCAGCTGGGGGGCTCCGATGAGCTTGAGGTGGAGCGCGAGGAGGGGGAACGGCTCGGCACGGGGAAGTTCCGGCTGGGGTTGGGTGCCACTATGGGAACCCGTATTTCCCTGTTCTCCGGGGTGATGCTCCAGCCGGAGCTTTTCACCCGGTTCGATCCGATGGCGCTGGGGGATGTGGGTGTGCTTCAGACGTTCAGCCTGGGGGGAGGCGTCTCGCTTCTGTTTGATGCCGGCTCTCCGGCCCCCGCGGACACCGCTGCCCCCCCTCCTCTTGCCGATAACGCCCGTACCGATTCGGTGCCGCCGCGGCCGCCGCGCCTGGAGGCCACCATCGATCTGTTCAGCATCGATGCCGGAGGGGAGCGCTCGCAGGCTTCCGCCGTCCGTCCGGTCTCCCTGCTTCGCCGGCAGCAGATGCCCTTCCCCGCCACGGTCTTCTTCGATCCCGGTTCGGCCGCCATCCCCTCCCGCTATGTCCGGCTTACACCGGCCGAAGCCGCCACGTTTTCCGTAAGCGATCTGGTGCGGCTGGAGCCGGCCGCGCTCTACGGCCAGGCCCTCAATCTCCTCGGCCTGCGGCTCCTGGGGAACCCAGGGGCCAGGGTGCGCCTGGTGGGAACCTACGGCAGCGGCGAACCGGGGACGCTGGGACGGCTCCGTGCCGAGAGCGTGCGGGCCTATCTGCGGGATGTCTGGGGGGTGGCTGAGAGCCGGATAGCGGTACGGGAGGCATCGTCCGGAGATCGTGCCCCGGCACCGGGAACGGTGCGCCTGGAGGGCCCGGATGAGATTCTCGCGCCGGTGGTAACGGAATGGCGGAGGCGAACCTATGTGCCTCTGGATATCGATCTGGAGCCGGCCATCGAGGCGGAGGCGGGGGTGAGGTTCTGGTCGGTGACGGTGCGGCAGGGAGACCGGGTGCTCAGCAGCTATTCCAGCCGTCCGGAAGACAGCCTCTCCGGTGCCGAGCTTGCCCTGCATATCCCGGAGGAGAACAACGAGGATGCGCTCCCGCCGCTGGTTGCGGAGCTTCTGGTAGAGGATTCCACGGGAGGCCGCAGGATGGCGACCGATACCCTCTCTCTGGTCCGCCGCGTGCCGGTCGGTACCGGGGGCTCGCCGGAGGGAGGCGATGGAGAGCTGCGTTCCGAACTGGTCTATCTGGTATCGTGGAACGATGGTGATTCCTGGGGGAAGAACAAGAGCAGAGGCGGGTGGATTGCCGAGCTGGCCGAAGCGATGAGGCCGGGAGCCCGCGCAACGGTATCCCCGGCGGCGCCGGCCCCGTCGCGGAATGGGGAGGCATGCGGTCCCTGCGCCGATATCGCCGCACGGCTGAAGGCGCGTACCGGCTCGGCGGTAACCGTGGAAATCCCCCGGAATACCCCCTCCGCCGATCCCGGTTCCCCGGAGGCGCGCATGATCGGATCGCTGGTACGGGTCGAGATCCAGCAGAGCGGAGAAAGCGGCTCCGCCGGTCGTCCCTGAGCATTCCCCGGCGGAATGCCATCCTTGCACCACCACCACTGTAATGTTCTCTTCACCCCGCCCGTTCTTTCAGTATCCGGGTTTGTTTGTTCACACTTTGTTATTCTCTATCTTCTCGGACTGATCGCCCCGAATACTCTTCCGTTGTTACCACACTCGTACGTACAGTACTACACCAGAGAGCCATTGCTTATGAGCACTCCCGCTACCGTTCTACGCTATCTTCTTCATATTCTCCCCCTTCTGTTTCTTCCGGTACTGGTTCCTGCGCAGACTGCGGAGGCCCCGCCGTCGGGTGCATCCGCGCCGTCGCTCCGGCCCGCGCAGGCCAGCGCCTCATCATCGATACGCTTTACGGAGAACCGTGGGCAGATCGTGGATACGCGGGGCGAGCTGCGCCCGGATGTCCTGTACAAGGCGGAATCGAAAGGGGTGAGCCTGTATTTCAGCAGGCGCGGGGTGAGCTACGTGTTCAGCAAGGCCGAGGGGGATCTTGCCCGCTACCTCCGGCACGATTGCCGGCTCCACGATCATAGCGATGACGACAGGGACCGGCATGGGGAGTTTGAAGGTCCGCCAACCGAGGAGCCCATCATCAAGCTCTACCGCATGGATCTGGAGCTGATCGGCTCCAATCCCGATGCGAGGGTGGTGGCGGATCTTCCCGAGAGCGATCTCCAGCACTTCTATCTGGGGCACCAGAGCGCCGGCATCAACGATGTGCGCTCCTTCCGGAAGCTGACCTATCACGACATCTATCCGAACATCGATCTGATCGTTACCGCCAACGAGGAGGGAACCAAGAGCGATTTCGTGGTGCGCCCCGGCGGCCGGGTGGCCGATATCCGCTTCCGCTATCTGGCGGCCGATCGTTCGGCCATCACCCCGAAGGGGTCGCTGCTGACCACCAACCCGCTCGGCTCCATAGAGGAATCCGCCCCCTATGTCTATCAGCGGGAGCCCGGCACGGACCGGGAGCGGGGAGTGAACGCATCCTTTGCGATACGGGATGGGGTGATCGGTTTCACCGTGGGACCGTACGACCGCTCGCGTACGCTGGTGGTTGATCCGCAGCTGATCTGGTCCACCTTCTACGGCGGCAGCGGCACCGAATATCTGAACGGCGGCGATCCCACCGAGGTTGACCGCCAGGGGAATATCTTCGTTGCCGGATATGTCAATACCAACACCTTCCCCTATAGCCCCGGCGCATTCCAGCAGTCGTCCGGCGGCGGGCAGGATGCCTTCCTGGTGAAGTTCAGCAGCCGGGGCCAGCGGCTCTGGGCCACCTATTACGGCGGCAGCGGCAGCGAAATCGCGCACGGCGTCTGCTCCGACAAGAACGGCAACGTCTTTATGACCGGCCACACCGAGAGTATCAACCTGTACACCAGCAGCGGCGCCCACGACCGGACGCTGGGCGGCAATCGCGATGCCTTTATCGCCAAGCTGGACCCTCTGGGAGTCATGCTCTGGTCCACCTACGTGGGAGGCAGCTCGTTCGATGACGGCTATGCGTTCGCCGTGGACAGCTCCGACAATGTGGCCGTCGTGGTCACCACCGGGAGCCTCAATCTCGGCACCGATGGGGCGCTCTACCGGAACAAGCCATCGCCGGAGGCCGTCGTCCAGAACGACACCCGCTACTACGATATCCTCCTTGCCAAGTTCAATGCCTCCGGCACGCAGCTCTGGGCCACCTATTACGGCGGGCCGAGCACTGCGGTGGAATACGCCTATGCGGCCGCATCGGATATCAAGGACAACATCATCTTTACCGGCTGGACCGGGAGCAACGATTTTCCGACGACGCCGGGGGCGCATCAGACATCCCGCGGCGGCAGCACCGATGCCTTCGTGGTGAAGTTCGATCGCGACGGCAACCGCAAATGGGCCACCTACTACGGGGGACCGAACACGGAGAACTCGGGATTCAACACCACCGGCTTCAGCGGCATGGCGACCGATGATATCGGCAATATCTTCATCACCGGCACGGTGGCCTCTCCGGGAGGATTCCCGGTGACCTCCGGAGCGTTCCAGACAACGTTCCAGGGGGGAACCTCCGATGCCTTCATCGTCAAGTTCGATACGCTCGGCGTGCGCCAGTGGGCAACCTATGCCGGCGGCTCGGGGGCGGATATGGGGACCGGGGCGGCCTCCAACACTTCCGGCGGCGTGCTTATCACCGGATTCACCAACGGCAGCCTTCCCACCACCGCTCTTCCGCTGGAGCCGGCGTTCCAGACCAGCAACGCCGGCGGCTTCAACGATGCGTTCATCATGAAGCTGGACAAGGATGGCGCAAAGCGCTGGATAACGTTCTTCGGGGCGGGAGGGGACGACCAGGGACATGGCATCTCCTATGATCCCTACGGTGCTATCATCATCGCGGGATATACCACCTCCGACGGATATCCGTTCAATGTGGCGCGCTCCCCGTCGGAGCCCCCGGCACAGGGGGCGCGGGGCGGCAATGCCGATGCCTTTACCGCGGTCTTCTGCGATCCGGCTCCTCCCGAGATCGATTCGAGCGGCCCTACCACCTTCTGCCACGATCAGAGCCTTACCCTCTCGATCGAGGATGGATATACCGGGGTGGGCTGGTATCGCAATGCGGAGGTTGCCCCTTTCAGCAGCGCCAACTCCATCACTATCACCGAGAGCGGCGAGTATTATGTGAAGGTGGAGAGCACCGGAGGGTGTCCGGCAATCTCCCCCAGAATCAGGGTGCGGAAGCTGGAGCGTCCCAACCCCACCCTCGCGGCCCCTCCGCCGTTCTGTACCGGCGATTCGGTGAACCTGGTGGCGGGGGGCGGTCCCTATGCAACGTACGTCTGGAAGAAAGAGGGTATCACCATTGCAGGCGCCACCTCATCGCTGCTGAAAGTGAAGCAGGGAGGATTGTACCGCGTGGTGGTCACCGATAGCTGGGGCTGCCCGGACTCCGCCGAGACGACCGTGACGGAGTATCCGATGCCGGGTGCCATCAGCGTGACGCCGGCCGATACCATCGAGATCTGCGAGGGTGATCCCCCCGTACAGCTCTCGGCCGTCGGCGGGAGCGGCGGCACCATCCAGTGGTCCAACGGTTCCACCGGAGGCTCCATTGCAGTGAGCGAGCAGGGACTCTATTCGGCCCGCTCGGTCACGGCGAACAATTGCTTCACGACCTCCAACAAGGTCTATGTGAAGGTCAACCCGAAGCCGCCCATCAAGATTCTGAACATCCTGCCGCTGGAGTTCTGCGTCGGCGATAGCACGGTGCTGGTCGCCAATCCGGGGACCTATACCGATTACCTCTGGTCCACCGGCGAGAAAACCACGCAGATCACCGTCAAGGAGAGCAAGACCGTCTGGCTGACGGTGACCGATGCGAAGGGATGCCGCAACCGTGCCGAGGTGACCGTTACGCGGCACGAGCGCCCCACCCCCAGGATCGTCGCCTCCGGCCCGCTGACCCTCTGCGAAGGGGAGTCGGTGACGTTGCGCGTGGAAGGGGGAAGTTTCCAGGCGGTGCGCTGGTCGAACGGTGCCACCGGCGGCACCACGCAGATCACCAGGGCGGGTAAGTACTTCGCCACCGCCGCCAACGGCGCCGGCTGCGATGCCAATTCCGATACGGTGACCGTGACAATCAACCCGAAGCCGACCGTGGATATCTCCGGGTCGCTGGAGGTCTGCACCAGCTCCATGGAATCCTATAGCGTGCCCGCGCAGCCCGATGTGACCTATCAGTGGAACGTCTCCGGCAGCGGCGCGTCCATCGCTTCCGGCGGTGCCACCAATGCCATCACGGTGAACTGGGGTCCTGCCGGCAAGGGAAGGGTGATCCTTTCGGCGACCAACAGCATCACCAAATGCACCGCCGCCGATACGATTGAGGTGACGGTGGGGTCGGCGCTCGTTCCGAGCATCACCCAGAACCGTTCGCCGCAGCTCTGTCCGGGCGATAGCATCACGCTGGATGCCGGTGGGGGGTACACCTCCTATCGCTGGAGCACTGGTGCCACCTCCCGGCGCATCACGGTCAAAACCGCCGGCACCTATACGGTCACCGTGGAAAATGCGGGCGGGTGCAGCGGCACCTCCCGGCCATTCTCCGTGACGATCACCGACGGACCGAAGCCGGCGATTCTCGCCAGCCGCAGCCTGGTGCTCTGCCCCGGCGATACGGTCTATCTCTCGACGGCCGAGAGCTACAAGGAGTACGCGTGGTCCGGAGGGCAGAGCATCGGGCGCATCCCGGTGTGGGCCCCCGGCAGCTACAGCGTGACCGTGACCGATTCCAACGGCTGCCGTGCCGCCTCCGCCGAGGTGATCGTCAGCATCGCCACGCCACCGGCACCGGTGGTGAGCGGCCCGTCGTCGGTGTGCATCAACTCGGAGAAAACCTATACGGTCGGTGATGTGCCGGGCGACAGCTACCAGTGGGCCGTACAGGGGGGCACCCCGGTGGGTGGGCTCACCGCCCGCAGCATTACGGTGCTGTGGCCGGATGCGGGAACGCACTCGCTGATGCTGACGCAGCGATCGGGTGCGAGCGGATGCCAGACGACGGTGAGCTACACGGTGGTGGTGGGCACAACGCTATTGCCCACGATCAGCGCGAACAAGTCCACGCTGTTGTGCGATGGGGACAGCCTGCTTCTGATGGCCGATGAGGGATATGCCAACTACGAGTGGGAGGATGGGCAGAGCGGGCGCAGCCGGATGGTCTATGGAGCCGGCACGTACCGGGTGAGCGTGACCGATGCCGGGGGATGCGCCGGAGTAGGGGAGATCACGGTGGCGCAGAAGCCGGCGCTGGACCCTGGGTTACGGCCGGGTGGCCGGATCGGGATATGCATCGGCGATAGCGTGAAGCTGGAGGCGAAGGAAGGGTTCAGCGAGTATCTGTGGTCGACCGGTGAGCGCACGCGGAGCATCTACGTGAAGGGTGCCGGCACCTACAGTGTGACGGTGACCGATGCGGATGGGTGCACCGGGGCATCGGTGCCGAGCGAGGTGTTCCTGCATGGGACGATCGCCACGCCGCAGATCACATCGATCGGCGATACGCTCCAGGCGGTGGTGCCGTCGGTGCAGTCGCCCGGTTCGATGGGCTACCAGTGGTATCTGGATGACCAGGCGATAGCCGGTGCCAACCGCTACCAGTACTACACCGAGGTGGTTGGTTCCTACCGTGTGCGGGTGACCGATTCCAACGGATGCAGCGTCCTGTCGGAGGCATTCTCCTCCAGCGGCGCGGCCACCGCCACGGTTGCTCTGCCAACCCTCTCGGCGGCTCCCGGCGAGCGCGTGCGTATCCCGGTCATGATGACCGAGTCGCAGAACCTCGACCGCCTGAAAGCCACCCGCTTCAGCGGCGAACTCCGCTTCCGCCGCGGACTGCTCGTGCTGGCCGATCCGCGCTTCAGCAGCCGCATCGACGGCGACGATCAGGTGGTCAGCATCCAGGGAGAGCGCGCCAGCCTGATGAACAGCGGCGAGCTTCTGAGCATCGAGTTCATCGCCGCGCTCGGCGATCGCACGAGCACCCCGCTGGAACTGAGCCTGTTCGAATGGCCGCAGAGCCAGTCGGGCACGGTGACGGTTCAGAGGCTGGCCGGCGGCTTCAGCGTGGAGGATATCTGCGTGACCGGCGGAGAGCGTCTGGTAAGCGCGGGGAGCGAGGCGGCGATCAAGGGTGTTCGCCCGAACCCGGCGAGCGGTGTGACGGAGATCGAGTACGAGGTGAACGAGGACGGGCGGACGGCAGTGGTGGTGGTGGATCTGCTGGGGCGCGAAGTGCTGCGGGTGGTGGATGGGGATCTGCGCGCCGGGCGGTACGTGGCCCGCATGGATGTGAGCGGTTTGTCGAGCGGGTCGTATGTGATCGTCATGCAGACGCCCACGCAACGGTTGCAGCAGATGATGCGCGTGGAGAAGTAAACGCGATACTACCGGCCGGTATGCAATGCGAGCGGGGGAACATCATCTGTTCCCCCGTTCGTCGTTATAGTCCGCTGGAATGATCTGAATGAGAATCCACTTAATCCTTCTCGAGCCCGGTTCCGGTGTCGTTCCAGCGGAACTCCGAGAGGATCAGGCTGGCGCGCGGGCCAAAGCCCTCGGCATATTCTCGCGGATACGCCGCTATCACATAGAACGCCTTTCCCTTGTGCATGCCGATGCAGGCATGGCCGATGATATCCTCTCCCTCCTCTATCCGGTATGCCGAGACCGCCCAGGGGCAGTACGAGGATGCATCCGATAGCTTCTCGGTCTTCCATCCGTTGCTTGCCCCCAGCCCCTGCGACCCGCCGATCAGTTCCTCCATCTGCGCCTGCGACGATTCCTCCGTGGGGAAGAAGAAACTCAGGCTGGCATCGCGGTTCAGCACGCCGCCGAATTTTGCGATGAAGCGTACGCCGGTCCCCTCGTCCGATGCCGCCTGTTCCAGCACGAAGTCGTTCTCCGGGATGTAGGTGCTGAACGGCAGCCCCTCCTGGATCAGCTGAAGCCGGACATCGTGCGGCATTCCCTCTAGGGAGATCGTTCCGCTTTTCGTTTCGGGGCGTTCCTCTCCGGTTGGGGAAGTCTTGCCGGCGGGTGTGGCTTCAGCCTCCGATCCGGATGAGGATGAGGGAAGAGCCGCAGCGGTATCGCCGGGGTTTTCGCGTGCATCGTTGCCCCGGTCGCATCCGGTTGCCGGAACCAGCACCAGCAGCAGGGCCGCCAGCGTTATCAGCGAACTGTGTCGGCCTGTTTCAATCATCGGTGTGCGTAGTAGACTAGCATGAAAAATGGAGTACGTTCGATCATACTTCAATCTGTCCTCCCCCCGGAACAGGGAGGCTGAAACCGGTTCTGACCGGGCCCCGCAATGGGGATATCCGGACCTCACGCATAAATCCTGCCAATGGATACGATCGCTGCCGAAACCAGACCGCCGGGACCGAAAGGGCGCCCTCTGCTGGGAAGCGTGCTGGAGCTGAAACGTGATCCGCTCGGCACGTTCCAGCGCTGGGCACGCGACTATGGGGATATCGTCCATATGAAGCTGATGAGCCTGGATGGATATCTGGTGAGCCATCCCGATCTGGTGGAACAGGTGCTGGTGACCTCCAACCGGAACTTCATCAAGCCGAGGCTTCTGAAAGAGGCGGCCGAGGTGCTGGGCAACGGCCTGCTCACCAGCGATGGGGATTTCTGGCTCCGGCAGCGGCGTCTGATGCAGCCGGCCTTTCATCGCGACCGGATTGCCGGGTACGGCGAGACGATGGTGGAGCGCACGCTTGCGATGCTCGGCCGGTGGCCGGATGCGGGCCGTTTCGATATCCACGATGAGATGATGCGTCTCACTCTGGGCATCGTGGCCGAGACCCTGTTCGGTGTGGATGTGGAGGAGAAGGCTGCCGAGGTGGGGGAGGCGCTGGAAGTGGCGTTGCAGCGGTTCGTGGACAAGCTGAGCGTGATGCGCCTGTTCGAAAAGCTTCCGCTGCCACGGAACTTCCGGTTCCGCCGTGCCCGGCGCCAGCTCGACGACATCATCTACGGGGTTATCGCCCAGCGCAGAGGGAATGCCGATGGGAACGATCTGATCTCCATGCTGCTTCAGGCACAGGATGAGGATGGGGGGCGCATGAGCGATCTCCAGCTTCGTGACGAGGCAATCACCCTGTTTCTGGCAGGACATGAGACCACCGCCATTGCCCTCTCCTGGACCTTCTATCTTCTGGCGCAGCATCCGGAGGTGGAAGGGCGCCTGCTGGAGGAATTGAGCCAGGTGCTGCGCGGCGCTCCGCCGGGGGTGGCCGATATGCCGCGGCTCCGCTATACCGAAATGGTGGTAAAGGAGTCGATGCGCCTCTACCCGCCGGCCTGGCGGGTGGGGAGGGAGGCTATCCGGGAGTGCACCATCGGCGGGTACCGCATTCCGGTCGGAGCCCAGGTGATCGTCAGCCAGTGGGTGCTCCATCGCGATCCCCGTTTCTTCCATGATCCGGAAACATTCGATCCTCTGCGGTGGGAGCCGGAGCGCTCGGCATCGCTGCCGAAGTACGCCTACTTCCCCTTTGCCGGCGGTGCCCGCCGCTGCATCGGCGATTCGTTTGCGATGATGGAGGCTATCCTGATCCTCGCCACGGTGATGCAGCGTTATCACCTCACGCTCCTCCCCGGACAGAAGATCTCCCTCTGGCCCTCCATTACCCTGCGCCCCATACCTGGAATAAAGGTTGAGGCTTCCAGACGTTAGTTAAAGTAGAACCTGAAGATGGAGGGAGAGCGTGCCGAGGCGGTTCTCCTTCCTTCCATGGTTTTCCTCCCTCTCAGGTAGCCGTAGTGGTATCGCTGCCAGGGGAGGTGGGAAGAGCCGGAGAATGCGCCGGTTTCAGGGTCCCCTGTTCATCATCGCGTCCGTTTCATGATTCAGTATGGTGCTCATCCGGCCACCCCTTCTGTAGAATCCGCTCCCTAGGAAGCGGGCTTCGGGGAGGATCGGGAATAAGCGTGTTCGGGCTTATGGAAAGGAAGAAAAAAGGCGTTTTCAACATAAATAAGCGGGATTTGCATCTGCAAAAGAGTGATGGCGGGCTCCCCTTTGAGCACGATTTCGAGACCATGCAATTGTAAGTTCATCCCGACTTTTATATGACCTCACCTGCCGAGACAAGCATCGTCGCCAACGATGCTGGAGTGGTTCCTCAATCCTGAACTACGAAGAACATCTGGAAAGAGCTTTTCCACAACGACGGGGCAGGCGCTGCGTTTGAAGCGCGGCCAACGGTACACGCTTCTAGCGCAGCGCCGCTGGTTTCATATCCGACATCGGGGCCTGGATGGCTACTTGCTGCCACCATTCAGGCTCCGGTCGGTTTTACAGGCCAACCGAGACGTTATCCCCCAAGCGTATGAGGCGACCACAACGGCCAGGTGCAATTAACGATTATCGATCATGACGAGGGAATCGCAGGTGTTCGGGTGCTGACCCGATATCGCAAGAGCGGCCCGGCGGTTCCTGCATCGCTTTAAGGTGAACATATGGGCAATGATAGCCTCGAGGACATGGTATCGATCGGGGGATACAGCGACCAGAGACATACTCGCAGGGTAGTGAAGCGCTACTGGCTGTTCGACACCGAGAACGGCGCGCTCAACCTTCCCGCCGATTTCGACGACACGAAAGTTCAATCGCAGGGAGAAGAGTAGTAAGCATACTCTTCGGCACCCACCACCATGATACAAGGGGCTGAGATACCTATCTCGCCCCTTTCTTTATTCCGGCCCTGGCAGTAGATCTGGTTGATCGTTGGTAGCAAAAAAGAGGTAGTACAAAGAACAACTCCCCGGATCTCCGTTCCCTCTTCTTCCAATCGAAAATCGGCAATCGAAAATCTAAAATCCCTCCCCCTTCCTGACTTCTTCTGATACGTTTTCCCCAACAATTTGGGCCCTCGACTCCGCGTTGTATAGGTTATATGCAAATTTTCAGCCTGATCGCATTCTCACTCCTCTGGCTGCTGAACGCGTTGCTGGTCTGGGGACTCCACCGCCAGTGGTGGGAGCTCCGGTGGGTGCGCCGCACCCTGTGGATAGCTCCGCTGGTGGCCTTTCTCTTTATGGGGTTATGGGCACTGGGAGGGGCGCTGGACCTCCGATGGCTCAACCGTCTTGGCGGCACTCTCACCGCCTTTGCCGCTGCCTGTTCGATAGCTCTGCTGCTGGCTCTGCCGGTGAGCGGGCTCATCCTTACAGGAGAGCGCGTGGTGGAACGATTCTCCCGGAAGCGCCGCCGGCCGGTTGCCTCTGAAACGGGTGGCCCGGTTGCGGCAGAGTCTGCCGCTGAGGCCCCTGCCGTTCCCGCTCCTGATACAACGGCCTCTCCCGTTTCTCGTCCTCTCATCATCGAAGCTGCCGGAAGAGATGGGGGCGCCTCGGGTTCCCCCCTGCCGGGCGCCGGTCAGGGAGCCGAAGGTACCAACCGGCATCGCCGTTCATTTCTGACGAAGGCCGCCGCCGTGCTTCCCGTGATGACGCTTGGCAGTGCCGCTGCCGGGCTTCTGCGGTCGCAGGAATCGGTTCTCATGCCGGAGATACCGTTCTCCTTCCCCGGCCTTCATCCCGCTCTCGACGGTCTCCGCATCCTCCATCTCTCCGACATTCATATCGGTCCGTATGTGGATCTGGACGACCTGGAGGATGTGATGCTTGCTGCCGAGAAGCGGCGTCCCGATCTGGTACTGGTCTCCGGCGATATCTCCGACGATCTTTCCCGGCTCCCCGCCGCCCTGCGTCTGATAGCCGCTCTCAAGCCCCGGTATGGCACGTTCGCATCGCTCGGCAACCACGAGTATTTCCGGGGGATCGATACGGTGCTCAGGGTGCTCGATGCCGGTCCGGTTCCCCTGCTGCGCGATGCCGGCGCGGCGCTGAAGATCGGCGGAGCGGAGCTGTATATCGGCGGCGCTGATGATCCGGTGCGGATGGCCCAGCGGGAACGCAACTACCAGTTCCTCCGGCAGACGGTGGACGCGGCGTTCGATGGGGCCCCCTCCTCGGCGTTCCATCTGCTGATGAGCCATCGTCCCCAGGGATTCGATATCGCCGCCGATCAGGGTATCGCCCTGACGGTCTCCGGCCATACCCATGGCGCGCAGATCGGGGTCAACGGCAGAAGCATTCTGGAGCCATGGATGCGGGAGCATTACCTGTGGGGGCATTACCAGCGGAACGGCTCGCATCTCTATACATCGGCCGGGGTGGGGCATTGGTTTCCCTTCCGGCTCGGGTGTCCCGCGGAGGCGCCCATCTATATCCTGAAGCGGGGATAGAGGGGAGGATGAAGCCTCCGGCTATCGCAGGGCGATCATCTCCGTATGGGGAGAAGGAGCGGCTAAGACCGGTCTTCTCCCCATGCTCATTTCAGGGGGATGGATACGGGCTGATGCCGGAGCCACGGCGAACCCGCTGAGAGTGGCATGGAGGTGGCACCATAAACCGGAATCAGACGGAGGGGAGGCCAGCGCCCGCCGCTCCGGCGAGAATTCCAACCAGGTACAACCGGAAACGAGGAAGAACATGAGCGATCAGGATGTCATCAAGCATATCGAGGAGCTTATCGCCGAGGAGCAGCGTCTCTACGGCACCGGGCACCTCTCCGAGGAGGAGAAGCTCCGCCTTCAGGCGATGCAGATTCAGCTCGACCAGTACTGGGATCTCCTGCGCCAGCGCCGCGCCCTGCGCGATGCCGGCAAGAACCCGGACAATGCGGAGCTTCGCGATCCGGATACGGTGGAGAATTACGAGAATTGATGGGGTAGTGCGCCCGGAGTGGGAAATTGCCGGTGAATGCCGCCAGGGTATTCTTCATGTCAGACTCCGGACGAAAGACGAAAGGGGGAGCCGGATTGCCGGTTCCCCCTTTCTCGTACGGGTTCTGGTTGCCGCTCTGCGGTCTTACGCCATATGCTGGATCACCGCATCGGCGAACTGGGAGGTTTTCACCTCGCGGGCTCCTTCCATCAGGCGGGCGAAGTCGTAGGTGACGGTGCGGGCCGAAATGGCGCCATCCATCCCCTTGATGATAAGGTCGGCCGCCTCGGTCCAGCCCATATAGCGGAGCATCATCTCACCGGAGAGGATCACCGATCCGGGGTTGACCTTGTCGAGATTCGCGTACTTGGGAGCGGTGCCGTGGGTGGCCTCGAAGATGGCCGCGCCGGTCACGTAATTGATATTGGCCCCCGGCGCGATGCCGATTCCCCCCACCTGCGCCGCAAGCGCATCGGAGAGATAGTCGCCGTTCAGGTTGAGCGTGGCTATCACGTCGAACTCGTCCGGGCGGGTGAGAACCTGCTGGAGCGTGATATCGGCGATGGCATCCTTCACCAGGATCTTTCCGGCTGCAAGCGCCTCCTTCTGCTCCTGGTTTGCGGCTTCCTCCCCCTTGGCCTTCTTGGTCTGCTCCCAGCGCGCCCAGGTGTAGCACTGGTCGCCATACTTCTGCTCCACCAGATAATAGCCCCAGTCGCGGAACGCCCCCTCGGTGAACTTCATGATGTTCCCCTTGTGCACCAGCGTCACCGACTTGCGGTTGGTGGCGATGGCGTATTCGATGGCGGCGGCGATCAGGCGCTCGGAGCCCTGCATGCTCACCGGCTTCAGCCCGATACCAACTTCCACCGGCGGGGCGAAGAGATCCATATCGGTGGTCATGCCCACGGTGCGCCCGCGCCAGTCGGTCACGCGCTCCGGGGTGCCGAACCGGATCTTGTCGAACATCTTCGGGAACTCCGCCTTGAGGAACTCCATCACACGCGCGGCTTCCGGCGTGCCGGCCGCCCACTCGATCCCCGCATAGATATCCTCGGTGTTCTCGCGGAAGATCACCATATCCACCTTCTCCGGATAGCGGACCGGGGAGGGAACCCCCTGGAACCAGCGGACCGGGCGGAGGCAGACATAGAGATCGAGCTCCTGGCGGAGCGCCACGTTCAGGCTCCGGATGCCACCGCCCACCGGCGTGGTGAGCGGGCCCTTGATGCCGACGATATAGCGTTCCATGGCATCCAGCGTATCCTGCGGGAGCCAGATCGCCTCGCCGTACATCTCATTCGCCTTCTCGCCGGCATACACCTCGTACCATGCGATCTTGCGCGTGCCGCCATATGCCTGCTCCACGGCGGCATCCAGCACACGCACCGAGGCGCGCCAGATATCGGGACCGGTGCCATCCCCCTCGATGAACGGAATGATCGGATTGTCGGGAACGTTGAGTTTTCCGCCCCGCATCGAGATCGCTTCGCCCGATGCCGGCGGCTGGAGAGTGAAGGCCATTGCTGTTCGTTAGGTTTCTATAGGCGCGCCGCCGGATCAGGGCGTCCGGTTGAGGGCACCAGGTTGAATGGAATTGGTAGATGTCACGAAGTGGGCGAAGATAGAAAGGAGTTGGCGAACTACCACGGAAAGAACCGTACGGAGTCGTGTCAGGCCAAGCCTGCCGGGCGTTCCGTCTCGTCAGTAATGCTAACCTTCCTGATCCGCTTCCTGAGATCCGGGGGGGCAACAAAGATGAAACTCCGTCCACGTTTCTGCTGGATCAGCAACCCTTGAGTTCCCAGTTCCAGAAGATCGGTGCGGGCGGTCTGTGTGCTTACTCCATGAGAACGCTTGTGCGTTTCTACCGTATAGACAGCATAGGCATTGTGCAGGGCATGGTTGAGTACCGCCATCTGGCGATGATTGAACATTGCGGATGCAAGGTTTGATTTCGTCAGAAAATCACGTACTTCAAGTAGCTCTGCTTCCTTACGGTGCAGATACTCATGAAGATCGTCAATGGATCTGCGAATAACAGCAAGCTGATTCAGGATGAAGTATGTGATATCGCAATCATCCGTTTCAGTGTAGAGAAATGCACGTGCGTATCTGGCCGGAGCCCCATGGATAATCCGGGAGATCGAAATGAATTCGAACAGCCAATATCCCTGACGCGCCATCAACCAGTAGAAGAGTGCCCGGGCCGTTCTCCCATTGCCGTCCACGAATGGATGGTCATAGGCGAGCCAGAAGTGAAGAATGATGGCCCGCACGACAGGATGAATATACTTGCCGGAATCAATGTCGTTGGCAAAGGCGCACATCGCGTTCATGCGGGCTTCAAGCTCAGCCGCAGAAGGTGGCACATGGAGTATTTCACCGGTGCTATCATCATAGACTTTGATCTGCTCATCCTCACGGCGCAATCTTCCGGCGGCGCCTGGATCATCCATTGTTCCGTCGGTAAGCATTTCATGGATTTCGAAGATGATCTCCGGGGTAAGGGGCTGATCCTTTATCCGGCGGATGAAGCTCATCGCCTGAAAGTTGTTGTAGATCATCCGCTCGCTTTTATCCAGCGGCTGCCGTCCGCTGCGTATCATCTCCTTGGCAACCTCGCGTGTTGTTGAGGCTCCTTCAAGCTGGCTCGACGTTATCGCCTCCTCGCTAAGCGACTTGAAGATATAGAACTCGCGATCGGAAGGATGGATGATCGGTTCGTTCGCCTGGATAGAGCCTGTAGCGCTCCGGTCTATCATTGAGCAGAGCTTATGTACTATATCGGGTGTTGTATACTCCATGGGAATACCATGGATATCCTTCAGCGGAACCGTATGCCGTATAAACGATCGCGCCATCTTAATGCCGGCCCACCACTCTTCATGGGTCAGATCATCCGGAGGTGGTAGATGACGCAATGTATCCCAATGCCTGTATCTGTCGTCTTGAGCAGGTTGTATGCCGCTGTCTATTATCTTCAAGAGCCGGTTTGAGGCAATGATTTCCCTCATTGCGGTAGAATAATCGGGTGGCTGTCTGGGAATTTTCATTGATCCTCTCCCGGAGAAGTGTTTGCAATAGAGATACAATCAAGCTGCGATCTGATAAGTTAGCAGTGAAAAGCTAAATTTTCAAAAATTAGCTTTTCACTAGCAGTTAGTTGATGAGCCGGGAGAATGTAACTTCCCGGACGGGCTCCGGATCTTCTGCCACATCGCATGAGTGGCGGTTGCAGCTGATGCCCGGCCCCGGTCTTCTTCATATCCGCTCATATACCGTATTCATCTAGGAACCTATGCCACCTCCACCGTCGGGCGCGCAGGATGCGCTTAGAATAAGCGATCTGAAAAAGAGCTACGGGAGCGTTCCCGTGCTGGACGTCCCCTCGTTCGTTCTGGAGCGTGGCGGTCAGGTGGCGCTGAGCGGCGCCAGCGGTTCCGGCAAGACCACCCTGCTGAACGTGATCGCCGGCATCGCATCGGTGACATCCGGTTCGGTGGTAGTGGCCGGCGAGGAGATAGGGCGGCTTGACGAGGCCGCTCGCGACCGGTTCCGGGCGCGCCACATTGGGTACATCTTCCAGACCTTCAATCTTCTCCAGGGCTTTTCGGCACTGGAGAACGTTACCCTGGGGATGACCTTTGCCGGCACCGCCGAAGGATCGCCCAAGGCGCGCGCGGCCGCCCTGCTCGACCGGGTTGGGCTTGGGGCGCGGCGTAATAATCTGCCGCGCGAGCTTTCCGTGGGGGAGCAGCAGCGGGTGGCCGTGGCACGGGCGCTCGCCGGTCGTCCGGCGCTGGTGCTGGCCGATGAGCCCACCGCAAATCTCGATGTGCGGACCGGGGCCGGGGTGATATCGCTGATCCGGGAGGCCTGCGCCGAGGAGGGGAGTGCCCTCCTGCTGGTGACGCATGATCCGGCCGTGATGGCCCGGTTCGAGGATGTGCGGGAGCTTTCCTCTCTCAACCGCGCCGCGCGCGCCGGGGAGGAGACGCCATGAATTTCTTCGCCATCGTCTGGAAATCGATCCGCCAGCGCTCTCTTGCCACGGTGCTCACCGCGCTCTCCATTGCGCTGGGGGTGGGGCTGGTAGTGCTCATCCTGACGCTTCGGGAGGAGGTGGAACGGAGTTTTTCGCAACGCTCGGTGGGGTACGAGATGCTGGTGGGGGCCAAGGGGAGCCCGTTGCAGCTTGTGCTCAACACGGTCTACGGCATCGGCGCGCCGGTGGGGAACATCCCCTACAACTACTACCAGCGGGTTGCCTCCGACCGGATGGTCAGGCTGGCCGTGCCGGTGGCGGTAGGGGATATGTATCGCGGGTTCCGGGTGGTGGGGACTCTTCCATCGTTCTTCACCGAGTTCACCTACCAGCGCGATCTCCGGTTCGAGCTGGCCGAGGGGAGCGCCTTCAAGGAGGGGTTGCAGGCGGTGCTGGGCGCACGGGCCGCCCGCGAGACCGGGCTGAAGATCGGCGACACGTTCACCCCCTCGCATGGGGTATCGGCCGAGGAGGGGGGGGAAGTGCACGAACACGCCAGAACGACCGTGGTGGGGATCATGCGCGAGACCGGAACGCCGATGGATCGCGGGATCTACGTGCCGCTGGAGACGGTGTGGCAGATCCACGCCGATGAGCTTGCCGGGAGCGATCCCCGCTACCAGGGGATGAACGAGGAGCAGATCGCCCAGATGAAGCAGCTTGAAGCGATGGAGGCGGAGGCCGGGACAACCGGGGAACGTAGCGGCGAGGAGCACGACCACCACCACGAGGGGGATTCGGCAGGGGAGCATGGGGAGGATGCCGATCACGCCGGCCATGCGGTCTCTTCGGTGCCCGATTCCCTGAAGAGCGTCACGGCGGTGTATGTCAGCCTGAAGAATAAGATCGTGTTCGACCGGTTCCGGCGTGCGGTGCTGGACGAGCCTGTGGCACAGGCGGTGATCCCGGCCATGGAGATCAGGAATCTGTTCGATATCGTCGGCAATATCAATGCGGTGCTGCTGGCGATAGCCTATATGGTGGTGCTGGTAGGACTTGCCGGGGTGCTGGTCTCCATCTACAACACCATGAACGAGCGGCGGCGGGAGATCGCTATCATGCGCGCGCTCGGAGCGGGACGCCGGACGATCTTTGCGCTGGTGGTAACCGAGTCGGCGCTGGTGGCGCTTATCGGAGGGCTTGCCGGACTGATGCTGGGGCATATCGGGATGATAGCGGGCGGGGGGATGGTGCAGGAGCAGACCGGGCTGCTGGTAGATCGGTTCGCGTTCCATTCGTTCGAGCCGCTGGTGCTGGCCGCGGTGGTGGTTCTTGGAGCCATCGCGGGACTTCTGCCGGCCATCAAGGGCTATCGCACCGATGTGCAGCGCAACCTCTCGCCGATGAGCTGAGGCGATTGTCGATTTTCGATTTACGATTTTAGATTTTCGATTGGAAGAGAATGGGAGGAGATTTTCGATTTACGATTTTCGATTGGAACAGAAGGGGGAGGAGATTTTCGATTTACGATGTAGGGGGGATTGACGATTGGAGGGAACCTCTCCGGCTATCATCCGCGCTATGTTCATTCGGTCCGAACGTACGTTGCCGCGGAGTTCGACTCCGGCGAACACTAAAGCGGGAGGAGTTGAACTCCGCCCGAACGGAACCCGGATATGCGGCTTGATACCGGCTTTTCATTCGCGAAGATTTCATGTGTGGTAGAGGGATCGGGAGATGCTCCCCCACTCCCGCCCACCAAGATCCGCGAAGATTCGTGGTTCTAGCGGCTTCTCATTCGTGCAGATTTCATGTGTGGTAGAGCGATCGGGAAATGCCTCCCCCACCCCCGCCCGCCAAGATCCGCGAAGATTCGTGGTTCTAGTCGTCACCCGGCCGCCACTGCCGGGAGTTCTTTTTCTGGGAGGTGCGCCGCTTGGTCTCCACCCGGCGGGCCTTCGAGGCGCGCGAGGGGGCGGTGGCAACGCGGGGTTTCTCCGGCTTCAGGGCGGCATTCAGCAGCAGTTCCAGCCGCTCCAGCGCGGCTATCCTGTTGCCCCGCTGGGTGCGGGCGATGCTGCTGGCGATCCGGATGGCGCCGGAATTATCGATGCGGGAGGCGAGTTTCATCATCAGCCTCTCCCTGGTTTCCGGGGAGATCCAGGGGGAATCCTGAACGATGAACCGCACCTCCACCTTCGTCTCCACCTTGTTGACGTTCTGTCCCCCCGGCCCGCCGCTGCGGCTGGTGGCGAACTCCAGAGAGGAGACGGGGATCATCTCTCCGGTGAGGAGCGAAAGGAATTCAGGGGTATCCGCCATGAGAATCTATCCGGAACTATACTGGCAAGAAGAGTGAATCGGTCTGCAAGTATGCGCATTTTGAATGAAACTGCCGATATGGCCTCTATTCCTCCATCTCTCCCGCCTGCAGCCGTATGCGTCCGGCCTCGGCTCGTTTTCCCTGCATGCGAAGCGCGGTGCAGAGCAGATCGGTGATCTCCTCATCTCCCGGCATCGCGCCGAATCCGCAGCGCAAGGCCTCCTCGGCTCCCGGCGCATCCCCCTCGCGCAGCAATCCTCCCCCCACTTCCAGCACCGCCTCCCGCATATGGAACTCGAAGTCCTCCCGCATCGCCTCGAAGAAATCGTCGTACAGCGAGGGGAACGGCACCTCCCCTCCGATACGCGCAAAGGCTTCAACGACCATCGGGAGCGCCCGCATCAGCCCGCCGTGGCGTGCAAGGCGGGTGGCATCGATCAGAAGGCGGTAGGCTTCCAGAAGGTCCACCCGCACGGCATCCATGGCAAGCTGCGGGGCATCACCCTCGGTATCCAGCAGCTCCGGTCCCACCGATTCCTTCAGGCGGAGTATCGCCATGCTGGTCATCTTCCGCGCCCGCTCGGGGTCATCCTCGCCGCTGGCGGCCAGACGGCAGAATTCCCTGTAGGAGAGGGATTTCTCCAGCATTCTGTTCGCCACCAGCAGGCCGAGCAGCACCCGCAGGCGCCCTCCGCGCAGCTTCACCGGCTCCTCGCCGGGGCGTTGCACCTGGATGGTGCCCAGCATGGAGATGCCGATGCGCCCGCCGGTACGCGGTGCGGCATCTGCCAGGCGGAACCGCCCGGCCACGGCTTCCAGGCGCGCACGCCAGCCGCTCAATTCCCGTGTGCTGAAATACGGCTCGTACTTCGCCAGCAGCGGGCGCATCATGGTATGGAATGAACGCTCCTCCAGCCAGAGCAGCGCCCCGGCCAGGGCCTGGTGGATATCGGAGCGGAGCGCCCCGGCCAGAGGGGCGATGGCCGGATCGGCCTGGATGCGCCCCAGCAGGTCGGCAATGGCGTAGACGCTGAGCAGATCCTCCTTGCAGAGGAAGGGATAGTCCAGCACCCGCCGCACTTCCTGTTCGGTAGCGGCCGGGTCGGCATCGGGCGTTCCCAGCAGGACCCGTATCAGCCCCATGATACCGGGGTACTCCCGGGCATCGGCCAGGATCGCCTCCAGCTCCTCGCGCGGGGCCTCGCCGGCGATCGCCATGATAACCCGCTCGTGCGGGGAGAGCGCTCCCGGCGCATCCACGAATCTCCGCATCACATGCCGGGTCCACTCCATATTGTCTAGCAGGGTGCCGATTCTGCACAGCCGCACCCCGGTTCCCAGCCGCAGCCGGGCCATGCCGGCGGGGGGGGATTCCTGGATGAGCCTGCCGATCGCCTCCTCCACCTTCTCCGGTGCCTCCCCCCGCCAGAGTCCTTCGCAGAGATAGATCAGGCGGTAGTGGGCGGCCACCTTGTGCATTCCCTGTTCTTTCAGCAGCGGCAGGATTTCCTCCACCGCCTCCAGCAGCGCCTCGGAGCGCCCGGTGGTCTCGAACAGCAGCAGTTTCAGCGTCAGCAGGCTGATCTGGTTCCGGTCGCCTCTGGCGGAGAGCTCCTCCAGCAGCCGCAGCCGATCCTCCAGCTCCTCCGCCGTATCGAACACCTGCACGAAGTGCCGGGCCACCGAGTGGCGGGCAAACCATTTCAGCTCCTCGCCGATGGCGTCGGCGGCCAGGATCTCGTTCAGCCGCCCTTCTATCCGCCGCAGCATGACGTTATCCGGCATGGCGGCGGTGATGGCGGCGGCGGATTCCAGATAGTGGATATACTGTTCGGTGAACCGGAGGTCCGGCTCCTGCTCCAGCAGCTCCTCCACCTGGCACCAGACCCCGGCGGTGATGGCGGGCTCCTGGCGCCAGAGCGAGCGTTCCCTATATTTCAGCGCGGCTATCCGGCGCTGCCGCAGGGCGCTCGTGCCCGGATCGTTCGTCAGCTCCAGCATGCGCCCGATAAGCCGGGTGAGCGCGGGCGTATGCTCGTCGCGGCGCATCAGCGTAAGCTCGGTGTCGGCCAGGGCCAGCTCGGTGAGATCGCGCGTGGCGGCATCCCAGCTCCCCGCATGAGCCTCGAAAAGCCGTTTCGCCGCGGCCAGGACCGGGTATCCCAGAGGCCAGTCGGGGGTGAGGTCGAGCCGGACCGCGCTTTCCAGAAGGCGGCCTATCACCTCCAGTATCTCTTCCGGCTCCGCCCGCAGGGTTTCGGCGCTCTCGGCCAGAAGCTGATAGGGGAGCACCGAGTAGAGGGTGCATCCGGAGGCTATCACCCCGAAGAGCGCGTCGGCATCGCAGGGGGCGCTCTGGACGAAGTGCCGGTGCAGGAGCGTATGAGTGAATGCCAGGGGAGGAACGAACGTGACCGGGCCGGAAACGGGGGCCGCCGAGCTGCTGGCGATTCCCAGTATCCCCTTGAAGGCCAGCAGGTCGATCATCCGTGCGCTCACCCCTCCCATCTTCTGTGCCGTTTCGCGGGAGAAGAGTTCCCCCAGCGTGGCGAGCCGTTCGGCGGCCTCCTTCTCCTCGGGGCCGAGATGTGCCGCCATCCCCTCGGAAAGCAGCCTGACGTTCCGTTCCAGCGCCTCGGCGAACCGGGGGAGAGGGACCGCCGGCGCCCATCCGTTCGGTTCGCGGGCCAGAACCCCGGTTTTCAGTGCCCCGCGCAGCGCCGAGCGGAGCGCAAGAGCGTTTCCGGCCGTTACCCGGTGGGTGGCCTGCAACAATTCCGGTTCCCCCTGCACCCCGAACAGCCGTTCCCAGAGCACGCCGGTATCATCGAGAGAGAGCCCTTCCAGCTCGATCTCCTCTACCAGATAGCGCTCTATCAACCCTCGCGCGCCCAGCTCGGTGGGGCGGGCAAGAGCCAGCACCGACACCGATTCGCCCGCGATCGATTCCAGAAGAAGGGCGCACTCGGCCAGCGCGTCCCCTTCCAGCAAGTGGATATCCTCTATTACCAGAAGCAGCGGCCGCAGCCGCGCCAGCCGCTGGAGCGAGGCGATCACCGACGGCAGATTCTCCTCCGGCTCCTTCCGGAGCAGATGGCGTCCGGCACCGGAGAACCGGAGGGCACGGGCAAGCAGGGGGGCAAGCGATGTGGAGGAGCCCGGGTAGAGCTTCGCCTGCACGGCCACCCCGCCGGCCGCCGCGATACGGGGAACCAGTTCCTCCAGCAGGCGGCTTTTGCCCACGCCCGCCTCGCCTATCACCAGCGCCATCCTCAGCGCGTTGGATTCGGCGGTGGCGCGCCAGAACGCCACGATGCGGTCGATCTGATCCCGCCGGCCGACGAACGGCAGCGTGCCATGATTGAAGAAATCGACGAGAGGGCGAAGCTCGGTTCCGCCGGAACTCATCTCTGCGGGCGATGGGAATGTGCGCGATGTCATAGATGGAATGCTGCCGGGGCCTGCTACAAGTATGGGATATGCGGATGCGTACTACATCGTATCATGAAGCGGAGTTTCGGGTCTCCGTGACGATTTCCCGCGGGTTCGTGACGCCGCCGGGAACAGGCGTGATGCCGCTGCGATATCTTCCCGGCCGAGCGTACAGTGGGATCACGGCGGGCTGCGCCCTTCCGTCTCCCGATGGAACCAACAGCCAGAGTGGCCGCTGCTATGAACAACGAGAAGGGAAAGAACGGACAGGAGAGCGGAACCGAACAGATGGAAGGGCCTCTGATCTGCTCATCGTGCGATACGATCGCCTGCCGGAACGATACCTATTGTGCCTGTTGCGGTGGCGGGCTCGTGCGGGTCTGCTCCCGCTGCAATGCACGAGTGTTCCAGCCGGTGGCGTACTATTGCACACGGTGCGGATCAGCCCTGTAGAGCCGTGCGGAAATTATTTGTTCCGCGATATATTGTTTTCACACCTAACGATGTCCAATTCAGGCAGTCTGAATGTTCATAGGAGGTATGAAGGTCTTCTTGCCATACTTATTGGAAGATGTGATATGGAGAATAATCCCCTGCCGATCGTAGAAAGCCGCCGCTCCTTTCTCGGACACTGCGCCATGGCTCTTGCCGGTGCCACCATGGTGGGGTGCGGCGCAATCCTCCAGGGATGCGAGGCATCCACCAGCCCTCCCGGAAACAACGGCGGAGGGAACGAGGATCTGCTGCTGGATGTGAGCACGCTCGATGCCGACGGCAAATTTTTCCGGACATCGCAGAAAGGGCCCGATGGAAAGCCCCTTCTGATAGTGCGGAGTTCGGCAACTGAGTATCTTGCGCTTTCGATGGAGTGTCCCCATGAGCGATACGAGGTCAGCCTTCCATCGGCCGGAAGCACAACCATAACGTGCCCCTATCATGGATCGCAGTTCGATCTGTCCGGTGCTGTAAAGACCGGGCCGGCCACTACATCCCTGAAGAAGTATCCCACAACCTTCGACAGCGCTACCAAGAAACTCACCGTAAAACTCACGTGATGTCCATTAGAACGACGACGTACTCTTCAAGGAAGAGAGCCGGCTCCTCGTCCGGCGGGCCGTTCCGGCTCCTCGGTCCCGTGCTGCTCGCGGCGGCGCTCCTCTGCGTCCATGCGGAGATCGCCGGCGCCCTCCCGCGATTTTCTCTTCTGACCGGCACCCGTTGCTCCGCCTGCCATTTCAACCCGCAGGGGAGCGGCATCCGCAACGAGCTCGGCTGGAGCACCATGAACCAGGTAGGGGCTCTCCAGCCTGCCGATATCGGCCTGGAATCGCTCTACGAGGCGGAAACCAATACGCTCTGGGACGGGCTTGTCACCATCGGGCTGGATGCCCGGTTGCAGATGGCGAAGCTCGGGCGCACATCGGATGCCCCGCGAAAGATCATCCCGATGCAGCTTGCTCCCAGCGTGGCGATAACGCCGTTCGAGGAGCTTGCCATCTACGGCACCTACAATGCCGGCCCCACCCGCTATGTGGCCCAGACCAATTACGAGTTCGCCGTGCAGTACCAGCCGGAGGTGACCCTTCCGTCCATCCGGGCCGGCTACATCCAGCCCAGCTTCGGCGTCCGGCACGACGACCATACCATGTTCATGCGCCGCGATGCGGCCGATCTGGGTGTGCCGGTCATCCCCCCGAACTACAACGACTGGGGGGCCGAGATCAACTACGAGGGGCAGCGCTGGCTGACCGTGAACGTGGGGGCCTTCTCCGCCCGGTCCCTTTCGAAGAAGGTGGAGCTGGCGATCGATTCCACCCAGCCCCTCTATCTGGCGAGAGTGATGCTCTGGCCGCAGCTGTTGGACGAGGGACTCAACGGCATGGTGGGGGGCTCCTTCTTCGGCAATCAGGAGTTCAGCATGATGAACGCCTTCGTGGGGATCGGCATCGCCGACAAGGCCACCATCTATGGCGAGGGGATGTATACGCGCACCTCCGAGAACCGGATCATCAGAAACCTGATGGTGCAGGGGAGTTACCAGCTTGCGCAGTGGCTTGCCCTGGAGTGGCGCTACGAATGGGGGCTGACCGAGCATGTCTCCACCGGTCCGTTCTATGCCAATTCCTTTGTGATCGGCACCCAGTTCTTTCCGCTTCCGTATCTGGAGATACGCCCGGAGTACCGCTACTTCGAGGATGACGAGTACGGGATGGGACAGTATACGCTGCAGTTCCACGCGTTCTATTGAGATCGGGGCGCTCCGCCGGGCCGGCTGCCGGAACGGCCGGAGCGCCGCCGCCGGGAAACGATATCCATCACTCCCCCCCTTCTGCCGGGAGATCCTGCGATGCGCCGGGGGGAATCGCGACAACAAGATGCTACTGGTATGAGATCTACGATAGCTTGTGCATATATGTGCGCTACCCTGCTGCTGCTGGCGGCGGGAGGGTGCGAAATCAGCAAACAGACCGTGGGAACTCCCAATACCGGGAACCCTTCGGATACCACGGACATCACCGATTCAACCGGGGTGACCGTTACGGTGTCGGTAACGCCGGCGGATGCCCTGGTGATGATCGGGGAAACCCGGCAGTTCTCCGCAACGGTCTCCGGAAGCGCCAATACCGCTGTTGCCTGGTCGGTGGAATCCGGTGCCGGTACCATCTCGGCCGCCGGGCTCTATACGGCCCCGGCCTCTATCACCGGCGATACGCTTGCGGTGGTGGTGAAGGCGGTCTCCAGCGCCGATGCCAGGGCCATAGCCAGGGCGAACATCCGGGTCGCCAAGCCCCTGCCGGCCGATACCAACGTCTGCTTCCAGCGGGATGTGATGCCCATCTTCACCGGCAGCTGCGCGCTGAGCGGCTGCCATGATGCGCTTACCGCCACCGACGGGAAGGACTTCAGCAGCTACGAGGGAATCCGCGATGAGGTGCGCCCCGGACGCCCGCAGAACAGCGAGATCTACCATGTTATCACCGAGGATGACAACGACGACCGGATGCCTCCGCCGCCGATGAACCGTCTCACTTCCGGGCAGATCGAGACGATCAGGAAGTGGATCGAGCAGGGTGCGCAGAACACCACCTGCTCCACCGGCACGAGCGGCTGCGATACCGTCAACGTCACCTTTACCGCAGCGGTCCGGCCGGTGCTCCAGAACAACTGCGTGGCCTGCCATAGCGGCGCCTTTCCATCCGGCGGCATTATCCTCTCCACATATGCCGGGGTCAAGGCGGTGGCCGATAACGGCAAGCTGGTGGGGGCCATAGCGCACCAGTCCGGGTTTATCCCGATGCCGCAGGGGGGCGCCAGGCTTCCCGACTGCCAGATCAGCCAGATCAGGGCATGGGTGAACAAGGGAGCCCCGAACAATTAACCCGGCGGGCTACGGTGCGCGGCCATGAGACGATGCACGGGCCGGCTGCCGGAAGAATATTCAACCAATACTTTTTCAGTACAGACAAGGATAAGGATGCAGGCGATGAATAGAATGAAGATCTCGATGATCGCCGCCGCGCTCGCGGTGTTCTCCTTCGGTACCTCTTCGATGATGGGACAGGCACTGGCGGTAAGCGCCTCCGGTGCCAAGAAGGTGACGCTGAGCGACAAGGTGGGGAAGAACCAGTTCACCTGGACGAGCGATGCTCCTCTGGAGAAGATCAAGGGAACCGCCGAAGGGGTGAGCGGCACGCTGACGCTGGACCCGAAGAACCTCAGCACCATCAAGGGGACGATCTCGGCCCAGGTTGCCACCATGAAGAGCGGCAATGCCACGCGCGACGGCCATATCCGTAGCGCACAGTGGCTGGATGGCGGCAAGTACCCGCAGATCTCCTTCACCATCAGCTCGGTGAGCGGCGTGAAGGTCGATGGCAAATCGGCAACCGGGACGGCAACCGGTACCTTCACCATGCACGGCGTCAGCAAGCAGATGTCCATCCCGTTCAAGGTGACCTATATCGACGCCAACGCACAGACCCGCGGGCGCGCTCCGGGCGATCTGGTCTCCTTCAACGCCGATTTCTCCGTGGCCCTTGCCGATTACAATGTGGCCGGCACCAAGGGGACCGTCGGCAGCAAGGTGGGGGAGAAGATCAGCGTCAGCGCGCAGTTGTTCGGATCCACAGGACTCTAATCAAATCCGGCCATGAGCAAGAAAACAATCGCAATCGTACTGATCCTGCTAGCAGCCGGGGTGGTGATCTACTGGTTTGCCGACGGGGCCTATATCTACACCGTTGAACAGGTTCCGGTGGAAACCGTCGATCCGCTGTTCGGCACCAAGAGCACCGGCTGGAAGGACGAGTTTCATCTGGGATTGCTCCCTGGGGTGGCCGCGGTCTGCGGCGGTCTGGTTGCGATCGCTCTGTGGCTCTTCTGGAGCGCCGCCCGCGCCGTAAGAAGGCCGGCCGTATAGAACCCAGCAGGCCGGCGGACAGTATGATCGCTTCCCGATGTCCGCCTGCGCCACACTGCATGCAGTAAACGCGAATGGCGCGCTCCCTGAAGAGCGGGGCGCGCCATTCTCATATCCGTAGGCAGCCCCGGAATGCGCCCTGCGGCAGCGCTTCGGAGGAAATTCCGGTCCGGCTCCCATCCGCTATCCGGGCCCCGGGCCATGCTCCGATCGGTGGAGCCAGGCCCCATGGTATCCGTATGCTGGAATGCTCCTAGATAGCTCCCCCCCGTATCGTCGTCCGGACCTGGTGGCTGTGATCGTTCGGGATGGTGATATGGACCACCTGGCCGTCGTCGGTAGTAACCACGATTTCGGCGCTCGCCATCTCCGGCACGATGTCGAACCCGGCCAGCCATTTCAGCAGATCCTGGCAATCTCCGAAATGGTGATCGAGCACGGTCCCGTTGGCAAGTGTGGCGATCAGAGAGAAGTTATTCATGCTGTACCCCTGATTACAGAGAAAGAACGATATGAGCCCATCAGCGGCCGGAGCCGAATGCCGGGACATGGGCGGGGGAGCCATGACCATAGATGGGTATTCCGGCGGCCGGCGTCTGCGGTAGAAAGGATCTAGGCCCTCCGTTGTGAATATCTCTACATCGGACAGCCGGGAAGGATGCCGGGTATCGGAACGTATCTGCACAACTCGAGCCAGATCGTCTCCGGCCGCCAGCCGGCTGCTCCCCTGGTACCGTCGGTTTATAAGAAGTGCCGGATGGCTGGCTCCTGTTACACCGCTCCCGTGGCTATTTCATTGCGAAAGGATGTTTCATCGTGAAATAGCGGACCTCCGTTATGGCGGAGCCACCTCTCTTGCCGTACACGGGGAGGATGGAGCAGCCGGACCGCTGCAAACGGCGCCTGCCGGTACAACGGATGAACCCGGCGGAAAGTTATCGGGCCCCCGCACGGTGTGCAAATGATATCACCCATATCGTGACGCGGGGAGAATATAAATCAGGGGAGAGCGCAAATTGATATTGGTGCGGGATGGCGGCCGGAGGATAAATGTCTCCGGCATTATGACCGGCCGTCCAGATAGTGCGGGCCATCCGCGGAATCCGGATTCCGGAGGGAACCGCCGGCCCCGGCCCGTTATCCACGGGCCTGTCTTCCTGCTAATTCCGAAAATTCAAGAGGGAATTTTTTCTCAGCATGTAAGAAAAAGTTGTGCTCGGTATTGACATGCCACCCCCGGTATGTGTATGTTCCGACACGGAAAACCGATCGGCATTTTCCCGATTATTCTGCCGGTTTTTGAGGCGGAATTATTTCTCGGGAAATGATTCAGTGCCGAAAAAAGTATTTCCTCCGCTTGACAACACTCACCCCATATCGTATGTTTGCAGTGCCCATTGTGGGCACCACAGCCTGCGTCAGCGGCAAATACGTCGAAGCCGGAAATTTGAAGAGAGGTACCTGCGGAACGGCCCTGCTTCGACGATATCATCTTACTTCTACTATCTGGTTGTCCATGAGCCGGAGGGCGAATTCAATAGCCTTTTCCGGCACCATATCCTGCTGCATGACTATCTGAACAGGTAGTTCATGCCCTTCGATAACAGGAGAGGGGCTCTCGCCCGATAACTTCAAGGTTTCAGAACGCATAGTTAGTTTGCCATACGGTCAAGAGGGTGGTGTTGATCCGGAATTATTCGTGAATCCGCATCCGTATCGTCCAGCTGCGGATGCAGGGCAGACATGATAGGTCGGTGTTCTGCCTGGTAGTTACCATGGAAACGTCCAGTTCCATGTACAACGAATAGATGGATCAATTATATATTATTCGCACTATAGGCGCCCGTAACGTCCAGTAGCGGGTGCGGAGCGGACGGTGGCGGTACTACCATCTGCTCGCGATAGCGCATAGAGGGGTGTCCAGCCTTATATGCCGCGAATATTGCCTCAACTCTCTTCCTTCAGATGCTTCACGTAATGATTTCATGCATGTCCAGATGCGTGGAACAGACAGCGGGGAACAAATGCCTTGTCTGCGATTGTGCGTTTCTTGTCAGAGGTCCAATTTCTGCAAGAAGTGAAGCAGGTGGCAATAGCGTTGAACTGGTGCCGGCGGAGTGTTTGCGGTGTGAGCCCCTCCTTGAAAAAGAGCGGGATTATATGGCTCCCGTAAATCGGTGAAAATGAATATCCCATGCTCGCGGAATTATATCACATGATTTCCGTGCAGCGATAGAGCAGGATATCTCCAGTTTTTCAGCCAGGACATTTTTCCGAAAAGTTTATCCGGAATATCATTTCCGGTATCATGCGGGGTGCGGTGCTGCCTCCGGCATCGATATGCGATTTTTACGCTCGTTGTAGCAATCGCCTCTTGCCTGGAAGCGCCCGATGTAGTACAATTGCGGCCGGTTATCCTTGTGGCAGCAGCGGATGCGGGGTACTTCGCATCAGGCTGGGGCCCCTGGTAATCGCTCTCGGGTCCGAGTTCCTGGCATCAGGATTGTTCATGATGCAGCGGGCTGATTCGATACAGGTCCCATAGCGCCAGCATATCGCACGGCAGTTTATCCAGAACTGACATGCGGATTCTCCCCCCGACCGAATAAAAAAGTTGTTGTAGCGTAAAGCCGATTTGTTAGTATATTGGCGCCCCTACAGGGCGGAGTCCCTGATCGCGGTAATGCGTGAGGTCCATAGAGGTCCAGATGTCCCAACGGTAATGAGGTCCATCATTTCCGTACACATCCTCTAATTCTCTCGTCATTCCTCCTTTTTCTCGTCAGACAAGTTCATGCTCTTCAGGCATTCGTGTGCCTTGTACGGGCTGACATCCTATTGCCTCTATACTCCGTATGCGAGCATGCGGTAAAGAGTCCATCATCCGCTCATCCTGGCGGTAATGATGGGTATCCCATACATAATAACCCAACCCAAAAGAGGTCGCGCAAATGATTAAGCCCAGGCAGTATCTGCTACTGATGGCCTTGGGAATTGCGATGAGCGTATCGGCCAGCGCACAGATCGTGCTGAAATCGTACGTGATCGGAACCGGTGGCGGTGCTGCTACGGACGGCACCAATATCATGGCCGGGACGATCGGCCAGTCGATTATCGGACCGGTTACCAACAGCTCCAACTGGGCCGGACAGGGATTCTGGTACACGTTGCCGGTACTCGGCACCACCGGTGTTGACTATGTTCCCGGCGCTGTGGCCGCGGGCGTGGCATTATACCAGAACGTTCCCAATCCCTTCTCGACAACCACCCAGGTACGGTTCTATCTGCCGAAAAGCATGAATATCTCCTTCAAGCTTTTCGATGAGGTAGGGCACGAAGTACGCACACTCGCAGAAGGTGTGCACGAGGCCGGAATTACTACTCTAACCGTCAGCGCCGATCAGCTCGAGTCCGGATATTACACCGCACGCCTGATCGCTAACGGGACTGCCAAGACCATCGGAATGGTGGTAGTACAGTAATTGGTAAAGCGGAAAACCGGGTCGGCGTCCAGCATAAACCGGTTTTCCGAGGTTGAATATCCTATCAACCCAACTCAAAAAATATCCTATGAAAAGGTCCTTTCTACCTGCACTCGCGTTGTTCACCTTCGCGGTGGTGAGTGAAGGTGTAGCCCAGGTCCCGAAGATTATCACCTACCAGGGTGTCTTTACCGATCTCACCGGGCAGCCCATTCCTGATGGCGAGCGTAGCATGACCCTGCGCATCTATGATGCAGCAAACGGGGGAAGCGTGCTGTATACCGAGACCCAGACCGTCCGGTTCGTGCGCGGCGTTTTCAACGTCAATATCGGCTCGGTGACCCCGCTGCCGAATACGCTCATTTTCGACCGCCCGTACTACCTCGGAATCAGCCTCGAGACTAATCCCGAGTTCGCACCCCGCACTCCGTTTACTACCGGTTCCTATGCGATGCGCGCGGCCTTTGCCGACGTTGCCGATTCGCTCTCGCCGAACGCTCGCGGCGTTGTCACCAGCGTCAACGGAGCCAGCGGCGCGGTGAACCTGGTGGGAACGGGTAATACTACCGTTACGCAGTCGGGCAATACCGTCACCATCAATTCCGATGGTATCTCCAGCCTCAATGGCGCCACCGGTGATGTGGAACTCGTCGGTGCAGGAGGTGCAACGGTAACCAGGACGGGTAACAGGTTTACGATCTCCACGAGCACCAGCACCGGTGGCATTCAGGGGATCGTTGCACTCGATCCGTCCATCTCCATCACGCATGGCCTCGGACCCATGCCGCAGATCGGTGTCAGCGAGCTCGGTATCACGACCCCGAAGATCGCCGACGACGCTGTGACCAACCAGAAGCTGGCCGATGGCGCCGTCACCGACGACAAGGTCTCCAGCATCAGCTACTCCAAGATCACCGGCACCCCCACCTCGCTTCCTCCGGGCGGCGCGGCAGGTGGTGACCTTACCGGCACCTATCCGAACCCGACGGTCGCCAACAATGCCATCACCACCGCCAAGCTGGCCGATGGCTCGGTCTCGCAGGCGAAGCTGGCTGATGGCTCGGTATCCACTTCGAAGCTGGCCGATGGCTCGGTTTCCACTCCGAAGATCCTTGATAGCGCGGTTACCGGCAGCAAGCTGGCTACCGGCGCGGTCAACACCGGAAATATCGCCAACGGCGCGGTGACCAACGCGAAGATCACGGACGTCGATTACAGCAAGATCACGGGCGCCCCGACTTCGCTCCCGCCGAGCGGCACTGCGGGTGGTGACCTTACCGGCACCTATCCGAACCCGACGGTCGCCAACAATGCCATCACCACCGCCAAGCTGGCCGATGGCTCGGTATCCACTTCGAAGCTGGCTGATGGCTCGGTATCCACCGCGAAGCTGGCTGATGGCTCGGTATCCACTGCAAAGATCCTCGATAGCTCTGTGACCGGCAGCAAGCTGGCCGCTGGCTCCGTCGGTACCGGCACTATCGCCGATGGCGCGGTTACCGATGCGAAGGTCGCCAACGGCATCAGCTATTCGAAGCTCTCCGGCGCGCCCACCAGCCTTCCGCCGAGCGGCGCAGCAGGTGGTGATCTGGCCGGCACGTATCCGAACCCGACCATCGCCAACGATGCCGTTACCTCGGCCAAGATCGCCGCTGGCGCCGTTGGAACCGATGAAGTCGCCGATGGATCGATCACCCAGGCCAAGCTGGCTGCCGATGTCAGCATGCCTATCTCGGGCGCAGCGGGCGGTGACCTTACCGGCACCTACCCGAACCCGGAGATCGCCGCCAACGCGGTGACGACCACCGAGATCGCTGATGGTGCGGTGACGACGGCAAAGCTGGCCGATAGCTCCGTGACCGGCAGCAAGCTGGCCGCTGGCTCGGTCGGCACCGATCATATCGCCGATGGCGCTGTGACCGATGCGAAGATCACCGATGTCGATTACTCGAAGATCACGAACGCCCCGACGGAGTTCCCGCCGAGCGGCGCGGCAGGTGGTGACCTTGCCGGCACCTATCCGAACCCGACGATCGCCGACAGCGTGATCGACGGTAGCAACATCGCCGCCAACGCGATCGGCACCGATCACATCGCCGATGGCGCCGTGACCGACGACAAGGTCGCCAACGGCATCAGCTACTCGAAGCTCTCCGGCGTACCGACCAGCCTCCCGCCGAGCGGCGCGGCAGGCGGTGACCTGAGCGGCACCTACCCGAACCCGACGATCGCCGACAGCGTGATCGGCAGCAGCAATCTGGCTCTCGGCGCAGTCGGCACCGACCAGATCGCTGACGGTGCGGTTACCGACGCGAAGATCACGGATGTCGATTACTCGAAGATCACGAATGCCCCGACGGAGTTCCCGCCGAGCGGCGCAGCGGGTGGTGACCTGAGCGGCACCTACCCGAACCCGACGATCGCCGATAGCGTGATCGGCAGCAGCAACCTGGCTCTCGGCGCAGTCGGCACCGACCA
>JBMDXA010000240.1:0-1205 GCA_048594725.1 Candidatus Kapaibacteriota bacterium
TTGCCTGCCACCATACCGTACTGCTGCATTTGCTGGGCGATGATCCGCCGGCCGAGGCTGATATGGCGGATAGAAAATCCGCAAGGAATTGCCTGCCATTCGTAGGGTGATTAATGGTACCCCGCAGAGGGGGTACACAGATATGTACTCCGCGCCGGCCGGAAAAGAGCGTATTATCGCCCCGGAGAATATCTTTTCGCTGAACGCCGATACAAGAATCACCAGCGCACGCCGGGAATACTCATCCCCTTTCCCTCAATTGAAAATACGCCGTAAAAGCCCGGAGTGTGGTGCTCCCTCGGGCCGATATGGCGAAGGGCCGGGAATACTCCCGGCCCTTTTATATGATGCCATCATAGTGTGTTGCGGCTATCCCATTGCCGTATACTGCTCCAGAGTCTGGCGCAGCTTCTCGACGGTCTCGCGATAGCTCCGGAGCTTCTCCCGCTCGGCGTCCACCACATCGGCCGGGGCGTTTGCCACGAACTTGTCGTTGGAGAGCTTCCCCTCGGTGGCGCGGATCTGCCCTTCCAGACGGTTCATCTCCTTTTCGGTCTTGGCGCGCTCCTTCTCCACATCGATCAGCCCCTCCAGGTGCACATGGATCTCCACGCCGCGCACCACTTCCGTGGCCGAAAGCCGGGGCTTGGTTGCATCCGAGGAGATCATCATCGCATCGATACGGGCCAGGCGGCGCAGAAGCTCGCTGCTGCGGGCAAGCATATCGTAATCGGCGGGATCGGCGGTTCGCATGGTAACATCCACCGCCCGCGACGGCGGAACGTTCGCCTCGCTGCGCATGCGGCGGATCGCCTCGACGCTCTCCTGGAGGATGGTGAACTGGCGCTCCACATCGGCCGAGACCAGCACCGGGTTGGCCGCCGGGAATGCCGCTACCGACACCGACTCGCCGCTCTGCCGCGCCGTCATATTCTGCCACAGCTCCTCCGTCACGAACGGCATGATCGGGTGGAGCATCCGGAGGGTATGATCGAACAGGCCGAGCGCGAAGCGGATCATCAGCGCCGAGCGGGCCGGATCATCGCTCGTGTTGATCTCGGTCTTCAGCAGCTCCACATACCAGTCGCAGAAATCCCTCCAGACGAAATCGTACAGAAGCCGGGTATACTCGTTGATCCGGTAGTCGGCCAGCCCCTGTTCGATATCCTGAAGCGCCGAGTGGAATCGCGAGAGAATCCAGCGGT
>JBMDXA010000241.1:0-21150 GCA_048594725.1 Candidatus Kapaibacteriota bacterium
GGAGCACATGCAGGGAGAAGAGAAAACAGCAGATGATGTAGAACGGATAGAGGATCAGTTGCAGCGGAATCCCCCACGCGGACATACCACCGGAATCGCCCGAACCCGGCCTCCCCCCGGCGGTCAGACGATCCACTACCAGAAGCAGGGCAAGCACGCAGAGCCCCAGAAGAACCGTGAACCAGAGCGCCGGACGATGAACCCGATGCAGGGGACCGGCCGGCTTCTCCCAGAACCCGGCGAACCAGAGCATGGCGCAGTACCACGCCAGCGGCAGCGCCACGATCGGAAGCCAGCGGAAATCCCAGATCGGCCCGAGCGCCAGGCGGAAATAGAAAAGGCTCCCTTCCAGAAGGAGCGTGTGAAAGATGAAGAAGACGCCTGATGCCAGAAGACTTCCGCCGGCAAGCCAGATCCCCCATGCCCGCCGCTCGGCGTTCAGCAGCACGGTGAGCCCAAGCCAGACCGGGATGATGGTGTTGAACGAGGAGAGAGCGATCAGCGCCCAGTTGAGAACCGTGTCGCCGCTCATCCATTCCATGGCACCCACTCCCCCCGTTCGTTCTGGATCTTCGGCGTGCCATCCTCATCCCAGAGCATCATCCGTTCCTCGCGGACGATAAGCGCCGCGCGGGTGCGGGCCACCTTCTCGTCGGTGGTGGTATCGTTCAGTCCCCACGCCGCATAGATCTGCCCGTTGGTGCGGCTGATGGTCCGCTTGTCGCGGAACCCGTAGCGGGCGGCGATCTGTTCGTTGCTCATGCCGCGCGCCAGCATCTTGGCTACCGCCTGTTCGTTCGGCTCCAGCAGCGCCATCGGCGAGCGCTCGTCCTTGTGGCGCACCTCCTGCACGCGCGACTCGATCTCCGGATCGATGAAGCTGCGGCCGGCAACCGCATCGCGCAACAGCGGCACGATCATCTCCGGCAGCAGGTAGTTGGATTTCCGCACATAGGAATAATGGCTCAGGATGCCGGAACGGCGGAAGCTCCTGTAATAGTCGTCGTCATCCTGAATGGAATAGAAGACCATCGGCATACGCGGGAACTCGCGGCGTATCGCCACGGCCGCCTCGATACCGTTCATCGCCCCGGCAAGCTGCACATCCATCAGGATGACATCCGGCGCATGTTCCAGGCAATGTTCCAGCGCCCGCTCCCCGGTATCGCAGTCGTAGCTCACCACAACCGCACCGGACGCATTCAGTCCCGCCTTGAGCGCCGGGCGGAGCTTGGGATTATCCTCGACCAGAAGAAGATTCAACGCAGAGAGCATAGAGAAGGGCGTAACGAGAGTGTACGGAAGATGTCGTGCCAGCCATAGGCGAAGAAGCGTTCCCGTGGGCACGTAGAGTTACGGCCGAAGGCGGCCGGCTGCCAACCGGGAACCCGGCTACCACCAACGGCCACAACATAGAGCCCCCGCCCTTGGCAAGCAAAGCACTCAGGTGCGCGGAAATCCGGTTTCAGGGTGCGGGAGAGAGAACCGCCTCCATCGTAGCATTGCGGCGTGACTGGTCACCGGCCGGTGCCTGGGGGCATCCGCCCGGTTGTAGAAACTCTTACCTGCGAACGCTCATGTTATACTCACTACGCCATCTCGACCGGCTTCTCCGGGGAGATGCCACAAAGCTGGCCGCGCTCCGATTCGGCCGGGTGGAACTCCCGCTGGCCGATCTGGCGCTGCTGGTTCTGGTGCTGGGGCTTTTCTACGGGCTCTGCATGGCCTGTTACGCCATCTTCAACTCCTCGCCGGATGCGCTACGGCAGATTGCGGCCACGATGCTGAAGGTGCCGCTGCTCTTCTTCCTGACGCTCTTCATCACCTTCCCCTCGCTCTACGTGTTCAATGGCCTGATAGGCTCGCGGCTGGAGGCCGGATCGGTGCTCAGGCTGATGATCGCCACGCTCGCGGTGATGACCGCCATTCTCGCCTCGCTCGGTCCGATCGTGGCATTCTTCTCGGCCAGCACCACCAGCTACAGCTTCATGCTGCTGCTGAATGTGGCGGTGTTTGCGGTTGCCGGCGCGCTGGGGCTGCGATTTCTCTTCGTGACCCTCCATAAACTGACGGTGGCCCAGGCCGGGCTGGAGGCGATGTCGGGGATCGATGAAACCGAGGTACTGCTGGTACACGAGCACGAACCGGCTGCCGGCAAGGCCCACTCCGATATGCTCGCCCGGGAAATCGGCGGCCTGGCCCCCGAGGGCCCGGCATCGGAGGAAGGGGATGAGACAGGGGATTCCGCCGGGGGTTCGCCCACAACGGAGGTGGTGAAGGTTGCGCCGAAAGTAAAGCTGGTGTTCACCATCTGGGTGGGGATGTTTTCGCTGGTGGGAGCGCAGCTGGGCTGGGTGATGCGCCCATTCCTCGGCAATCCCAACCAGCCGTTCGAATGGTTCCGCCCGCGCGAGTCGAATTTCTTCGAGGCGGTGATACGCGCCCTTGGGGATCTGCTCTCGTGAGCATCCGCGAGCAGCATGGCCTGCGGCGGCCGGGAGAGGGAGCGTGGCTCGTTGCACGGGTGGAGGAAATGCTCTCGGCCAGCTCCTCGGCCGTGCGCCCGGCGCATGCTCTGATCGCCCTGGCGCTGATGCTGCTGTATGGCGGAGCCATGGGGAGTTACGGTCTGTGGTTCGGCGGGAACGCTTCGGGCCAGTGGCTCCAGGTAGCGTATTCCGCAACGAAGGTGCCGCTGCTGCTGGGCGCCACCTTCGCCATCAGCCTTCCCAGTTTTTTCGTCTTCAATACGATGGCCGGGCTGGGCGGGGATTTCCGGACGGTGGTGAGAACGCTCGTGGCGGCGCAGTCGGCACTTTCGGTGCTGCTGGGAGCGCTGGCCCCCTTCACCCTCCTCTGGTATGCATCGGGCGCCGATTACCGTACATCTGTGCTTTTCAACGGGCTGGTGTTCGCCGTGGCGAGCATGGGAATCTTCCCTCATGTGCGAAGGAAATATCGTTCCCTGATAGAACGGAACGCCCGCCACCGGCGCATGATAATGCTCTGGGGAATTCTTTACGGATTTATCGGAATCCAGATGGGATGGTCGCTCCGCCCGTTTATCGGAGATCCCACCAGCAGCGCTGAATTTTTCCGGCACGACGGCTGGAGCAACGCCTATATGGCTCTCTGGGATATCATCACCGCAGCCATCTCATCTCCGGTGCCGGTATCGCCATACTGACTTTTTTCCAGTTCCATCCCATAGCCAGGGCGATATTCCGGCAATAATAATCGATATATATCCGCCGGAAATCACCACCCCGGCCTGCCGTAACCCGCATCACGCAAAGCCGCGAAGACGCAAAGGAACGCAGAGAAGAAAAGAGCAGAAGCACTTATCTCTCTTCGGCATATTCCTGGCGGCTCTGCGGCTTTGCGTAAATCGCTCCTGTCAGGACTTCACCTGAGAACCATACGCATCCCGCAGACGAACACCGGCCCACGCTGTACGATAGCACTAAGAAGCGCTGATATTCTCTTCCCCTCTGTATTCACAATAATCGCGGCCGGAAGCGTTCCGGATATCACCGACCATCACCATCACAATTATTCCGAATATTATCCCGCTGTTCGCCCAAGCACTCGGGTGCCTGATATTTCCGCCTTGAAGCGTCGAATATGGGAGCACCCCCGGCGTACCATTGCAGAGCATCGGACAGGAACGTGCATCTGCCTGCGATGCTCTACGAATCAACCGGAGGAAGTACCATGAACTGGGTGAACTATTTCGAGCAGAACAGAATGAACAGGGCAACCATACCCTGGGAACTCGGCATCCATATCGGCCCCGAGCTGCGGGCACCGCTTGTGCGCTCGCTGCAACGATTTCAGATAGCCGAAAGCGGCGATGGCGTTCATATGCGCCGTGGAGCCGCCGCCACCGGAGACGGCGAATATGCCGCCGCCATCGATCTTTTTCTGAAAGAGGAGGAGGTCCATTCCAAAACGCTCGATCGTGTTCTTACCACGCTCGGTGCTCCCCTGCTGGAGAGCCACTGGAGCCACGGTTGTTTTGTGGTGGCGCGACGGTTCATGGGCCTGCACGTGGAGCTGGCGGTAATTCTGATAGCCGAGATGATCGCCATGCGCTATTACCAGGTACTACATGAGGGCATAGCCGATCCGGCACTGAAAGCCATTTTCGGCCAGATGGTTCACGACGAGACCCGGCATCTGGAATTCCACTGCGACACGCTGCGTAGATGGCTGGAACCGAAGCCGGGTATTCTACAGCGAATGCTCCACGCCGGATTATGGGGATTTTATCAGATGGCATTTCTTGCGGTGGTGTTCGATCACCGGGAGCTTCTGCGGGCGCTCGGCGTTTCTCCGGGGGAATTTCTCCGTGGCTGCGACGTGCTGTTCGCGCAGGTGAGCGGAAGATTATTCGGACGCCGCAGCGAAACGGCCGCGGCATCGCCGTTCCCTGCGGACGCATAAGCGAACAATGACACGATGGCGGAGAGGAGATTCGATGCCAGGAATTTCAGGATGATATGATTTCGCTATCGCCACGCATGACCGAGGGGGAACGGCACCGGAGAGCCGTTCCCCCTCGGTAGTATCAACAGAGGACGCCGAAGGGAGCATCCGCCGGATGTATGGCGTACAACACCGCGCGAAGCCCCTTAGCGAACCACCATGAACGGATATAGCTCGCGTCCCGTCCCGGTCTGCACCGAGACCAGATATCTGCCGGACGGCAGGCCATCGAGATCGATCGCCGCATCGCCCCCATCATATCGCACCGAGCGCAGTTCCTGTCCATCCATATCATGTATCCGCATCGTACTTCCCTGCACTATCCCACCGCGCAGGTAGAGCGTACCCTGTGCGGGATTCGGGAAGAGCCGCATCCCCTCCGTGGCCGTCGCTTCCTCGGTGACGCTGCCTGCCGGGGCTCCGATGGTAGAGAGCACCGTATTGGTGATGATAGCCTCGTTGTAATCGAAATAAATACCGGCGCGGTTCGCGATCCGCGTATTCACCGGCAGCCCCTCCTGAAGCGCCAGCGTGAATTTCACATAGCCCTGGCTTCCGGGATCGTTTGCCCCCTGATGGGGCAGATCGATACCATCGAAGATGAACATCAGTGCCCCGCCGTTGATGATCTTCAGCCGGTAGGGATGGCTGGATACGCCGAGCCGCAGCGATGCCAGATCAAGATTGGGACTGAGCGTATCCACCACCACCACACGGTAGGCGGTATCGGTGCCGGTGTTCTGAAAACGGACCGTATAGGTAAGCACGCTATCGCGCGCGGAAAGCTGGCCGCTCTCTCCGGTGCCGGCCGGCATCACCGCAAGATCATTGGGATCGTAGCTGTTCACGGCAACGACGCAGCTTGAATCACGGTTGTCGTGGGGGAACAGGTCGCCAGGATTTGTGACAATGGCTCCTGTACAAACAAGATCCCCCTCCCGCACCGCCGGGAGCACCATGCAATCGATCGTAAAATCCATACTTGCGCTGGGGGAAAGATCCGCTAGATCCCATCCGATTATTCCGGGGGCTCTCCGTGACGGTTCCGGAACGATCTTCTCCGGGCGGAGCAAATGCTCGTCATAACTGAAGAAAAGCAAACTTCCATGAATGATTACCGTACCGGGATTGCTGCATCGAACCGTATAGCGAGTAGTGCTCATCGGCCGCACCCTGGTTCCGGCGATGCTCACGGCCAGATCACGGCGATTGTAGATAGGCCACACGGTAAAATCCATCCCCGAGACCTGCACCGAAGGATCGGTGACGGTTACCTGTCGTTCCGCATCGTCCTGCGGGCAAATCTGTTCCCAGTGTCGTTTCGTGGGAAGCAACCGTAGCCGATGCGTTCCCGGCCCTGCCACCGTGCTATATGCGCCGTTGTCGTCGGTGACTGCATATCGCGGGCCGGGAGCGATGCGCACGATCCTGCCCGGGTCACCCACGGCCAGGGAATCATCGGCACAATCAGCGAACTGTTTAACCATTACCCGCCCGCTCACCGGAGTGCACTCGGTGCAGAGACGGGCGACATAGGGGAGAGGCTGATTACAACCGCTCGTGAATCCTCCTCCGGTATACAGTTCTCCCTTGTAGTCGATAAAAAAATAACCCCAGTGGTTCAGCTGTATGACAGGTTCCGCATTTGTTCCATCCCACCGCATGATAATCCCCGCATTGAGAACCTCGCTGTATCCCTCCATATAGAGCTTGCCATCGTGCACCGCCATCGGCCCTCGCCTGAACGTCATATCATAATAGGTCGAGCGAGGAAAAAGCTCGGGTAGTGGGTGCCATTCATCCCCATCCAGCCGCATCACAGGGGGAGCGATCCTGTCGTAGTCATAGATGAAAGCATAGAGTTGGTTCTGATAGGTGAATATCGACCAGACCCCATCCACCTCCTCCAGTCCCTTCTGTTTCACGGTCGTCCATCCGGTACCATCCCACCGCGCGACGCCGTGGGCATCGGCGCCGCCGGTACGATCGAAAAATCCCCCTATATACAGCGCCCCGTTCAACTCCGCGAACGACGTCATCCCGCTGTAATCCGACGGGATCTCCACAATACGCCAGGAGGTGCCATTCCAGATCGCCAGAGACGGCCTGTCGTTGGGCGGACTGCTATAGATCATCGAATACAGATCCCCATCGTAGACCGCCAGGGGATAATCGCTGTTCTTATATCCTGCGCTGATCGCCTCATCCACCGGCTTGCCGGGAACCGCACTCCAGGCCGTGCCATCCCATCGGGCCAGCCCGTCGGTACCGGGAATGCCGTTGACGGATTGAAAATTCCCGCTGATGTAGAGGTAGCCGTCATAGGCTTGCATGTCGAAGACTTCGTGGTAAACCACCCTGAAATCCGAGACCAGTATCCACATGGTTCCATTCCAGGTGAACAGGCCGACAGAATCAAAAGGGAAGGAAGGGGAGGAAGTGGTAGTTGCAAGCACATAGAGCTTGTCGTTCAGGATCTCGGCACGCATCGCATTGCCCGGCAGCCCGAGCCCGACTGGAAGCCATGCTTCGGTCGGAGAACATTGTTCCAATTGCGCAAGGACGGGAGTCCGCATGGCTGATAGAAATAGTCCCAGCATCATGATGAGTGCTCCGGCACTCGGATGAAAGATCTTCATGGTCTCCTCTCTTCGCTTCGCGACGATGCCGGCTCGGCGCCCGCGCACCACTGGCATCATCCGGGTGAATAGTTATGATATGGCTCCGGCGGAATATGATCAGCCGAACCATATCTCAACCAGGACCAACACAAAACTCCCCGTTGCGTTGCAGATACGGGAATGACTTTCGCCTCATGAAAGTTTTTTTCACCATCCTGCTACCGATCCGGCGCTTTCCGTGTTAATCCCGTAAGGGCTCATGAGCAAGCCCGGTTCCGCGGCTTCACGCAACATCCCGATATGCGCTCCTTCTTCTCCAGATCGAATCTCACGCAGCTCTCCGAGGGGGAACTGTACGCCATGCTGCATGGCCGGGGGAACGATGCCGAGCGCGCCTTCAAGGAGATCTACCGCCGCTACGGTTCCCGCATCCACGCCTACTGCTTCAAGATTCTGGACAACAGGGAGGAGGCCGAGGATGTGTTCCAGGAGACGTTCGTACGGTTCTTCACCGGAGCGCGCCAGCAGCGGGAACTGAGCAACCTGAGCGGCTATCTGTTCCGGATCGCCCGGAACCTTTCGCTGAACCGGATCAGGGACCGGGGGCCGGAAACCGAATCATTGGAGGGAGTGGAGCCGGCGGCCGGCGCCGATCACTCGCTGGAACAGGGGGAACTGCTGGGGATGATAGCCGATGCGGTGAAGCTGCTCAACCTGGAGTATCGCGAAGCGTTCATCCTGCGGGAATACGAGAATATGTCGTACGAGGAGATAGCCGAGCTGACCGGCTCCACGCCTGGAAATGTGAAGTCGCGCGTGTTCCGGGCCCGGCAGAAGATCAGGAAGATCCTCGAAGCGAGCATCCGGGAATTGCAGTAAGACCAACGAAGACTACCGAGAACTCCGAGTTGCAAGGAATCAGGCAATGTCATACGAACAACTGCTCCACGATTTCGTGGATGGCTCGCTCGATTACCAGGGGGAGACCGTGCTCTTCTCCGAGCTGCATTCCAACGAGGACCTCCGTTCGGAGCTGAAGATGCTGATCGCGATGGGGCGATCGGCGGCTCACGATATCGATGCGTTCGTTCCGGCACCGGAATCGCGCGATGCGATTCTGCGACGTCTCGGGTTCTCCTCCGCCACGCGTACCCCGCCGGCGATGCCGGGGCGCGGATTTCTGCGCGGGTCGTTTCAGGGGATCTTCGGCGGCGTGATCGGCGCGCTGCTGATGGCGCTGGCGATGTTCGGGCTGGATATCCGCTTGCCGGCCGATGCCGGAACCAGCCGCACGGCATCTCCGGCCGCTGCGCACCCGGCACAGAGCGGCGCAACGGGCACACCGGCGAGCGCCGGTCCAGCGGCAGGGAGCCCAGGGAAGAGCTTCGCCCATGATCCGGCAACCCGGCAGGGAGTAACGGCCTCCGCCCCCGCTACAGAGCCCGTGCAGCAGACCGCTATTGCCAGCGGCCGGAGGCCCGCGCAGCAACGGAGCCGCCAGGAGAACGGGAGCGGAACCGTGGCGCATATCCCCACGCATTCGGTAACGGCTGCCACGCCACGCCGGGCGGAGATGCCCCGTGGTGAAAGCTCATCCTCCGATACGGAGCCGCTCAGTCGCCGCGACGCTTTGCCGCTACCGGAATTCCCCCCGGCATTCGAGTCCGCCGGCTCCGCACTCCCCCCGGTATCGATAGAGTACCGGCAGACGAGCAGCCGGAGCTTCGCACCCCGTCCCGCATCGCTCGCCAACCCCAGCGAAGGGTTGTTGCGCGACCGTTCGCTGGGCGCATATTATCGTCTGGGAGAATATGAATCGATAGGGGTGGAAGCCGGACAGGAGGAGTTTTATCAGAGCTTCGAGGAGATGCTGCCGAACGGCGATTTTCTCCTGCACCAGCAGAATCCCGTTCTTTTCTGGGGAGGGGCATCCTACCGTCTCTCCCTGCCGGCCGCATCGGATCTCCGCCCGTTTGCCGAGGCGTTCGCCGGCGGAACGCGTGTAGGACCGATCGGGCGTATTGCCGTGGGGGCCTCCTATGCTATCGCTCCGGAAATAGAGCTGTTCGCATCCGGCGAGCTGAAGACCCTTGCATATTCCTATGGCGGCAACTGGTATTTCACGCCGAAGTACGGGATGAGCTACGGGGTGAGGATGAATTTCTAACGCCATGCCGTACGTACCGTTCATGTAACCCGGAATAGTTATGCTGCGCATCATTCCACTGCTCGCGCTGCTGGCGCTCGCCTCCTGCTCCTCTCCTCTCGACGTCGGGACGGAGCGGATCGAAACGCGGCTCACCAACGGGCTCAAGCTCCGCACGGTATCCGCCAGCGTACGGATCATCCGTGATACCGATTCCATTCTGGTGGAGGAATGGGAGTACGGCGTCGGCTCTTCGCGCTTCAGCGCCGATACCACGGCGCAGCCCCCCAGCATCACATTGCAGCGGACGATGACCGGCGCCCCCATCCCCGGAAAGACCTCCTGGCTGAAAGAGCTTTCGATACGCCTGGATGACGTGGCGACGGAGGGGACCATCCCCATGGGGGGAACCGCCGGCCAGGGGAACGGCGCCGCCGCAACGGTGGTGATAGAAGGCGCCGAGCACCATAGCACGCGATCCGACAATGCAAACGCTTCGATCCATCACTTCAGCAGCAACGGGCGCCGTACGGTACAGGGGACGATCGTGCTGGGCATGAACCGCTCCCCCCTCTTCACCGTCGTTGTTGCGGTGAACTTTACCGCAAGCCAGGACTGATTCACCGCCGCGCGCGCCTGATCACCATCATCACTATCGGGGCATCGCTCCTGGCCGAGGGAAGCCACCGGAGATCTTCCCCTGCGATACGCTCCCATCCACGTTCCGCCGCATCCGTTCGTCATACCCACCTCTCCATGGCTTCTCCGGTTGGCCCATCTCCCTGCCGGAGGTTATCTTTGCGATGCGACGATCCAATCCGCTCCGGATCATCCGCCGCCCATCTCCTGTCAACAACGGGGAGCCATCCCCCTCCATACCGTTATACCGATGAAACGACGCAGCTTTCTGATGTCATCCGCGATGGCGGCCTCCACCTTTTTCATGGCCCGCAGCACCGGCGCGCGCGAACGCCTCCATGAGATGTGGGGCGCGCTGGCGGGCCCGTCCACCGTCAAGAACGCCAAGGCGATCCCCAGATTCACCCCCTTCAACCTGGAGCGTGCCCAGGGGATGCGGTTTCTGGTGATAGGCGACTGGGGCACCGGCGGCAAGGGACAGGCGGGAGTTGCCGAGGCGATGATACGCACCGCCGAGCGCCACGGCTGCGACTACGTGATCTCCACCGGCGACAACATCTATCCCAGCGGCGTCACCTCCGCCGACGACGAGCAGTGGGACCGGAAGTTCGTGAAGATGTACCATGACCGCGGCCTGCGCCAGCCGTTCTTCCCCACGCTCGGCAACCACGATTACAAGCTGGAGCCGGAGGCGCAGATCGCCTACAGCAAGATCAACCCGCAGTGGCGCTTCCCCTCGCGCTACTATACGCAGCGCCTGGAGGCCCCGGACGGAACCAGCGTGCAGATCTTCGCGCTCGATACCCAGCGCGTGCAGACCGGCGTGGAAGGGGTGGCCGCCGAGCAGAGCGCCTGGCTGGACCGCGAACTTGCCGCCTCCGACGCGCAGTGGAAGATCGTGTTCGGGCATCATATGCTCTACTCCAACGGCATCTACGGCAATCTGAAGCGGATACGCGGGGCATTCGAGGAGATCCTGAAAAAGTACGATGTCCCCCTCTACCTCTGCGGCCACGATCACGATATCCAGCTTCTGCAACCGGTCGATGGCGTCAGCTATCTGGTCTCCGGCGGCGGCGGCGGCCACCGCGATACCACCTGGGGGGAGAACACCGTCTACGCGGCCACCAACATGGGCTACGTCTGGATGGGAGTTACCAAGGAGGCAATCCATCTCCATTTCCACGATGCCAGCGGAGAGATCCGCTATGCGCACCGGCTGGCGTAATAGATCTATCAACCTATACCGAAACAGGCAATGCTCCTCTCACTCAGATATACCGGCACCATCGTTTCCGCCTCGGCGGCATTGTTCATCCTTGCCTGCTCCGGCGCGGCCGCGCAGAGCCCGGAACAGGTGGCGGGTCGCTATTTCACCGCGATGGAGAACGCCGACTGGAAGACCTGCACGGAGTTGATGCACCCGGATGAGCTGGCACGATTCAAAGCGGTCTTCCTTCCGCTGATGGACTCGCCCAAGGGGGCCGAGGGAGCACAGGAACTGATGGGATTGAACAGCGCTGCGGAGTTCAAGAAGCTCTCCGACTCGCAGGTGTTCGAAAAATTCCTCACCCATATGATGGGGAAATCGGATATGGGAGAGCTGATGAGCACGATGCGCGCAACCGTGGTAGGGAGTGTGATGGAGGGCAAGGATACCGCGCATGTGCTCTACCGGATGAAGATGAACGCCTATGGAACGGAGGTCGAGGAACTGGAGGTCTCCACCTTGAAACGCTACGGTGATACCTGGCGGCTGGCGCTGGATAAGAATACCGAGGGAATGGCCGAAGCCATCCGGCAGATGGTCGCCGAGTAACCGCGAATCTGCGCGGATCTTGGTTGGGGGGAGATGCGGTGCATTGATCGGATCGTTTATGCCGGGGTGAAATCTTCGCGAATGCCAACCGCGAATCTGCGCGGATCTTGGTTGGGGGGGAGTGTGGGAGTTATTGGCCGGATCTTTCATACTGGGGTGAAATCTTCGCGAATGATGCCGGGAATGATGATGGAGAGCGTGGGAAGAGGAGAGAGATGAGGAAGGAGAGATGAGGAGAGATAAAAAAGATGGGGGTGATGAAACGATGATGCGGGCCGGCTGAAATCCGTTCCGGTAGTTATTGGGGCCGGACGGCATACAGGAACCGCACCAGCCCGATCTCGGCGGCGTTCTTCATCAGTTCCACGGTGGCCCAGGCCGCGATATCGGCGAGCGGACGGTCCGGGATGGGCCAGTTGCACATCCCGGACGAGGCGAGCTCCCGATCGGTGCGGTTGTGCAGCAGAGCGCGCCAGCGTTCCTGAAGCTGAACGATCCATGCGCGGGTCTCCCCGGCGCTTCCGGGCCACATCACATCATCTTTCGAAACGCCCTCTCCGCCGGTGGCGGCGTCCAGCAGCGCGGTCCACCAGAACCCGATGTGCCAGGTGGTCCAGGCGATGCTGGGAGGGCCCAGGTCGTAGGTTTCGCGATCGGGCCAGTCGGCCCTCCATCTCCCTTCCCCGTCCTGATGGACATGGGGTCCCTCCCCGGCCGGACGCCACAGGCATTCCCCGGTCGTCAGCCCCTCCAGATGGTAGGCCGCCAATCCCCAGGCGATATCGAACTGCCGCAGCAGCAGATCACGCGTCTCATAGGTATCCCCGGTACCCTTTGTATCGTTCATCATCTATCCTCCTGCAAGAATCTCTTCGGCTCCGGACTCCTGAACCGGATCGGGTTTCAGTGGGATTGTCCCCGCACCGGCAGCACTGCTCCTCCGGGGCTTCCAGAAAGGATAGGGCACCATCCGGCGCTACAGCCGTGTGCCCTCCACGGAGCCGGCATACCGGGCGTTCGATACCCGGCAGCCATCATCGGAGCATGAGGGGACATCCCCTTCCCCACATCGTCACTACATCTCTCCTACCCCCTTACCCTCTTATACTCAATCCCTCTCTCCCACCGTCACCTCCAGCGTCACCACCCCTTCGATCTCGGCAACGAGGCGGTCGCCGGCCACCACCTGGCTTACTCCTTCCGGCGTTCCGGTGAAGATGCAATCGCCCCGCTCCAGCGTGAAGATTCTGGAGAGGTAGCTGATAAGCGCCGGGATCTTCAGGATCATATCGGCGGTGGAGCCCTGCTGGCGCACCTCGCCGTTCACCGCCAGCTTCAGCGGCAGGGCGTGCGGATCGGCGATCTGCTCCTTCAGTACCACCTCGCTGATCGGCGCGGAGGTATCGAACCCCTTGGCGATGGCCCACGGCTCGCCGCGCTTCTTGGCGATGCTCTGAAGATCGCGAAGGGTCATATCCAGTCCAACGGCATATCCGAGCACGTAGTTCATCGCATCCTCCTCGCTGACGTCCCGGGCGGTGCGCTCGATCACCACCACCAGTTCCACCTCGTGGTGCATCTCGGCGGAGATCTTCGGGATGAGCACGGTTCCGCCGCTCCGCAGCAGGGCGGTGCCCGGCTTCAGGAACACCACCGGATCGGCCGGGACATCCCCTCCCATCTCCCTGGCGTGCTTTTCATAATTCTTCCCCAGGCAGAGCATCTTCCCCACCGGCAGGGTGGTATGGGTCATCTTCAGAATCAGATCGTGCATCGGTTCTCGTATGGTTGGAATATGAGTGCGCGGAGATCGCCTTTCGGTGAACTCCGCGCAGGATCGATTGATCGAGATTGATTCATGCAGTTCATACTCAGCAGTCCGCAGGCGCCGGCCGCTGTAGGCTGTAGTAAGTAGTTGAAGAGCACCGAGCCGAAAGAAAGGCTTCCAAGCTCCGAACTGCTCTCTACCAACCACGAACCACTACCTACTAACTATGATCGGCTCGCTCCCGCTCAGTGCTTCATGTTCGCCATGCCGGTATCGGCGGCGGGAGCGGGGCTTGCAGCGGTAGTGCTGGCCGGCGGGTTCACGCGGATGGTCTTCTCGCTCGTGTTGAAGTCACCCGGAACAGGCTGGTTGTCCGGACCGAGCAGTTGCAGGCGCACGGTATGATCGCCATCGGAGAGACCTTCGATATAATACGGCACCCATTCGGTGAGGGTATCCTTCACCTGGCCGTCGATGGAGGCCACCACCTTGAACTGGCTGGCGCCGAGCTGCGCGTTGGCGACATAGAAATCCAGCAGGATGCGCTGGGCATCGGCGCCGGAATAATCCCCCTTCGGGCGGCTGTAGGTAAGGAGCGGTGCCCCCGTCTGAAGCGCGGGAGTTCCGGTCTTGCTCTTCACATAGAAGGTATGCGAAACGAACGCGCCCGGAGTCTTGTAGCTCTCGTGCCAGGAACGGCTCGGGAAGGCGCGCAACGTATGCGCCCCTTCGGCCAGCTGTCCCACCGAGAAGCTATCCTGCCGGTACATCGCCATATAGGGCTTGTCGTCGATGATGACATGGATATGCTGTCCGTCCTTGGAGTAGTTGATCCCCTTGGACTGCTCGCCGGCGGTAGGAGTGGAAAGATCGACGCCGGCCAGGCTGACCCGCACCATCACGCTATCGCCCGTCATCACCTCATCGGCGGCCGGGGAGAGCACCGTGAGCTTGGCATCCGGGGCTTCCGGGCCATGCTCCCCCTTCACGATCCTGACCTCTTTCGGGGTAGTAGCGGCCGTGCTGTCGGTAGTGGCCGTATCATCGGCCGAGTTGTTATCGCAACCGGTGATCGCCAGGAACCCGACTGCAAGAAACGGCATTGCCAGATGGAAGAAGCGCATGATCTCCTCTGCGTATTGTTCGTGATTGCACCGGAAGCCGCGGCGGATGAACCGTGGCTCCCTCCCGGCGCTACAGGGCACCCTGCACCGCAAAGCCTGCGGAAAGATCAGGCCAAGATAGAGAAAAATTTCCGCTCCGGCCGATTTGGAACAATGTATTGCAACGCACCCGCGCCCGGTAAATCCGATTGCGTATCGCGAGCGGTTTTGCATCTTACCGGCTATGACGAAATCGGATATCATAGACCGCGTTGCCGATGGCACCGGGCTGACGAAACTGGAAACGGAGGCCGTGATCGACGGTTTTCTGAAGACCGTGGCCGAGGCGCTCTGCCATGAGGAGCATGTCGAGATCAGAGGATTCGGAACCTTCCGCGTGAAGGAACGCGCCCCCCGTATCGGCCGCAATCCCAGAACCGGCGAGGTCGTCGATCTGGACGGCCAGTTCGTCCCCCACTTCAAGGTCTCGCGGGAACTGAGAGATCTGGTAGACCGCGCAATCAAATCCTCAGCAAAGGAAACCAAGAACGATGAGTAGACACTGCCCGAGCTGCGGGAGCACCGTTCGGGATGAGGATCTCCTCTGCCCTGTCTGCGGCGAAAAGCTGGATGCCGCCGCCGAAACCCCGGCCCCGGCAATCCCGTCGGAAGCGCCCATCCCCCCGGCGGCAACCGCCCCTGCCGTAGCCGGGCCCGCCTCCGGCCAGCCCCTCTCCGGCGCAACCGCCAGCGCAACCGGCAGAGCCATCACCTGCCCCGATTGCGGCGCGCAGAATGAACCGGAAGCAACCGAGTGCACCGTCTGCGGCAGCCTTCTATCGGCCACCGCTGCTGGCGCACCGGCTCTCCAGCCGCAGCAGCAGCCCGCGCCGCGCCGCGCCATCCCCTCATCGGCCGCCCGCGACTACCTGCTATCGACGGTGGCAGCGGTGGTGATAGGCGCCATCGTACTGCTGGTATCCACCCCGGAGGAGAAGACCGGACCGCCCATGCCGGCCGGCGAGCACGGGGCGCCCGGCGCGCAGATGCCGCAGGGACATCCCCCCGCCGCAACCGCTCCCCAGCCCACCGCGCAGCAGCTCCAGCAGGTAACCGACGCGGAGAAAGCCGTGGCGGCCAACCCGGCCGATCTCGAGGCCAAACTGAAGCTGGCGAACCTCTATTACGATATCGACCGCCACGCCGAGGCGGTGCCTCTGTACCGCGACTATGTGAAGGTCCATCCGGAGAATCTGAGCGCCCGCACCGATATGGCCTTCTCCATCGCCAGCAGCAGCGCCCTGGATAGCGGTATCGTGGAGCTGCACGGCGTGCTGGCGAAGGACCCGAAGTTCCAGAACGCCGTCTACAACCTGGCGATGATGTATATCGCCAAGCGCAATCGCGACAGCACCCTGTACTGGCTCCAGCGGACCGTGGAGATAGACCCCAGCTCCCGTCCCGGCAAGTTTGCCGCCGAAGTGCTCAACGGCGTGAAAAGCGGCGCTCTCGACGACAGCACCGGAACCGCGGCACACTAGCCCCGCAGGAGCGGCCCCCCGAATCCTCCCGGAAACGGCGGGAAGAACCCTTGCGCCCACAAATCATCAAAGGTTTGCTGTTGAACGCGCGGTTTTTCTTATATTTGAGACTCTTGAAAATTAACCCGTAGTAAATCAGTTAACATACATCTCAAAGGAGCCGACCAATGCCCTGTGGCAAGAAGCGGAAGCGCCATAAGATGGCCACGCACAAGCGGAAGAAGAGACTCCGCAAGAATCGTCATAAGAAGAAGAACAGGTAGTTTGCTCTTCTTTGAAGCATGTTTACAGGCCCCTATCCTCGCATCCGCCGAGGTTAGGGGTTTGTCGTTCGAGGAGGAACCCGCAATCGGCAGCCGGGGGCTCCGCAGCCGGTTGCCGCAGGCATATCCCCGGACCGAAGATCTCTGAAATCGCCAATCGAACATCTTAACCGTACCCGCAATGTCTCTGATCGATCGCGAGCACGCCCATTTCCTGCAAACCTACAAGCGCCTCCCCATCGAGGTTGATCGCGCCGAAGGGATGTACGTCTATGCGGCCGACGGAACCAGATATCTGGACTTCCTCGGCGGCATCGCTGTCAATGCGCTCGGGCACTCCCATCCGCGCATCATCGAGGCTGTCACCCGGCAGCTTCATCGCTACACGCACCTGTCGAACTACTTCTACCAGGACGCGCAGATCGAGTTTGTGGAGCGCCTCTGCGCGATGAGCGGCTACGAGCGCGCCTTCCTCTCCAACAGCGGCACAGAGGCGAACGAGGGGGCCATGAAGCTGGCCCGGGCCTACGGCAGCACACGCGGCAGGAGCGAGATCATCGGCTTTACCGGCGGATTCCACGGCCGTACCTACGGCGTGCTCTCGATCATGGACAAGCCGCGCTACAAGGACGGCATGGGCCCCTTCCTCCCCGATACCAGGGTGCTCCCGTTCAACAACATCGAAGCCCTGCGCGACGGTGTAAGCGAGCGGACCTGCGCGGTGGTGATGGAATTTCTTCAGGGAGAAGGGGGGGTGCGATGGGCCGATCCGGAGTTCGTGGCGGCCATCGCCGAACTCCGCCAGCAGCATGATTTCCTTATCATCGCCGACGAGATCCAGGGAGGAGGAGGACGCACCGGCGACTTCTTCGCCTTCGAGCGTTACGGCGTACGTCCCGATCTGGTAACCACCGCCAAGGGAATAGGGGGCGGTCTCCCGCTGGGAGCCATCCTGGCAACCGAGCGGCTGGGGACGATCTGGGGAAGCGGGCAGCATGGCACCACCTTCGGCGGCAATGCGCTGGCCTGCGCCGCCGGCAGCGCCGTGCTGGACGAGCTGAAGGAAGGGACCATGGAGAACGCCCGCGTCTCCGGCGAGCTGCTGCTGGCGCGGATGCGCGATCTCCAGGCAGAGTTCCCCGATCTGGTGGCCGATGTCCGGGGCGCCGGCGGGATGGTAGGCGTGGAGCTGACGGTCCTTTCCGGACCGTTCGTGGATGCGATGCTCCGCCGCCATATCATCGTCAACGCAACCGACGAGACGGTGATCCGCCTGGTGCCGCCGCTGATCTTCGGCGCCGAACATGTGATGGAGCTTGAGACTGCGCTGCGCGACTGCTTTCAGGAAGCGAGGGTGGGGGCATAACGCCCGGGGATTCCAGGGGCATGCGGATGCCACCGGCATGGAACTGCCACTCAGGCAATGGTCCTTTGTCAGTAGTCCGTCGTCCGTGGCGGATATCACCGTTACGGCCAGCGCCATGATAGCAGAAGCGCAGGTTCCTGGAGAGGAAACGGAACAGGGTGCATAACGAAACGGGCCGGAGTTGTTTTTGACTCCGGCCCTTTCATATACTGGAAGCTATCCCTCATCACTACAGCGATAGCAGTTCAATACATCTGCAAACCGCTTCAGCAACCAATCACTGCCGACTAGAATTCATCCTCGTCCTCTTCCTCGTAGCGGCGGCCCTTGGTAGTGAAGATGGAACCAAGCATATCCTTGTAGCTGGTGCGGGTAGCCACCTCCTCCTTGGCGATCTTCGAGTTCTGATGCAGGCCGTCCATCAGGAACTCCATGCCGGTTGCCAGCTCGTAGAGGTTCGACGAAGAGACCTTCAGGTGCTGGATCGCCAGATCGCGAAGCCCCGGAACCCGGTCCAGCTCGCGCAGGTAGGCGTCGAACGGCATCATATCCTCAAGGTCCAGCGTGTTGCCATCGCCGAACCACTTCAGGATGGCCGCATACGGATCGGCCGGCGGCGGCGCCCCCTTCTCGCCGGAGCGGCGGGGACGATCCAGCGGATTGGGGAAGTACATCGTAAAGACCTCGCGCACCGCCTTGTTCACCAGCAGGCGGGCCACCTTGGCGGGCCCCTCCTGCTCCCCCTCGAACACCAGCTCCACCTTGCCGGTGATGCCGGGGAGCGCCTGCTGCAAGTCGATGATCCTGGGCACCACCGCATCATCGCCGTTGATGATGGCACGGCGCTCCGCGTTGGAGACCAGCGCCTCCATCGTGGCGATGGTCATACGGGCCGAGACCCCCGACTGCTGATCGACGAACTCCGACTGCCGCGCCTGCACCGCCACCATCTCCACGATCTCCTCCAGATAGGCGGGCATCACCAGCGTTCCATCGGCCTCGCGCGCCTGCCACGCCTCCTGCCGGGTGATGCTCATGCCATCCTCCAGCGTGCGCGGGTAATGGGTGAGGATCTGCGAATCGATGCGGTCCTTCAGCGGCGTGATGATGGAGCCGCGGTTGGTGTAATCCTCCGGGTTCGCCGTAAAGATGATGGCGATATCCAGCGGCATCCGCACGTTGAACCCGCGGATCTGGATATCCTTCTCCTCCATGATATTGAACAATCCCACCTGGATGCGGGGCTGGAGATCGGGGAGTTCGTTGAGGACGAAGATGCCACGGTTGGTGCGGGGGACGATACCGAAATGGATTGCCCCCTCGTGCGAGTAGGTAAGGCGCTGGTTGGCCGCCTTGATCGGATCGATATCGCCGATAAGGTCTGCGATGGTCACATCCGGCGTGGCAAGTTTCTCGCCGTAGCGCTCGGAGCGATGAATCCACTCGATGGGGGTGTCATCCCCCTGCTCGCGGATCATCTCGGCGGCATAGCGGCTCACCGGCTGGAACGGGTTGTCGTTGATATCGGAGCCGGCAACGATCGGCACATACTCATCCAGGAGATTCGGCAGCAGCCGCGCAATGCGGGTCTTGGCCTGGCCGCGCAATCCCAGCAGGATGATATCGTGCCGGGCGAGGATGGCATTGACCAGCTGCGGGATCACCGTCTCCTCGAATCCCACGATCCCGGGAAACAGGGTTTCCCCGGTTCGGAGCTTGCGGATCAGATTCTTCCGCATCTCATCCTTGACCGGAAGAACCTTGTACCCCGAGGCCTTCAATTCACCGAGCGTCCGGGCTTGGGAGGTAGTACCACTCATGTTGTATCTGACGATTAAGGTTGAATATTGCCAGGGGAACGACGTACCGGGACCGGCAGCAGTCTGCCGGAAGCCCCCTCCGAAATGCTGCATTCTGTAAGCAGGCCATCCGGAGAGCCACCGCAAACCTCAAGCTATGAAAACATTGCTGAACCGTTTCAAACCTCCCCTCCCCACTGCAATGGTTTGGTGCGGCTACCGGAGCGGGAATGACAGGAAGGGCGCTGACGAGTCCAGCCAGCACCGTATCGAACGCTCAGCTTCGGCATGGCGGCCGGCAAAGGGAGCAGGCCCCATGCAGCTTATCCGGCGAGCCGGAAAATGGTAGATTCCCCGGAAGATCGCCTTATGAGAATACTCGTCATCCGCTTCAGTTCCGCAGGGGATATCATACTTACCTCCCTGTTCCTCCGCTCGCTCCGCAAGCGCTATCCGGAGGGGGAGATCCATTACCTCACCAAACGGGAGTTTCTTCCGCTGGTGGAGCATTCCCCCCATATCAGCCGCGCCATCGTTATCGAGGCGGGATGGGGGCTGCGCGATCTTGCGCGGATGAAATCGGAGCTGCTGCGACAGAACGGCGGAGATTACGATATCGTCTTCGACCTGCACAATTCCCTGCGCAGCCGCTACGTACGCGCGGGGCTGGGACGCGCGCTTGCGATCTTCCGGAAACCGACGTTCGCAAAATGGCTGCTGGTGAAGCGGAAGATCAATCGCCTGCGGCCGATCGTGCCGATAGCGGAACGCTATCTGGAAGTGGGAGCGCCGTTCGGGCTGGTAAACGACGGCGAGGGGCTGGAGATCTTCACCGGCGGCGCGTTCTCCCCCATCGTCCCGCTGCAGGGGCGCCCCACGGTGGCGCTGGCTCCCGGCGCCAGGCACGCCACCAAACAATGGCTCCCGGAAAACTACTCGGCGCTTGGGACCATGCTGGCCGGCGAGCACAACGCACGCATCGTGCTGCTGGGAGCGCCGTCGGAGCGGGAGCTCTGTGCGATGGTGGAACGCGGAATCGCCGGCGATGTGGTGAATCTGGCGGGGCGCACCACGCTGCTGGAAACCGCCGCAACGCTGGATGCCTGCGATCTGGTAGTGGCGAACGATTCGGCGCTGACCCATCTGGCCGCGGCGCGCAAACGCCCGGTGGTAACGGTCTTCGGGAGCACGGTTCAGGAGTTCGGCTTTGCGCCGTACGGGACTCGCTCGGCAGTGGTGGAACGCACGGGCCTGTACTGCCGCCCCTGCACCAGCATCGGGCGGAGCAGCTGCCCGGAAGGACATTTCCGGTGCATGCGGGAGATCAGCGTGCAGGAGGTGATGGAGCAGACCGAGAGGATGACGAGCCGCCGGTAGCCCGTGCGCGGGCTGCGCCCCTTCGGGGCTGCGCCCGCTGTCATTTGTCCGTGGCCGTTACACCGGAAAGCGTGCTGAGGCTACGGCCATTTCCTTTGAAGAGTCCGGGCTTGCAGAGAAGTGCCACCGATAACGCTGACGGCCGGCCGGCAACAATTCCACCGGATTATCAACGGAAAACAGAAACGGCCGGGATACACCCGGCCGTTTTTTTTTTTTT
>JBMDXA010000242.1:0-46671 GCA_048594725.1 Candidatus Kapaibacteriota bacterium
TGGATGTGAATCGGAGCGTTGTGATTCTATCTGATCGCTCAGGAAGAATCACAACCAGAGCATCGTATCTCGTTTTCAACAAACGAGAACCTTAGCTACTCGTCATGTGCTGTGCTATCTCTCTGTCATGTTCTATCGGAAGGCCAACCTCGCTGCTCTCGCGGGCTCGGTGTGCTTCCAATCATCTCGATTGTCAAGGAACTCTTCTGCTTTTTCTGCTGCCGCTTTTCGGCGGCGCCTTGTCAGAGACAAGGGTTACAAACTTAGCATTTTCGAGAACCAGTTGTCAAGTCTTTTCTTTTCAACAGCGACTTTTTTATTTCGTCGCCCGTTCTCGTTTCCCTCATCACTGTCCTCCGTCATTTCGGAGGGGCCACAAACATACTGCTTTCGCAGGCCGTTTGTCAAACCCTTTTTTCAAAGGGTGGCATCTTTTTTGAGATACCTTTCTGGTTGTCCTCAGCTCAAGCCTCCGTCGTTTCGGAGGGGCCACAAACATACCGCTTTACGGTTCCCGAAGTCAAGATTTTTTAACCCAGGTGTTTGTATCGTAATGTGCGGCGGGTGTTCCCACCCTCTCTGCCGGGGGGTTACTTGAAGACGCATCGCCCGAACAGCTAGTGTATGCAGGCTGCCGATGGGAACGATTGTTCCGCTCGGGCTGGCTTCTGAACCACGGATTGATTCCGGCTGGCTGGTGGAGTATTCCCCTCTGTCAAATCCCCCGCTTCCTTCCCTCATCCTCGTCATCCCTATCGCCCGCCATGGAGCGAAGGTGACATAGAGACGCCGATCCCCAAAGCATATTGCAAGCGCTTCGGACGGCCCCCGGTTGAAGGTTCAAGGGTTCTTTCAGGACGTTGGCTTGCAGTGGTTATTGTGACGGCCGGACAACGCGATCGTGATCTCCTTGATCTCCCATATCGGCGTGGCCCCGGCCTCGTGCGGCAGCCCCCTTTATTCTCCCTCCCCTCCACGCTCATCCCCCCTATTGATGTGCCCGGCCAGCGCGGCAAGAGGGAAACCCGCAACGTAGATCAGAACGAAGATTGCCAGGCCGATCAGCAACTCATCGGTCCCGGGTCCGAAGGAGGCAGCAACGGAGCGGGCAATCCCCTTGGCGATGAAGACGGCCCCGCCCACCATCAGCCCCAGGCAAAGCCCCATACGCCAGGAGCCACCGATCCTCTTCCCCCGCGCCGGGAATGCCACCATTACGGCGATGCCGCATATCCAGATGAGTATACCAGGGATTACAGAACCGATCATCGCCGCTACCTCCTACGTACAATGGAAATCATCTTCGTTCGACACTCCGCAACCTATCACAACCAGGCCGTCAGCCCGCAATCCATCAGCCCAAGAACCAGCGAAGAACCCGCCGGCCCCGGAGCATCAACCGAGCCCCTTTGCCCCCTCCCCCTTTTTTGCGGTTGCCCGGCAAAAGGGGATATTGACTGCCATATCTGCAACTAAATCCGGAACTATCAAGCATGTCAGCACACGACTCTTCCAAGCCCCTCACCTACTGGGATTACATCGCAACCGACGAGCTGCTTGCGCTTCAGCGCCCGCTTACGAACGCCCACGACGAGATGCAGTTCATCGTGGTTCACCAGACGTTCGAACTCTGGTTCAAGCTGGCGATCTATGAGCTGAACGGAGCGCTCGCTGCGCTGGATGCAAACGAGACGCAGCACGCGGCCGATCTTCTCACACGCGTGGCATCGATCCTTCGCACATCGCTCAACGGATTCGATCCGCTGATGACCATGTCGCAGCAGGGATACGCCGAGTTCCGCGACGCGCTCCATCCGGCCAGCGGCTTCCAGTCGTCGCAGTTCCGCATCATCGAGATCCTGCTGGGCATCGAACGGGTGATCTCCTCCGAGGATGAAGCCAAGGAACGATTCTACTGGGAGAGCGCCGTGCAGGCCGGAAACACCTTCACCAACTTCATGGCGAAGTACAGCGATGACCTGTCGCGCAGCTACGATGAGGCGAAGAACCGGAACCTGCGCCGGTCGATGCTCCGCGTCACCGAGAACGCCACCGGCCGTACCGGCGCCGACGCCTACCGCCATCTGTTCCAGCATCGCGAGCAGTTCCCCTCCCTCTCGATCCTCGCCGAGGCGGCACGCAACCTTCAGCAGGCGATCCTCGATTTCCGTCTCAACCATCACAAGGTCACGGTCTTCACCGTAGGCGAACACGCCGCCGGCACAAGCGATGCACACGCGCCCAACCACCCGAGCTGTGCCGCGTACCTGCTTGGGGTCATCAGGGACCGCTCCACCATCTTCCCGGAGCTGGAGAGCGCATCGCACCCGCTGTAAGCGGACAGGCGATGAAGAAGTATTCTCCCCGCGAAGCCTTGTACGGTAAGGCTTCGCGGGGAGGCGAAAAGTAATAGAGCCGGGACCGCGGCGGGCGGCCAGCGATACCATCATAGACGGCAGCATGAGGATTCATGGCTGCCGTTTTTTTGTTGCCGCGTCGTTCCGGCAGAGCACTACAGCACGATCATCACCCGCAATCGCTCATCATTCCCTCCCCTGCCGATCAGGCCCTGCAGGAACGGCGGGAGCGTCCGCATGGCCGTGAAAGCAGAGGCCCGCACGGCCGGTCCCGATCATTTCGCGAACCGGATTCCGAACGCCTGCCGGACACGTCATTGCCCTGCAAGCCTTGCGGGGCAAGGGTTACAGAGGGATGCACCGTTGACAAACCCTCCTCATTCCTGCCATGATACCGCAGGATTCCATCAGCGAAAAAGATGTATCATGGGGCGCCGATCGCGCAGCCACCGGGGTTGCGGAGGAGCGGGCGCTGCAAAAAAAAATCAGCCGCCGCGTGCAAGGTGGTGCAATCGTACTACCGTTTTATATAACTTTACGTCAAGTAAATTTTTTCTACATGAGCGGGTTGAACGGCAGGAAAATCATCCTCGGAATAACCGGCAGCATTGCGGCCTACAAGGGTGTCCTGGTCGCTCGGGAGCTGGTAAAGCGCGGCGCGGAAATCCGAGTCGCGATGACCGACGCCGCCTCTCGCTTCATCACCCCTCTCACCTTCGCCTCCATCTCCAAATTCCCCGTTGCTCTGAACATGTACCCACCGGCCGGGGCGGAGCCCGCACATGGCTCGTGGCATATCGGCTGGGCGCTCTGGGCCGATGCGATGATTATTGCGCCGGCAAGCGCCGCTACCGTGGCAAAGCTGGCCGTGGGCTTGAGCGACAACGCCCTGACGGTGATCGCAACGGCCATGCGGGGCAAGGTGTTCGTGGCGCCCGCCATGGATACCGACATGTACCAGTATCCCGCCTTCACGCGCAACCTGGAGACGCTTGGTTCCTACGGCATGGAGGTGATTCCCGCCGGAGAGGGAGAGCTTGCTAGCGGTCTTACAGGCCCTGGAAGGCTTGCCGAGCCGGAGGAGATCATCGCGAGGCTGGAAGCATATTTCTCCGGAGGGGATTCGCTCCGCTCCAACCGTGTTCTTGTCACCGCGGGCCCCACACACGAACCAATCGATCCGGTGCGCTATATCGCCAATCACTCCTCCGGCAAGATGGGATACGCCATCGCCGAGGAGGCGCGCATGCGGGGCGCGGAGGTGACGCTGGTGAGCGGGCCCACATCCCTTCCCGATCCCGCCGGCGTCAGGACCATCCGCATACGAACGGCCGAGGAGATGGCATCGGCGGTTGACCTGCACAGCGGCGAAGCCGATATCATCATTGCCGCAGCGGCGGTTGCGGACTTCACGCCGGCTCGTGTGGCCGGCCAGAAAATGAAGCGCCGTGAAATGTCGGATAACGAGATGAGAATAGAACTGCGCCCCACGCGCGACATTCTCCGCTCGCTCGGAGCACGCAAACGCCAGGGGCAGATGCTGGTAGGTTTCGCCCTGGAGACCGCATCGTTACTGGACTCGGCGCGTGCGAAGCTCCATGAGAAGAACTGCGATCTCATCGTGGCTAACGCCGCAAACGAAGAGGGCGCGGGTTTTGCAGTTGATACAAACAGGGTAACACTGGTTACCGCCAACGGTGCAACGGATCTTCCGTTGATGAGCAAGCGGGAATGTGCCGCCGCGATACTCGACGCCGTTGAAGAGATGATGCAGTACCGGCACAATGAACTTGTAGAACCGAGCGCAGGGGAAGATCGTGAAGGAAGGTGATCGTACAGAGAAATCGTTGAAAGACCAGGCACGGGAATTTGCACAGCAGCAGATCTCCCTGTTCGGAGATGTCATCATCTCCAAACGCACGCAGCCGCAGGCTTCTCAGCAGGAGCGTCAGGAAGAGCCCCGTACGGGGGCCGCCAACTCCGCACTTGCCGAGAGACTTGTCTCTGTCACCGAGCCGTGGGTTTCCGCGCCTTCGCTGGACTCGCTCAACCAGATGATCTGCACCTGCCAGAAATGTCCGCTCGGACAATCCCGCACCAAGTTCGTCTTCGGTGTCGGCGACTACAACGCCGACATCGTGGTGATCGGTGAAGCTCCCGGGGCCGACGAGGATGCGTCGGGGGAGCCGTTCATCGGCCTTGCGGGGCAGTTGCTGACCAAGATCCTTTCAGCGATCAATCTCCAGCGAAGCGACGTTTTCATCTGCAACATCCTGAAGTGCCGGCCACCGGGAAACCGTACGCCGGAACGATTCGAGGTGGAGCAGTGCGAACCCTACCTGATCAAGCAGCTCGAACTTATCAAACCCAAATTCATCCTCGCGCTGGGGCTTACCGCAGCGAATACCCTTCTGAACAGGAAGGCGAAGATGGGAGAGCTGCGCGGAACCGTTCATGATTACCACGGCATCAAGGTGATCGTTACGTATCACCCGGCGGCCCTGCTGCGCAACCAGCAGTGGAAACGCCCCACCTGGGAGGATGTTCAGATGCTCCGCCGTCTGTACGACGAGGAGATGAAGGGCGCCTCCTAGGCCCTGGCCCGCACCAGTTCCTGCAGTGGCTATAGCTCCATCCGATGCCGGCGGCACTCCCGCAGGCGGCGGATGGTAATCATAGTATAGCTCCCGATTGCCCCGGCCTGGACAATCGGGGGATGTATCGGTTCCTTTTTCACAATTCTGGAGAGCAATATGGCCACATCATCGAAGACCTCGAAGGCAGCCGGTACAACGGCCCCGAAGAAGTCAACAGCGAAGAAGCCGGCAGCCGCAGCCAGCAAGCCGGCCGCAGCAAAGAACGCATCGGCCGGAGCAGCCACGGCAACGAAGACGGCCCCGAAGGCCGCTGCCCCTAAGGCTGCAGCTCCGAAGGCCGCCGCCCCCAAGGCCGCTGCCGCAAAGGGAGCAGCCAAGCCGGGCAGGACCGAGCCGGCCAAGGGTACCACCGAAAAGAAGGCACCGGCAGCAAAGACCAAGACGATGAACCTTGCCAAGGCCCCCTCGGCAGCATCCACCAAGGGAAGCGGCGCAGCAGGCAAGGCAGCGGGCGCCGATAAGAAGGCGGCACCGAAGGCTGCCGGACGCACTACCGGAAGCAGCACCGCAAAGGCCGGGGGAGCCAAGGGAAGCACCAAGGCAGGAACCAGCGCAGAGGGTAAGACCGGCGGAAGCAAGGCGGCCAGCAGCGGCGGCTCCGGCAGGATAGGTTCGAAGACCTCCTCAAGCGCCAATGGCACCTCGCGTACCGGCGCCAGCAAGGCATCCTCCACGACCAAGGGGGGAGCAACCGGCGGAGTGGCCGGTGGCGGAGCCGGCGGTGGTGCCGGAACGAAGGGCGCGGCAAAGGGAGGAGCTACCAAGGTTGGAGCCTCCAAGACCGGCGCGGCAAAGGCCCCGGCAAAGAGCGCAGCCGCCGCGGGAACCAAGGGAGCAACGAAAGCCGCAGCGGGAAGCAAGGCTGGAGCAGCCAAGACCCCGGCAACCAAGGCCACCGCAGCAAAGGCCCCGGCAGCCAAGAAGGGCGCAGCAACCAAGGATGCCGGCAGCAAGAGCCCGGCAACCAAGGCCACCGCAGGCAAGCCCGCGGCAGGCAAGAGCGGAGCAACGGCCGCCAAGGGAAGCGCGGCAAAAGGAAAGAAAGGGGGGTAAGGGGCGGTTCCCGTATGAGCAATGGCGCTGATGGGCGGCAGCTCTCCGCTCCGCCCGGCAGCCCTCACTGCATGGCAGAACTCATCAGAGACGCAGTTACGATATTATCCGGTAGTACCTGACCCGCCCCGATATGCCATCGGGGCGGATCTTTTTCTCCCCCTCCCGTACCGAAGGCCCGGCCGGAACGGATGGTTCCCTCCCCTTTATTTCCCCGTGCGCGTTCGTATTTTCAGCGCGAGCAAGCATACGATATTCATTCCATCGCTTTCACTGTCGCATGGTCACGCATCAACAGGACGATCCCCAGCTTCGAGCGGCGCTCGAACGGCTCTTCTCCCTTCAGACGTTCGGCATAAAGCTGGGCCTGGACCCCATCGCCGGACTGCTGGAGGAGATCGGCAACCCGCATCTTCAGATGCCGATGGTGCATATCGCCGGCACCAACGGCAAGGGCTCGGTCTGCACGATGGTGGCATCGGCACTTCAGGCGGCGGGACTTCGCGTGGGCCTCTATACCTCCCCGCATATCCTCCACTTCACCGAGCGTATCCGGGTCAACGGCGAACCGATGCCGCGCGATGTGCTGGCCCGGTACGCACAGGAAATGCTCCCGCTGATCGAACGGCACAACTGCACCTTCTTCGAGGGGACCACCGCCATCGGATTCCGCTACTTCGCCGAGCAGCAGGTGGATATCGCCGTGATAGAAACAGGGCTTGGCGGGCGCCTGGATGCAACCAACGTCATCACCCCCCTGGTCTCGGCGGTGACATCAATCGGCTACGACCATGTAAAGCATCTTGGCGATACGCTGGAGAAGATCGCCATGGAAAAGGCGGGCATCTTCAAGCCGGGAGTGCCGGCGGTGGTGGGACACGTGGCACCCAGACTCCGCCCGCTCTTCCGCGAGCATGCGGAGAAGACCGGAACCACGGTCCGATTCGTCGATGAGTTCTGCCGCTCCGCCTTTCGCCGCATGAGCATCGGGGGGACCGTCGCATCGTTTCTGATCGATCATCACGAGATCGCCGATCTGCATATCGATCTGATAGGGAAACATCAGATCGCCAACGCCCAGGTCGCGCTCGGGGTACTGGATGCGCTCCGGGCGCATTATCCCCTTTCGGAGGATGACCTGCGCCGGGGATTCGCCTCGCTACGAGGTTCCACCGGCATCCGCGGGAGGTTCGAGATCATCAGCGACGAGCCCCGTATCATCCTGGATGTGGCGCATAACCCGGACGGCATGGAGGTGCTGATCGATACCTTGCGCGCTCTCGGCATCGGGTTCGGCAGGAAGATACGGGTGGTGTTCGGCGCGGTGGAGGACAAGGATGTGGCGGAGATCGGGACGCTGCTGGCGCCGATCTCCGGACGGCTGTACGCGGTGCGCGCCGACAATTACCGGTCGCTCCCAGCCGAGGATATCGAACATCAGATCGCCCCCTCGGGCATTCCCGTAACAGTTGCAGGCACCGTGGAGGCGGGCATACGGATGGCTCTTGAAGATGCCGGCCCGGACGATGTGGTGCTGATCTGCGGCTCGTTCTATGTGGTGGCCGATGCGATAGCGGCGTTCGATGCGGGCGCTCTGCCAGCCGCCCCGATTATCGCCGAGCCGAAAGGAACCGGAGGAGCCCAGCAGAGCCAGCAGAAGGGTGATGAAGGGGATACCGGCATACTCTACCAGCCGTTCAGCCCTCTCATGGGACAGAAGAAAAAACGATCCCGCATCCCCCTGCCGGACGATGACACCGCCGAAAAGGAGGAGAGCCCGGAACGGCGGGCGACGGTGAAGGAATGGAGCCCCAGCGAGCAGCCCCGCGAACGCCTGATGCAGCTTGGGCCGAAGGCCCTGAGCGATGCCGAACTGCTGGCGATACTCCTGCGTACCGGCACCAGGCAGGAGGATGTGATCCAGGTGAGCCGCAACATCCTGCATCGGTTCAGAAATCTCTCGCAGCTTGCCATGAGAGACTACCGGGAGCTTCAGGAGATCGTGGGGATAGGACCAACCAAGGCGGTGACGCTTGCCGCAGCGTTCGAGATCGGCAGAAGAACGCAGGCCGAACCGTTCATGAGCCGGCCGGTTATCAGCAGCCCGCGCGATGTGGCGCGCATCTACGTCCCGCTGCTCCGGGGGGTCAGCAAGGAACAGTTTCATGTGCTCATCCTCAACTCGGCCAACCAGGTGATCCGGATGGGGCTTGTCTCGGAGGGGAGCCTCAACAGCTCCATCGTTCACCCGCGCGAGGTGTTCCGGATCGCTATCGTGGAGAACGCCGCATCGATCATCGGCCTGCACAATCATCCGAGCGGAAACCCGACGCCGAGCAGAGAGGATATCAATATCACCCGCCAGCTGGTAGAGGCCGGAAAGATCGTCGGCATCCCGTTCCACGATCATATCATCGTGGCCGGCGAGGAATTCGTATCGATGGCGGAACGGGGATATCTGTAGAAGCCGAAGGATACTTCTCACCCGATCTTCATGCATATTGCTCTCCGGCGGAGGCTCCCGGTTGCACTTGCAGGACCTCCGGCAGAAGATAATGTTCGCGACCGGAACCGGTCGGAGTATGGAAACAGAGTTCCGATTATGAGATTCCCGACATCACGCTCCCTTTCTACCGGCGCCATCCGTAGCGCCCTCACCCTGATCCTGGCCGCCGCGCTCTGGGGTTGCAACTCCGACGCCGACGTCCAGACCGATATCGACTCCACCGGAACGGGGGCCGCTCCCGGCGCAGGGGTGTCTCAAAGCGATACCCTCCCCTCCCAGGGTTCCTCCGGCAGCGCCACGGACGGCCCGGCAGCTGATCCTTCCGCTCCCGCCACCCCGAACATCCGCGTAACCTCGCCGCAGCCGAATGCCACGGTCCCGACCGGAGGCTTCACGCTGGCCGGCACGGCGCGCTCGTTCGAGAACAGCGTCTCCTACCGCATGCGCGATGCCGGAGGAAATGCGATGCTGGGAGGAAATATCATGGCGATGGGAGAGATGGGGAATTTCAATCCCTATGAAACCAAGGTCAGAGTACGCGCGGGATATACCGGCAAGGCGACGCTGGAGGTCTATCAGATCTCGGCCAAGGACGGCAGCGAGATCGACATGGTGAAGATCCCGGTCATCGTTGCCGGCGCCGCAGCCGCCACCGACGAGATACCGCTCAAGATCTTCTTCCCCAACGAGCGCCAGGGCTCCGGCAACGACTGCCGCTCGGTCTATCCTATCCAGCGTACCGTCGAGAAGACGCAGGGCACCGCCGAGGCCGCGCTCCGGGCGCTGCTGGAAGGCCCGAACCAGCTGGAGCAATCGGAGGGATACCGGAGCGAGATACCCTCCGGCACGCAACTGAACAGGATAGTGATCGATGCAGGAACCGCACGAGCCGATTTCAGCGCGGAGCTGAACGGCGCGGCCGGCTCCTGCCGTGTGAATGCAATCCGCTCGCAGATCGAGCAGACGCTCCGGCAGTTCACGACGGTCCGCAAGGTGGTGATAAGCGTGCAGGGAGATGCAAAGACCGCGCTCCAGCCGTAGAGCTGCTTCCGGCCGGCGAAGAGAATGCTCGCGCAAAGCCGCAGAGAGCGCAAAGAAGAGGAGGAGAAATACTTCATTCTTGTTCATTGCGCCCTGGTGGCTTGGCGGGAGAATTTTTTCCTAAAAAAAATAATGCGACGTGACAGCTCACCGCTCTGGAAGCCGCATGGTTACCGCATTTCCAGCCACTCGTACATAAATATTTTACGATGAATATTCTTCGGAATGTTCATCGCTTCCAATCGCCCATATGCACAAAAGGCCCCGGAACATTATCCGGCGCCTTTTGCATATATCGTCGAAGTATGACGGGCGAAATTATCGCACCACCACCATTGTTGCCGTCATCATTCTTCCCCCTCCGCTCATCGTCACATAGTATTCGCCGGAGGGATAGCCCGCCAGATCAACCGGGATACCGAGGTCCTGAAGCGTACCGCTCCCCTGGACGATGCCATCGTAGAGCATGGCGATGACGCTCCCCCGGCTATCGGCCAGCGTCACGGTAACCGGCAGACGCCCGGTTCCTCCCACGCTGAAGAGAAGATCGGCGCGGTTGCGCACCGGATTGGGAGCCACCGTAAGCCCGGAAATGGAGAGGCCACCGGCACTGATGGCGCCGGCAGAGACCGATCCCACCTGCTGCGCGACCGCGCCGTAGAACATCACCGTTATCGTGCTGTCGGCGGGATCATCGGTGCGAAGCGTAAGGGTAGCCATATAGAGGCCCGCCCCGTCCGGCTGGAAACGTACCCCAAGCAGCGCCGAGTCCCCGCCCGGGATCACAAACGGCACGGAACGATCCACCAGCCGGAAATAATCGCCGGGAATTCCCTCCTTCCGGGCATCCAGCCCGGCTTCGGTGATGGTGGCGTTGGCCGGAACCAGATTCCGCAAGGAGATGATGGTATCGCGGCTGCCGGAGGTTGTATAGGTCCCGAAATCGACTACCGCTGCCGAGGCCCTCATCCGGGGTCCGACCACCGCATGTACCGGCAGTTCCATTCCCAATCCTCCATCGGCATCCACCGCCAGACGTGCCTGAAGCTCTCCCTCCTGGCTCTGCGCTCTCAGGCGCACCCCAACGATACGCCCCTCCCCCGGAGGGATCGTAAAGGATGTTGCCGGGGCTGCCACTTCGAACGCATCGGCATTAGCGCCGGTGATGCGCACACCGTTGACAACCAGCGGGGCCGTGCCGGTGTTGCGGAGCACAAGCGAATCGGCGGCCGATTCTCCAGGCCGTACCCTGCCGAACGTTATCGCGGTCCGGTCGGCCGCAAGCCCCGCCTGCACGCCGCGTCCGGCCAGGGTTGCGGTCAGCACCGGCACCATGCCATCGCTTGTCACCGTCACCGTCCCGGCCTGATTCCCCTCGGAGGCAGGCAGGAACCGTATCCGCAGCGAGAGGCTATCCCCCGGAGCGACCGATGTTCCGGCGGAGGGAGCATCGGCAATCGCGAAGGTGCCGCCGGCCGCCACTACCGACGAGATCACCACCGGATCGTTGCCGTTGTTGACCAGCTCCAGCTGTTTCTCACCGCTGCCACCCACAGCCACATCACCGAAATCGGCCGATGTGCTGCCGAACGCAAGCACCCCCTGCATTCCAACGCCACGCAGAGGTACCGCTACCGGCGGGTTCCCCGTTGCCAGTATCGCCAGGGCCGCCGAGCGGTCCCCGGGCGATGCGGGACGGAACCGGAGGAGAACATCGAGCGAACCGCCGGGAGCCACCATTACCGGAATTCCGGGAACCACCGCCGGAGAGAGCACCGTGAACTCCGGTGCTCCCCCCCCCGTCACGCGGAACTCGGTGATCGCCAGGGGCGCATCCCCCGTATTGCGGATGGAAAGAGGAGCAAGCATCCCCTCGGCCCCGACCTTCACCCTGCCGGCATCGAGCGAATCGGCCGAGACGGCCATCACCGAGGCCACACCGCGCCCGCTCACGTTGAATTCCGTGAATCCCACCGAGTCATCATGTTCGATGCGGAGCACGGCATTGTACATCCGCTGTTCGGTGGGAAGGAACCGCAGCTTTACACGATATCCCCCCTTGGGGGCAACCCCCACCGCCTCGAACGGCGCGGCCAGCGTGATGGCCCCTCCAGCATCCGCCCCGGAAAGGGTCATGCTCCTGATATTGAGCGTATCGTTGCAGGTGTTCGTCAGCACCACCGTATCGCTGATCCCGGTTTCCCCCACGACCGTACTGGCAAAGGCTATGGCCGTATCGAACCGGGCCGCCAGCGGCTGCACCGCATTCCCCAGCAGCGGTATGGAAAAGGGAGATCGCTCCGCATTGCTGGTGATGGCAAGCTGCGCGGATTTGCTCCCATCCTCGGTTCCTCCGGAACTGAGCGGCTGAAAACGGACGTTGATGGTTCGCGATGCACCGGGAGCCAGCGAAAACGCCCCCCCTCCGGCCACGATCCGGAAATCGAGGCTATCCTGCCCCAGCAGCGCCACGCCGGTCACGTTCAGCGCCGCCGTGCCGGTATTGGTCAGCACCGTTGTTTTACTGACGCCGGTGCCGGGGCGCACGCGGCCGTAATCGAGCGATGAGGGACTCATGGCGATCTGCGGGGTGGGCGGCGGCGCGCCACCGCTGTTGCTGCTGGAATAGAGCGCCCAGACTATCAGGTTGTAGCCGACGTTATAGCCCCCCTCGCCGAAATTCTTCCAGCCGTTTGCCGGGATCAGATAGGAACTCCGGTTCTGCGTGGGATTGCCGTCGTCGCTCAGGAACGTCGGCGTCCCGACGTTATTCGTCGAGAAGGAGACATGGAAGCTGGTGCCGGCGGTGAAGTTGACCGCCGAGCCGAGCCCGCGCAGCCAGATCTCGTTATGCTGGTCGGCCACCAGATCCCGGAATGGAACCGTCACCGATCCCAGCACCGTGCCCGGCACCCCGCCGATACTCCCGGAGGCATTTGCATACACCGTAACGATGAGATTTCCGCTCAGCGGCAGATTCGACGTCCCCTGCAACAGGAACTTGATGCTCGTCAGCGATCCGTTTGCGGGGGCCGTAAAGCGGGTGGCATACTGGGTGACGCTCCCGAGCGGGATTGGAAATGCCACTGCCGGGGTGCCATCGTGATAGGCCAGCGTGGTGAGCGTGGCCGATTCATTGGCGATGATGTTGATCCCCCCGCTGCTCCCGCCGGCAACCACCGCAACCGCGCTCTGCTGGTTGGTGTTGTCGGCCAGCATATCCCCGGACTCTCCGGCGGCATTGTACCACTCGCGGGCAACCGTGGTGTTTACCGGCGTGTTGTAGCTGGCGATGGATGAACCGCCGGTGAAGTTCGCATTCACCGGCTCTATCCGCACATGGTAGCTCCCCGGCGGCAGACCCGATATCGTATAGGAGCCGGTTGCGGCCGGAGGGCTGTCGAACCCGCTTTTCCCGCCGGAGAAATAATCCACCACGCCGCTGTAGGCATCACCGGTGGAGGTGTTCACCGCCACCACATTGACCCCGCTCAGGTTTGTGCCGGCCGGGCGCCTGACGGTGCCGGAGATGGAGCCCACTCCCGCCAGATAATTGGTAGCGGGATAGAGAACGGAGATGGCGCTGATATCATCCGGATCGAGCGTCTGCTGTGTTGCCTTGATGACGATGGGGTACATGGTAGCGAAATCGGCGTGCAGGGCGACCTGCGAGTGCCCGAGCCCGAGAAAATGGCCGATCTCGTGGGTCATGGTGGCGCGGTATTTATCCTGGTCGGCCGTGCTCCCGCTGCCGCTCAAAGCCCCGTTGATGATGGCATAGCCCTCAACATATGTTCCCCCGCTATAGGCGGAGCCCGCAAAACCGAGCACCGAATTTCTCGCCCCCACCCCGAGCTTCGCATCGGTGATGGAGCCATCGGTATCGAACACCACCGGGTTGATCCGGTCGCTGAACTGCGTGCTGCCGGAGATATAGGGATCGGTGGCGGAGGTGACATCGCGCGCCAGCGCCCCGGCATTGGTGAACGAGAGCGCTGCGGTCCCCACATTATCCCATTGCTGGAACGAATAGACCGAAATAGCCACCGCCGTCGCGTTGCTGAACGACCCGAGCGTACCAAGGTCGGTACGGTAGGCGAGGGGAAATGCGCTCGCGGCATAGCGCCTGGGGGTTGTCCCCACCGCGCCGAGCGGACCGCCGGCGATGGCGTCGGAAGCTACCAGAAGGAGCGCCACAAGAAGGAGTAGAAATCGTTTCATCTCTTCACCCCCTCCTGCATAAGGCTTCCCAGCAGCGCTATGAACGCGGGCACCGGTATCGCCCCGCTTTCATTTCTGCTGATGCGATGCTTCTCCAGCAGCGGAGCAAGCCCCTGAAGGGCACCGTCGTTGACGCCATGAACCCTTCCGTCGTCGCCTATCTCCCATATCCCCTGGTTCAATCCCACGGGACTGGTAAAGCCGAGGTTGCTGACCGGATAGAGCATCACCAGCACCCGTTCCCCTTCGCGGAAGTAGCGCATATGCTCCAGCCGGACTCCGAGCCCCCCCTTCTCTCCGCCGAGCTGTTTGATGGTAACCCCTTCCGGCGGCACGCCCCGGATGGCGCGCTCCACCGTGAACGTGGTATAGGTAACCAGCTCGCCATGTTCGTCGGTGCCCCCCTGTGCCTGGGAGACCACCCCCATGAAGATCATTCCGGATGCACCCACCATCTCGCGAAGGTTGAGCGTACGGACCTGTGCGGATACCGAGGTAAGCGGCGGTATAATCAATAGCGGTACAAGCAGAGCCAGGGCTCTGCCGAACGATGAAACTGGAGCCATCGTGCATCTCCTCAATAAATATGGTTTGGACCTCGATGCACCGCTCAGTACGGCAAGTTGTACGCCATCCCCCGTTTCCCTTCTTCAGGGGGGAACATCTCTCCGAAGGAACGATTGGCACGAAACGACTCTCTATAGCAGGGGGCACCATCATTATAGAATGGAGCCTATCGTTTCAGCATTCTGTATTTTTCACGGCATTCGCTTTTTCACACGAGAACAGGGACGTTCAGATATATGAAACTTCTGATCATTGAAGATGAAAAGAAGGTAGCCAAGTTCATCGAGCAGGGACTGCGCGAGGAGCACTACGAGCTGGAACTGGCGTATGATGGCGAGGATGGCCTGGAGAAGGCCATCAGCGGCGAATACGACGGGATCATCCTCGATCTGATGATGCCGAAGCGCGATGGCATCTCGCTGCTGCGGGAACTGCGCGCGCGGGGCATCACCACGCCGGTGCTGATCCTTACGGCCAAGGGGACCATCCAGGACAAGATCACCGGCCTGGATTCCGGCGCCGACGACTATCTCTCCAAGCCGTTCCATTTCGAGGAGCTTACCGCCCGCATCCGGTCGATGCTCCGCCGCTCGAGCGTGGAGAAATCCACCCAGCTGAAAGTGGGGGATCTGGTGCTGGACTCCATCTCCCGCAAGGCACGCCGCGGAAACACCGAGATAGAGCTTACCACCAGGGAGTATGCGCTTCTGGAGTATCTGATGCGCAATGCCGATCGCGTGCTCAGCCGCTCGGTGATAACCCAGCACGTCTGGAACTATAATTTCGCGGTCGATTCCAACCTGGTGGATGTCTATATCAACCGCCTGCGGAACAAGGTGGAGGTGGATGGCGGCTCCCGTCTGATCCACTCCATCCGCGGTGTGGGCTATGTGATGCGCGAGGGTGTGCCCGAGGAGGAGAAGGAGTGAGGCTTTTGCCGCTCCTTTGCCAGCAGAACCAGATATCCGCGAAATAGCGTTGGAAGCCCGGATTTTTCGTCCGGGCTTCCTGTAGGAAGTACAACAACCAGGGCTGTACGAAAGCCCGGATGGGTACCGCTAGGGCGGATTTTACCATGGTTACTCTATCGTGGCCCCCGTAGCCAACACCTATAGGTGTTGCCTGTCTATAGAAAAGGCGCCCGGATGTTCTCCGGAAGCTCCGTAGGAGCGGCCCCATTCTTCCTGGCCTGAAAAGGCGTAACTCGATTGAAATCCGCTCTAGGACGCGCTGGCGCTATCACTGCCCCCTGACGTCATGCTGCTGATAGGGGACCCAGGAGGGGCGGGTACACAAAGATGTACTCTCTCCGGGTATACCGATATTCTTAGGTTGCACCTCCCGTTGATACTATCGTTGCGGGTTCACCTCCCATCACACCTTCGGGATCATCCATGATGGATCATTCGCACCGCACACGCCTCTGGCATCTCCTCCCCCTCTACCTTCTGCTCGTTCTGGCGGGAGCGGGGCAGAGCACCGCGCAGAACGAAACAGGACGGCGCGTCATTTCCCGGACGGCCTTCGCTCCCTATTGGTACGACAGCACGAGAGACAGGTATCATCTGCGCGTGCCGATCATCCGGACCTTGCCACCGCTTTCCAGCGACATGCCCGCCGAAGTTCTGAGAGCCTATATCCATCTCGATAGCCTTGCCCGTTTCAACACCGATGGTGGGCTGGTACAGTTCAGCAAGGCATGGGTCGAAAAGCCCGCCTTACTGAAGAAGACCCTTTCCAGCTACTACAGCGTGATGGATTACGATCCGCTTCGGTACCAGCAATACGATTATGAAACAGCCCTCAAAAGCTGGCTGTTCCGTTCGGAACTGGGCGGGACGACGCGATTTCTGCCCGATGCCCTGGCCGAGGCCGCGTCCGTGGCAGGCGAGGGTGCCGCGTTGAAAACGATCCTCATGCCCGATTACGTGCTCCGCATCACGGTGCTCGCGGTCGATTCCATACCGACAGGAGCCCCGTTCGGCAGCCCGTATATCTTCAACGTGACGGCGCAGGTGCAGGATACGCTCAAGGGACAAAAGTTCGTGACCTGCCAGGAGCAACGCGGCGGCGGCTCAAGCCAGACCGCCGCCATGAGCGCTTCGTCCTGCCTCTATTTCCAGTACAACCCCCGCACATACGCCGACTACGATATCCCCAACAGGAAATCCGACAGCGCCTTTATCAATGCAGGACGCAAGTTCGCCATGCGCCCCGGCCAGGAAGCCGTGGTCTTCCTCCACTTCAGCGAACAGAAGTTCGATTCCACCCACGACGCATTCGAGCTGTTTCTTGGCCCTCCGGGATCGGGTGCGACCTTTCCAGTTATCGACGGGCAGGTCCGCGATGTGAACCATATCTGGTCGCCTGAAACCCTGATGCCCTATGCCGCATGGAAACGGCGTTTCCTTGAACTGCGGGACAAGATCCTGAACGGCACCTATTAATCACCATCGTTCAAGGAGAAAGGAGAATGAAAACAGTCTTGCTTGCGCTCGCGTTGCTCTTGCCCCCCTGTCTGAGCCATGCCCAGAACCCCAACCCTAAAAAGAACGATGGGCTTTGCGCCGATGACAATTGCCTGCAACAGCAGTTCCCCTATACCTTCTGCAAAGGGGGAGAGACCGTCATTAAATGCAGCGCCGACCCGAACAACGAGCCCGGCCTGAAGTTCATGAAGATCCAGTTGCCGATAGAGTTTACCTATCTGGACTACACCTTGCAGCCGGAAGTCACGGGCGGGGATGACGTCATCAAGTTCTATCAAGGGGCGGATACGAACTTCGCCGGATACCCCGTCTTTATCGGCGCGAACATGCGGAAGATCGTCGAGGCCGCCGCCAAACGCTGGTCAACGCCCGATCTCTGTCCCCCACAAGGGCCGGATGCTGAATATCTCCCCTGCCGTATCACGGTCCGCTGGTCTTTCAGGAATGATGATTTCGACGATGGCGCTATACTGAGAAGCCCGGCCAAGACCCATCGGGCCTTCAATCCCGACAATTGCTCGATGGTCTGTTCGGAGTCCTTCATCGTCCTGAACCAGCAACCGGCGTTCCTGCGCCCCGATGCCTACGGACGCCCCACGCATTTCATCGGCACGGAGAGGAACAACTATGGCTATATACCCCCACCGCCGGAGTACGTCTACACGGACGCCTATACCGCGCTGGTGCATGAATTCGGCCATATGCTTGGCTTCGCCCACACCAGTGAAGCGCCGTGCGGCGATCCGAACAGCATCATGAAGCCCGCATGGCAGAGCCGCGAGACCGGCGACCTGACCTGGGCCGATCAGTGCATGTTCCTGAAAGCCTACTGCTGCCAGAAGACGCAAACAATCGTCTGGTACGATGATCCGAACGCGCCACCGCCGGGGCCGCCCATCAACAACACGAAGCCACTGCTGGAAGAGACCCAGTCTTTCAGCTTCACGGTCGCTCCGAATCCGGCCACTACGGGCATCATTACGCTATCGCTGCGCGGCCGGGCTGGAGGGGAGGCCGGAAGCCTGCGGATTATTGATGCGGCCGGACATACGGTGCTGGAGCAGCCCCTGCAGGGGCACGGTAGCCGCGACGTGTCCATTGATATGAGCACCCTTCCCAATGGCTTCTACATGCTTCAGCTCCTTCAGAGCGGGCGGGTCCAGAGCCGGAAGTTCATGATCGCCGACTAGAAGCGTACGCTTCCCTGACAGGCACCGGATGCCGGAGTGCAGGCGCTCCCGCCCCCCGCCCATACCTTGAACGGGCGCCTGTGCCAGCCTCCTTCCATCGCACCGCCATCCCAGGCACGCATTCCTTACAGATCCGGAGCTGCACTGTTTCCGGCCACCAGACGTTATCATTCCCTGATTCCCCGAGATGCGGCAGGGGGAGACCGGCCCGGTGAGAACAATGGATTGGCTTTCCCTGGTGATCCGGAGCGCCGGCAGGAAACGCCCCTCCTTGTTTGGCTTACCGCGAAGAACGATCTTTACGGTTGCCATCGTTCAAAGGGATGGATACGCTTTGAAGAGCGCGGGCCCGGTTCAACATGAGTACAACACACTGTGATTTCGCCTGGCTTCCTGTGAAAAGGTATGCTGGGAAACCGTGTGAAAACGGCGAATAAGGCCACATTGACCCACACAAACAGATAATGGAGAAGGAGTGAACCTTTCGCTGCGCGCACGTCTGACGCTCTGGTTCTCGCTGGTGATGGCCCTTTCGCTCGGCCTGTTCGGCGCCCTTACCTATACATCGGTGTCGAGCGAGCTCTTCACCAACCTGGATGTCTCGCTCAACAAGGTGATCTCGTCGCTGGACGTCATCATCCGGAAGCAGGCGGAACAGGCCCAGCTTACCCCGCCGAAAGATCCCCCTTCGCGGCGGCGGCGGAGTATCGAACTGAGCGATACCACCAAGGACGCGCTTGCGTTCCTCCGTCCCGATTCCCTTGCGGCCGATACGGCCATCAAATCCTCTATCAAGCCGCTGAAGACGGAGAACTCCAACAAGAAGCCGACCGAGCCGGAGAGCGTGGACGGGGTCTGGACGGAGATCTACGAACACATCCTTCTGACCCCCCGCAACTTCATGATCCAGGTGATGGACTCTACCGGCAGCATCGTCTACCGGTCGGAGAACCTTGGTGAGGATTCGCTGAACCTTGCGGCATCCTTCATCCAGCAGGCGCGCGACTCGGTGGCGCAGTTCATCACCATCGAACAGAAGGTGGCCGGACGCGAGGAACAGCAGGCGATACGGGTCTCCATCGCCCGCTCCGGATCGGCCTACATCGTGGCAAGCTATCCGATCGGCGAACTTCAGTCGCTGCTGGAACGCTTCTTCAGCACCCTGATCCTGCTGGCCCCGGCGGTGCTGCTGGTCTCCACCATCGGCGGATGGTTCCTTGCCAAGGCCTCGCTCCATCCGGTGGATGAGATCACGAAGACCGCAAAGGATATCACCGCATCGAACCTTTCGCGGCGGCTGCCGGTGGCTAAGGCGAACGACGAGATCGGCCGGCTTTCCGAGACGCTCAACGATATGATCCTCCGCCTGGAGAGCTCGTTCGAGCGGATACGCCAGTTCACCGCCGATGCCTCGCACGAGCTTCGCACCCCCCTGACGATCCTGACCGGCGAGCTGGAGCTGGCGCTGCGCACCCGCAAAAGCCCGCAGGAATACGAGGATGTGCTCTCCAGCGCGCTTCAGGAGGTGCTCAGGCTGTCGCATGTGGTGGAATCGCTGCTTCTCCTCTCCCGCAGCGATATGAACCAGGTGTCGCTCCACAAGGAGCCCACCAACCTTACCGAAACCCTCGCCGATCTGGCCGATGCGGCGATGATCCTGGGCACGCAGAAGAATATCTACATCACCTTCCGCCATAGCGAGGATCTGTTCATCGAGGCGGACCGCGCAAAGCTCTACCAGATGTTTCTCAACCTGGTGGACAACGCCGTGAAGTATACCCCGGAGGGGGGGATGATCTCCATGGCGATCCACCGCGACGGCAACTGCGCCGAGGTGCGCGTGCGCGATACCGGCATCGGCATCAGCCCGGAACACCGTACCAAGATCTTCGACCGGTTCTACCGGGTGGACAAGGCACGCAGCCGCGAGCTTGGAGGAGCCGGGCTCGGACTCTCAATCGTGCAATGGATCGTGCAGATCCACGGCGGCACCATCACCGTGGAGAGCGAACCGGGACAGGGAAGCATCTTTATCGTCCGTATCCCCCTGCTGGTGGAAACCCCGGAGGTACGAGAGGACGAGGCCGATTCCCGCAAGCAGCAGAAACGAACCCACGCCTTCGAGCTGACGAAATTCCTGAAACGCCCTCAGAAGGGGGAACTGGTGGAGACGAAGGAACGGGATAAGGGGGGATAGCGGCTGGATCGTAGCCCCGGGCATGGGTTGGTAGGTTTCGCCCGCTGTCAGCGATGGGTGGCCGTCAGCAGGGATTTCAAGAGCCCGCCGGGTGTAGATAGTATCAGGAGAGGAGAAGGGATCGATGCCCGTTCTCCTCTCTTTTTTTATTCTCCGTTCTTCTTTCCTCCACCCACCGGCTCCGGAGATCTCCTCCTCCAATCGTACAGGGGAAATCTCCTACAGCTTTTCCTTCGCGATGAAGATCCCCTTGTCCACCTTGGCGAAGAAGTCCTGATAGAAAAGCGGGTCCTCGATCTGGTAGACCGTCACCATATCCCCCTTGTTGTCCACCGCCCGTACCTGGATGTTGATCCGCACGCGTGTCTGCGCGCCGAACTCGGAGATATTGGCGGAGCATTCCATCGACCGGTATTTCTCCCAGCGCTCATCATCTCCCGATGACGATGATGAAGCGGCGCTTCCCGGCGATGAGTCCGGGGTTGAAAATGCGACCCGCAGGGCCACTTCCGCCAGACCCAGCACCAGCGCAGTAGTGGCCGAGCCGGAGCTCACATTGCTCTGGGAACTGGTCTCCACCTGCTTGTCGGCAGTGATAAGCCCCAGATCCATGTTCGCATTCTTGACGATATAGCCCTCATCCTGGAGCACGTTCAGCACCGATTTCATCACCATCTTCAGGTCGGCGGTCTCGAACGTGCGGGTCTGCATCTCACGGATCTCCAGTGCGGTCTTCCGTGGAATCGCCGTGCTCCCGGAGGAACATCCGGCAATCGAAACCGCCAGGGCGGCGGCCAGGCAGCAACGTAGAGCTGTGTTCATGGTAGTTCCCCTCGTCGGTTAGAATTTGCTGGCGTGATAGGCGAACGAATCCACCCGGCTGCTCGCATCATATTTGACTACTACCGTGAGCGTACGCTGGCTGCTGCTGGAAGCGCCGGAACTGCCGCCGCTTCCGAACAGGACGAGGGTGAGATAATGGCCGCTGTTGGAATAGGAGGCTTCGGTGGCGACCTTATCGTAGATCCACGACTCCCGCCCGTCGCTGTCGCGGGTGACGATGTTGGGCGATCCGAGCGCCGAGGCCACATCCGTCTGCGACATCCCCGCGCGCAGTTCCTTCTGTACCACGCCGAGCGTCATCTCCCGTTCCTGTGCCGGGCCCAGTTCACGGCGATGATCGGCGGCGGTGGCGCACCCGCCAAGCAGCGCGCTCGCGGCCAGCAGAGGGAGCATCATAAGCCTGTAGTTCTTCATTGCTTCATCTCCATGAGATGGGTGTTCGAGGGACGCGGCCGGCATCAGTACAGGACGATACCGCCCACGGATTGCGGTTCCCGGAGAAGGGGTTAGTGCCACCGGTACGGCGCAGGTTCCCCCAGCTATGACAGCCACCGCCCCCTCAACCTAACACAGGGATTGCCGAAAGATGTCCGGGGCCGGGGAGCCCAGGGAAAGAAGCCAGAGCACGGAGAATAAAAAAAGAGAGGAGAATGGGCATCGCTCCCTTCTCCTCTCCTGATGTCTATCTACAGCCGGCCTTGAAACCCCTTCCAACGGCCACGGATCACTCGGCACTTCCCGCCCGGCTGCATTCTGGAGCGGATCTCACTATGGTTACTCTGTCGTGGCCCCCGTAGGGGGCACCCAGGTGTAGAAAAGGCACCCGGATTTTCTCCGGGAGCTCCGTAGGAGCGACCCATTCTTCATGGTCTGAGAAGGCGTAACTCGATTGAAATCCGCTCTAAAGACTACCATCCAAGCACTATCTCCTAGCGTGGCTGGGGCTTCAGCGATTCGAAGATGGCGAGATAGCTGGCGTAGCGTCCCTCGTCGATTTCGCCCCGTTCCACGGCGGCGCGCACGGCGCAGCCGGGTTCGTGGGTATGCGTGCAGGGGAGATACTTGCAGTCGCGGAGATAGTCGAGGAACTCCATGAAATAGCCATCCAGTTCCTCCGGCTCCAGATCCCATATGCCGAACTCCCGCATCCCCGGCGTATCGATGATGAATCCGCCGGAGGGGACCGTCAGCATCGTGGAGCTGATGGTTGTATGCACGCCACGGCGGTCCTTCTCCCGCACCTCGCTGATACGGCGCACATCGCGTCCCAGGAGCGTGTTCGAGAGGGATGACTTCCCCACCCCCGACTGGCCGATGAAGACGCAGATCCGGTCGCGAATCCGTTCCATCATCTCCTCGATCCCCTCTCCGGTCTCCACACTCGTCAGAATGGTCTCGTAGCCGATCTCGCTGTAGACGGCGATCTCCTCCTCCAGCAGCTCGCGCAGTTCCCCATCCACCGTGTCCATCTTGTTCAGCACGATCACCGGGGTTACCCCTCCCAGATGTGCGGCCACGATATAGCGGTCGATGATGGTTCTGCGGAAATCGGGACGATCGGCGGCGGCAACGCAGAAGAGCGTATCGACATTGGCGGCCAGCACATGCTCCATCCCCTCCTGGCCGGAGGCGGTACGTCCCAGCCGGGTGGCCCGTTCCTCCACATGATGGATCAGCCCGCGCTCCCCTTCCAGGGGCTGCACCCGGACGAAATCCCCTACCACCACGATCGTGGACTGCTCGTTTTCGGTGGAGGCGCCCCGTTTCAGGCGGCAGGCGATGGTCTCGCCGCTGGAATCCAGCGTCACGTCGTAGCGCCCGCTCTCCACCTCCGTCACCTGCCCGCGCGGAAGATCATCGACATCACGGATGTCGTCGATGGTGATCGCCTTCGGGCGCATCTTCTCCTGTCCCATGACAACGGTCTCGTTGTCGGGATCGATCCGCTGCGCGCGCTCGCGGTTGCCTTTTATCCAGTCCTTCCGCGCACGCCGCAGCCGGCTGTGCCTACCGTTATTTCTGTAGTTGTCTGCCACGATGGGATATCTTCGTCAGCTCGTTTACAGGCCCGCAGCAGGATCGTCCTGCACGGGGAGTGCTGCCGCACCAGGGGTCGTGTATCCGACATTCGGGAGTTCGACGAACGAAGTAGCAAAGATCGTGCTTTCTACGGTTTGTTGCTCTTCGGAATCGGCGCTGCAGCGGGAAGGAACGGAATTTTCTCCTTCTCCCCCCTGTTATATTGAGCCGGCACTTCCCGCTCCGGGATGCCATCAGCCTGCATGGCGATACGGTCGGCTTTCCGGCATCGCATCCAGTGATAACGGCTTACCGATGGCGGGCCAGCGCCCGGGCGATACAGAAAGGGAATTCTCATCTGCATCATGCATCTGCAGGATGGTAGATGCTCTACGCGATAGTTCACTCTAACAGGCATGGAGGCCCAAGATGGCGGACGGCAGAAAACGGATCGTGATGACCGGCGCAACCGGGCTGATTGGCAGGAAGCTCGCCGCACGTCTGATAGAACGTGGCGACGAGGTGATCCTTCTGGGGAGAAACATCGAATCGCTCCGCCGCGCCGTCCCCGATGCCGGGGACTATCTCCCCTGGTCCGGCACGATGACCGACGGCCCCTGGGCAGCGGCGATCGACGGAGCCTACGGGGTTATCAACCTTGCCGGGGCCCCGGTAGCCTCGCGCTGGAGCGAGGAGCAGAAAAAGCGCATCTACGACAGCCGGGTGCTGGGAACGCGCAACATCGTCAACGCCATCGCGGGGGCATCGCACAAACCTGTGGTGCTGGTCAACGGCAGCGCCGTGGGATACTACGGTACATCCGAGAAGGAACTTTTCACGGAGCGCTCCGGGGCCGGGGATGATTTCCTGGCGAAGATCTGCCTGGAGTGGGAGGAGGAGGCGAAGCGCGGCGAAGAGTCCGGGGTGCGGGTGGTGCTGCTGCGCACCGGCATCGTGCTCGATCCGGACGGAGGTGCACTGGGGAAACTGCTTCCCACATTCAGGCTCTTCCTGGGAGGGACGCTGGGCAACGGAAAGCAATGGTTCCCCTGGATACACCGCGACGACGAGCTGGAGATGATCCTCTGGGCGCTGGACAACGAGAAGGTGAACGGGGCCATCAACGGGGTGGCGCCCGGCATCGTCACCAACAAGGAGTTCAGCGATGTGCTCGGCGAGGTGCTGCACCGTCCGGCGATCTTTCCGGTTCCGGCATTCGCCCTGAAGCTGGTGTTCGGCGACGGGGCGGCGGCATTGACCGAGGGGCAGCATGTAGTGGCCGAACGGGCCCGGCAGCTCGGCTATCGTTTTCTCCATCCGGAGCTTCGCGATGCACTGCGCGATCTGCTGAAGGAATAGCGAACTGCATTGCATCCGGACGAATTTTCTCTATCTTCAGAACCCATCACGGCTAACTTTTTCCCAACTCGTGTGTTCATCTTGCAGGAAGGGAAAAAGATTTTCCCTCCTGTGACAATTCTCGATTTCAGGTGTCTTTCTATGTGCTCTCGATCCCTGTAAGGATCCAAACGATATAACGTTATCGATTACGAGCTACTACGTTTACGTGGCCTGCGCTGCTCAGGAATACTATCTCCGGCGCACTCTGAGCTTGCCAGACCTACTATAATGGTGGTCATCAGCAATTTGTGCATTGGAATATGTATTCCTTCCCAGGATACATAGATGGTCGGTCATTGTCTAAACCGACTGGACGTGTAGAGTAGTTGACAGCTTCGTCAACAGTAGCGGCACGCATTCGATAGCATGCTTCTCCGGGTATTGCTATGGCCGAATGTGCGTCGATCGCCGTTCGGCTTTTTCGTTATATCTCTCGATGTAATGCTCCGCACAAGTATCGTGACGGGCCAGCACCTACTGCCATTGTGAGCTGGCCGAGCTTATACCCTGTTGACAAATCAAGGAAGCGACCTAGCAACACCGTTACGATGATTACGCTTTGTGCGTCACGCCTATCCTTAACAGACACGAATCGAGTAGGAGACTAACCATGCCAGGAACAACTGTGCGTTCCAGAATCCGCCTTGCCAAGGCAGCCCAGAATACTCCGGAGGAAGTCGTCGCCAATGATGGTTTCGTAAGTGTTCAGGCACAGAAGGAAATCCGTGTCAATCCCCTTGCGGATCTCATTGATGATTCAACATTTGCTCTGCTGCAACAGCACCGGCTTATCGATCAGAAGTCGCTTCGCGATTATCAGATCCGAAAAAGCTACCGTGAAATGCGCGAGCGGATGTCCGCTGGTGATGCAATCGACAAGCTCCAGCAGATGCATCCGTACCTGCAATTCGACACCATCCGCAAAATCGTCTACCAGATGTCGCCCAAGGCATCCTGACGATTCCATTCCAGGTGTGGCATAGACGCCTGCGAACAGTAAAGAATTCCGTCCCTCGAAAAAAAACCGGGCGCTTCGAAGAAATTCGGAGCGCCCGTGATATTTGTGGGCCCGGGAAGACGGCAAACATAAAAAATGCGCGCTGCATCGAATTTTTCTCCTGCTGATACCTACCACTATCTATCCGCGATCACGTATCCATCAATTCCGCTCCAGCAGCCACGAACCGCTCCAGGCCCTACCATCTCCTCCTAGAAAAACGCGTAATCCTTCGGGTTCAATCCGGCCGGGAAGCGGGCCCGCAGGGAGCCGTCGCGGTTGAATATCAGCACCTCTCCCGGCGTTGTGTAGGAACGCACCGCTCCAATATAGAGCGCTCCATCCGGTGCCACCCCGGCCGAATGGAAGATGGTGCCGGGCCATTGCCCGGCAGGAACAAGCGTCTCGGGGGCGGGCGCATCGGCCAGAAGATTGATCCGGGTTACCCCCTCCGGCCCCACCACGTAGGCGATGCCGGCCCGCTCATCCAGCGTCATCGCACGAGGGTCCATGATGGCCCATCTCCTGAGAGGCTGCAACGACACCGGATCGAACTCCAGAAGCCCCCCTCCGGAGAGCGCCAGGCCGTACAGCACATACAGACGATCGTTGAGCGGAAGGTACCGGAGCGTGCGGGGGTTCGGCCCGGCCGGCAGCAGATGTTCCTCCTTTCCGCTGGCGAGATCGTACACTCCCAGCGTGCCCGCCTTCGGTTCCTCCTGCCGGTAGTAGCCGAACCCGGAGTTCGCCACGAAGAGCCGGCCATGTGCCACCGCCACCCCTTCCGGCGCCGGGCCGGCCGGAAAACCCCGGAGCAGCGCCAGCGAGACCGGATCGAACTCGAAGATGGAATCAAGGAGCGTGGTTACGTATCCGTGCCGGGAATCGGCAAACGCGATCTGCCGGGGCTCGTTGCCGGCCCGCAGATGAATCCGCCCGGCGGAAACACCGGAAACCGGATGGAGCACCTCGATGTTCAGCGACGTGGAAACCGCGATATACGCCAGATTGCCGTGAACGGCGATACTGTTGGCGATATCTCCAAGCCGCCGTCCCGGATTCTTCAGGGGGAAATAATCCTGCACCGCCGTGCCGCCCGCCGGATCATACGCGGTAAGGGTGGCGTTGTCCTGCCGCCAGATACCCTCGTTTATCACCAGCGCCCCGCTTGCGATCGCGAGATCCGGAGAGAGAGGCTCCGGCACCACCGGGTCGGGAATGCATCCGGCAACGGCCAGCGGAACCAGGACCGCAATGCCAACGCATATCCGCCGCAGAGCCGCCGCGCGTCCCGGCCACCTCCATCCTGTTCGATTCCGGCTCATCGTTGCTCTCCTGCGGCAAATGTTACCGCCAGCTCGGCGCGCAGGGTTCTGCCGGGCATCGGATAATTGCGCACCACCTGATACTCCGTATCGAAGATATTGGCGCATTCCAGCCGCGCCGCAAGGGCGATGGCGCCCATCTTCCATCCGGCGGAGATACCGGCACCGGCAATCGCATAATGAGGAAGCGCCGATGCCGCATCGTTCATCGGAAGGGTATGACGGTGGCTGATATACTGCCAGTTGGCATTGAGCGAACACCAGCCAAGCCGAAGCTCCGCCAGCCCGGTAACGATCTCCTGCGGCGCATACACCAGCAGCCTGCCGTGGGTTACCCCGCCGGTACGATCCTCCGCCCGCATCAGCGTGTACGATACACGCGCATCGACCAGCCCATCGAGGAGCGAGCCGGCAGCGGCAAGTTCCACTCCGCGGGAAAGCACCCTGGCGACGTTGGCCGCGCTCCAGCTTACCGGGCTGCGCGGCACGGCCACTATCTGGTCGCGCGTATCGATCATAAAGGCGCCAGCCTCGGCGGCTCCCCACTCCCCAAGCTCCCAGGTAAGCCCCGCATCGGCGCTTGCCGAGCGTTCCGGACGGAGATCGCGATTGCCATAATTCAGATAATACTGCTCGCTGAACGAGGGGGCGCGGTAGCTCAGCCCCGCACGCGCTCTCAGACGCAGCGGAGTGGTGCCGAGCCGCCAGTTCAGGCCGAGCGACGGGCTGACGGCCCCCTCCAGATCGGAGAAGATATCGGCGCGAAGCCCCCCGTCCAATCCGGTCTCCCAGCCGAGCAGTCCCTCCTCGAACACCCAGCCCGATGTGGCCGCAACGCTCCACTGCACGCGCCGGACGAAGGAACCGGCATCGGGATCGAGGTTATCCCCCTGAAGCGTTGCATACGATGTTTCCGCTGCCAGATCGATCACCCCGGCCGTTCCGGCCACCGTACGGGCACGCAGCACCACTCCCCCCTCCGCGCCATCATAGCGGTTGTCGATACCGGAGGGGCCCGCCATCCGGGCATCGGGATCGGTATAATGAAGCGCGTTCAGGCGGCCGCTGGCCGCAACCGAGAGCCCCCAGCCGCCGGCAGGAAAGGAGATGCGCGCCACCGAAAAAAGGTCGCTCTCATCAAGACGTGCCCGCATCTGCTCACGGTTTCCCTGCACCACCGCCCCCGGCGTTCCCCGCTCCGAATGAAATCCCTGCGCGGAGAAACCGATGCGAAGGCCCGCGCTATCGCGATGGGACCAGGCGGCGCGGCCGAAAAGATTGGAGAAATCTGCGTTGTCGCGGTGGAGCGAGCGAAGCTCGCCATATTCATTGAAGAGGAAGGGATAATCCCCTCCGGCATCCGTGGAACTGAGCGCGGCATCCCAGGCGTGCTCCCCGGCCGCGCCATCGGCGGAGAGGGCGAACCGCCGCTCCCCGAACGATCCGCCCGCAGCCTGCGCCCGGATGGAAAGCCCCCGGCCTCCGGGGGCGCGTCCCACCAGATTGATAGCCCCCCCCAGCGCATTTGCCCCGTAGAGCGTCGTGTTCCCGCCACGGCTCACTTCTATCCGCTCCAGAGCACCGGCCGGCAGGTTGCTCAGATCGAACAACCCTGTGGCACTGCTCTGATATCGCACCCCATCGATCAGAAGGACCGTCTGCTGCGCCGATGTTCCCCGAAGCGAGACCGTGCGCAGCCCCCCCAGGCCTCCATACTGCCGTACGAACACACCGGGGGAAAAGGCAACCGCATCGGAGACATCCACGGCATTTGCCGCTTCCATCTGGCGGCGATCGATCACCGCCAGAGGCTGGGTTCCCCGCGACAGCCGCGGGAAAATGCTCTCGGCATTGACCACCACCTCCGCGGCACGGTAGATCTTCAGCGTATCGGCCCGAAGCGAATCTCTCTGCTGCGCCTGCACCCCGGCGGGCAGCAGGCCGCACAGGAGCAGGCCGAGCCCCGCCCCCCCGCAGAGAAGATTCCATCGATGGTATATCGCTTCCGTCACAATCGTCAGGCGCTCCGGTTCACTCGGTTGGCATCATCATCTCTTCGCAAACATCTATCGCCCCGAACCGGCATACACGGCCCGGATCACTATCGGGACGTTCCCGCCGGCCTCCACCAGGGCGAAGTAGACGCCGGGGGAGAGATCCTCCGGTGTGATCCCGATCCTCCACTCACCGCGTTCCAGATGCCCTCCGGAAATCTCCCGCACCTGGCGGCCCAGCTGGTCGAACAGGCGGACCCGGATATCGCTCCCCTTCTCCAGCCGCAGCCGGAGCGTCGTCTGGGCGGTAAAGGGATTCGGCCCAAGCTCCGCGCCTGCAAGCGGGTTGCGCTCGCCGGCCACCCCGGAGGGGCCAACGGAGGGAACCGTCACCCGCACCACGGCATCGAGATCGAACCCCGCATTCGGCGCGGCACCGGTGAGCGTGGGGTCCCAGAACGGATGCTGCCGGTTGCCGCTGATGATCGCCGTCATATCGCGAAGGCGCACGTACCGGACCGAATCCAGGCCAAGCCGGCCGATATCGAAACGATCGCCGCCGGAGACCGCCGGATCGCCGGGGTTCCGGTCGCCGTTGGTGGGGGTTACCCCGGCACAGCCGGCCAGCGTCAGGGAATCGAACGGAAAGGGGATGAACTCGATCCCGTCGCGGCTGACGGCAACTTCCGCAGGCTCCGCAAAAAGCCGCTCCCGCCCGCCGATCGTATAATGGAACGCGTTCTCGAAGACGGTAAAATCATCTCCCGGACGATCGACGATGGGATGGCGATCGAACCGCAGAACGATCTCCCCTCCTATCCCGAGCGAAAGGATCTGTTCGGGCAGGATGGCGGGCTCCTGGTCGCGGGCGGAGGAATCGGGAAGACCGAGCACATTGCCGGGAAGATGTTCGGCGCCATATCCGGCACCGGTTCCCGGCTTGAACGATTCCACGGCATCGGCGCCTCCATCCTCCCACGGCTGCGCGCGAAGCAGGGCCGGGGAGAGCAGCAGCAGCGCCGCCAGCAGCAGCGCGGAACGGCGGCCGGGGATACCCCCCGGCCGGTTCCGATCTTCATACAAACCATCTCTCATCGCACAACCTGCATCGTCTTGCTCATGAGAGCGGGGCCGGCCTGGAGGGTGTAGATGTACGAACCGCTCGGCAGGCCGGCGGTGAGAAGCTCGGCGGAGTAGCTGCCGGACTCCATCGGCTCATCGATCAGCGTCTTCACCTTGCGGCCATCCCCGGTATAGACCGAGAGGACCACATGGGCCGGCGCATCAACCGTAAAGCGGATAACCGTGCTGGCAGCGGCCGGGTTCGGGTAGTTCTGCTGAAGCGACACCGCCGAGGCAATGTTATCGGTGCGCTCCACGGAGGCCAGGAACACGGAGGGATCGAACACCACCACCGCCGAGTCGGGGCTGTAGTCGGGGGCGAAGATGCTGGCAACGAACACCTTGTCGCCGATCCCCGTGATCCCCTCGGCCTTGCCTCCCACCGCGTAGCTCTTGTACTGGGTGAGCGAGGAGAACATCCGGATATCCCCGGCATAGGTGCTTACCAGCAGGAAGCTATCCTTGTAGATCATGCTCTCGCGGGGCCCATCGAACCCGCTGGTGCCGGTAGAGAACCGGCTGACCACCTTCCAGTCATCCAGGTTCAGCCCCACCACTTCGTGGCTGCCGTTGAGGGTAACGATGAACACATCATCATCCCCCATCAGGAGATGGTTGGCGCCATCGCCCAGCGTATCGGCGCCCAGGATGCTGGGCTGGAACTCGTAATGGTCGATCTGCGACTGCATCCTTCCGGGTGTTCCCTGATCGAGCACATAGAAGGCTATGGCATTGTCACGAGCCGAGCGGATGCGCGCGGCAGCGAACGGGCGGGGCCCGGTCTGGAACTTCGCCACCATCTCTCCCCCCCTGCTCACCACATGCAGATATTCGGCTCCGGGATTGGCGGCCGGCCCGGTCTGGGTTACCAGCAGGTACTCGCCTCCATCGGAGACGCCGCCCAGCAGTGTGGAATCGGACGCAGTACCATAGATGAAGCTGGGCGCGGCGGCCGGCGAGGAAACCGGATGGGCGCGGAGCGAATCGGAAGCCACCAGATAGAGCGAATCGCTGGAGCTGTCGTAGTAGGCGCGGAGCGGGCTGACGATAGCGCCGCTGAAGGTAGTGGTAGTGCCGATCTGGGCCAGGGTGGAGCCATCGAACACCTTCCACAGATAGGAGGTGCCGGCCGGGTTGGAGCCGATCACATGAAGCTTGCCATCGGCGGCCACGAAGACCTTGCCCGGCTCCATTCCTACGGAAACCGTATCGATGGCGGTAGCGCTGTTCAGATTCACCACCGTAAGCACCGAGTCGCTCCCCCCTTCCACGCCGGAGCGCGAGGCCACAAACGCCAGCGAATCGCGCACGGCTATCGATTCCGCTCTTCCCCGCACCCCGATCGAGTCGGTGATGGTGCCATCGCTGATCCGCATCTTCAGCAGCTTGCCGGAGTGCATGCCAACCAGCAGCACGCTATCCCCCTGGAAGGCAAGGGTATAGGGCCCGGTGTTGACCTTGGAAGGTCCCAGGACGATAGGCGAGTACGGTAGCGGCTGATTGGTGCGGGTATTGAACGCGAGCACCCTGTTCCCGCCGCGAACCGCGGCAAAGGCATAATCTCCCTGCGATACAATGGCGCTGGCCCCGCCGCCGAGCGGCTGCCCGGCAACGGTATCGAACACCCCCATGTTCAGCGCGGTATAGCTCATCCCGGCATTGCCGGCACCGAACGCTCCCTCGTTCATCGTATAATAATTGCTGCGCCCGTTCCCCCCGCTATGAGCGCCGCTGGTAGAGGGGTTGACACCGGTGCGCACGATCGCCGTGGTGACGCCAGTGGCCGGGTCCACCACATGCAGATAGCCGGGACTGGTGAAGCCCACCCGCTGGGCCAGCAGCAGCCGGTTGCTGGATTCATCGAACGACACGGCAGCGAAATATCCCGTCACCACGGTATCCTGCGCCAGGGTCATGGTGGTGATATCGTAGCTCCGCACGCGCCCCATCTGGGATGCATACAGCCTCTTCCCCTTCAGGTCCACGCCGAGGCGCACCGGGAAGGAGCTGAAGAAGGAATCGAAGCTCATCGAATCCAGAACCGTCTCGGTGGCCGCATCGATCCGGTACCACTGCGGCGCCAGATCGCCCGAATCGGGCTCCATCACGCCGTTGAAGTTCACATCGGTGCCGGCCGTGACCATATGCACCTGGGCGTTGGCGGGATCGGCGAAGAGGAAGGCCGGGCTTTTACCGGCGATGATCCGGCGCGGCGTCTGCGCATCGGCGGCCAGCACGGCCAGCGGCAGCAGCGAAAGGCTAACCAGTAGCGAACGTAGCTTCATAATACAATAGGCAAGTGCCCCCGGCCGCAGCACGGGAACTGTTGAATTGGATGGAAGATGGAAGGGAGAAATGCTGCAAGTGGCCGGCCTTCTCCGGCGTGAACGCCGATGGCCGCGAGCGGTGCGCAGAGCATCCCCTCATCAACTCCCCTTTGCGAGAGAGCCGACCCGACTATACAGGTCATGGATGAGGATCATCAGGCAGGTCTTCTGGCTTCGAGGTCATCCGATCGCTCCGGCCTTCCCGCCTGTTACGGCAGTGGCCCTGTGGGGTTGTGGAGAGATCGTCGCCCGTTACAGCGGCGCAACCGCTGCCGATTTGTCCGAAGGACGCACGGCATTCCCTATTCTTCCCGGCACCCGCCGGGACACCTGATGATCTGGTCAGACTGCAAAGGTCGTAAAACCGGGCGGTTCCGGCAAACGACGCGAAATATCGCCATAACGGCTTCTGACAACTTGGGGAGCGGCCACAACGATAGTATCTTGCGCCGTCCTGTTACCAGCAACATCCCGGTTCTCCCCCGTCCAGTTCAGGCAACCGCCCCGCGCGGATTGCAAGTACCCCGGTACGTTCGGATTCATCACCAGGAAACGGCCGTCCGCCGTTCTCCCAGTACATATTCTCCGCAGAGGCCGTATGCACCAGAACTACCTTCTACCGTTTTTCGCGGCAGCGCTCCTGTCGGGCTTCCTCTTCTGGCAGACCGACCGCACCGCAGCCGTGCCGCCCCCACTGCCGGAGGTGCCGGCAGCGGCCGATTCCTGTCCGGGATTCCCGCTCCCCACCCCCAGCAGCGTGGATATCGAGACGTTCGAGCGTCTGATGATCCCCTTTCTGCAACGCCGCTGTTATGCCGGCTGGGTGAGCGACCGGGAGATCAGGAACACCGGGCCGTTCATCAGCAATACCGATTTCGGCACCCATCCGGCCGTGAAGATCTACTACTCGCCGGAAGTCTGGAACTGGCTGAAGAAGAATCGCCAGGGGGAACTCCCCGACGGCGCCATGATCGTCAAGGAACAGTATACCTCTCCTGCCGGTGCCGATTCCAGGCTCACCGGCTGGTCCATCATGATACGCGATACGGGTGGCTCCTGGGATGGATGGTTCTGGGACGGCCACAGCCTTACCGATACCGCCGGCGGGCCCATCGACTACAAGAGCCAGGGATTCGGCACCTACTGCATGCGCTGCCATGCCTCGGCAGAACGCCTCTCCACCTTTTCCACCGATCGCAACGTGGAGGGAGATCCCATCACCTATCGCGTCAACGTCCCGACGATGGCACCGATCGCCTCCCCCCAGCCCCAGCCGCCGCTCCCGCTGGGGCATCACGATCGCATTCGCGAGATGACGCTGGATGCCATCGCCGATATCGAGACGCCCGCCGGGATAGCCAAGCTGATCCTGGAAACGTACGATCATGTCTACGCCGGCCCGCATGTCCCCGCACGGTTTCTCACCTCCGACCAGTGCATCGGCTGCCATTCGGCATCGGATATGAACATGGCGATCGCCTTTGCCGATACCGCACACAAGCCGGTGAACCTCTCCCCCTACACCGAATGGCGCTCCTCGATGATGGGGCTTTCCGGCCGCGACCCGATCTTCCACGCGCAGGTGGAATCGGAGCGGGCGCAGTTCCCGGATAAATCGGAATTTCTCGACAACAAGTGTTTCTCCTGCCACGGCGTGATGGGGCAGCGCGAGTTGCAGAGCGACAGCGGAATGAGCTTCTCCCACGATATGATCTACGCCATGCCGCACGAGCCGTACGGGAAGTATGGTGCGCTGGCGCGCGATGGGGTCTCCTGCATGTCGTGCCATCAGGTTTCCGCGCGGGAGCTCGGCAAGCCCTCCACCTTCACCGGGCAGTTCAATCTCGATGATCCCGGCACGGTCAACGGCCCCTATACCGATGTGCTCACCCTGCCGATGCGGAACGCGGTAAACATCACCCCGCGCCACGCTCCGCAGATCACCTCCTCGGCGCTCTGCGGAAGCTGCCATACGGTGATAACGCCCACGTTCGACCGGAATGGCAAGCAGATCGGCGAGTTCCATGAGCAGACCACCTATATGGAATGGCTCAACAGCGAATTCCAGGATGAGAAGGAGCCGATACATACCGCCACGGTCCGCTCCTGCCAGAACTGCCATATGCCGCAGATGTACAAGGGGCGGCAGTTGAAGTTCCGGGTGGCGAATATCGAGGATGAAACCTATCCCTTCACCGACAACCGCCTTCCCGACAAGGATATCACCCTGAAGGTGCGCGATACCTATTCGCGCCATACGCTGGTGGGGCTGAACGTCTTCGCCAACCAGATGTTCCAGCAGTTCCCGGATCTGATGGGAGTTATCACCGGCGATTACATGTATGCCCAGGGAGTGGCAGGACTGGTCACCACCGAACAGTCGATGCTGGAGATGGCGCGCGAGGAGACGGCCAGACTGGAGATACTGGGGATTCGTGCCGCCGGGGGAACTCTGGAAGTGGAGGTGAAGGTGGCAAATCTTACCGGGCATGGCTTCCCCAGCGGCGTGGAATTCCGCCGGGCATTTCTGCATCTCGCCGTAACCGATTCCAGGGGGAACCTGATCTGGGCCTCCGGCCGCACCAATGCCGACGGGGAAATTCTCGACGGAATTTCCGAGAAGGTTCTGGCAACCGAGTATTTCGGGATCGATCCCACGTCCGGACATAATTTCCAGCCGCATTATTCGCAGCAATTTCCGATCACCAGGGGAAATCAGGTGCAGATCTACGAGGAGCTGGTGGCAGACAGCGACGGGAAGCTCACCAACAGCTTCGTCAGGTTGTACAAGCATGTGAAGGACAACCGGCTGCTGCCGCGCGGCTGGCGTCCGGATGGCCCCTATGCGGAGTTCACCGAGCCGTTCGGCCGCGCCGAGCAGGACCCCGGATATATTCCGGCAAAGAACAGCCCCAACGGATCGGAGGGGTCCAACACGGTGCTCTACCGCATCCCGCTGGGGGATCTGAAAGGGCGTCCGGCGTCGGTCTGCGCGAGCCTCAACTACCAGTCGATCCCCCCGTATTATCTGGCCGACCGATTTTCGCTGCTGGAAAAAGGGCTGGCCGCCGAGAAGATCCGCGAGACCCGCCGGCTCAAATTCCTGAAGGATAATCTCCGCGTCAAAGGAACGGCGATAGAGGGATGGAAGCTCCAGCTTGCATGCGTTTCGCGGGCGGTGGAGGGGAGCGGCGGCGGCGATTGCCGTTCGTGCAGATAACCTGCTGCCGGTACGATCATCGAAAACACTCAGGGGAACCGGTCTATTCGGTTCCCCTTTTCATTCTATCAGCATTATTGCTGTCGCAATTGCTATCGCAGGCAAACACAATCCATGCGGTGCCGCACATTGATCTCAAGCTTCATCCCGTCCCGCAACGGTAATCGCATCCACGCTCACGAACCCGGAGCGCTCGAAGCGTCCCCGAACCGGCCCGTTCTCCAGCGCCAGCACGCCGCGCGGGCAGACCGTGGCGCACATGCCGCATCCCACGCAGGATGCCCGGATGATATTCTCCCCCCGCTGCGCGTACCAGCGCACATCGATCCCCATCTCGCAGTAGGTGGAGCAGTTGCCGCAGGAGATGCACTGCCCGCCGTTGGCCGTGATCCGGAAGCGGGAGAAGTATTTCTGCAGGATGCCGAGGATGGCAGCCATCGGGCAGCCGTAGCGGCACCAGACGCGCGCGCCGAGCAGCGGATAGAACCCCACGCCGATCACCCCGGAGAACATCGCGCCGATCAGAAAGCCGTAGGTCTTTGAAAAACCCCCGGAGAGATCGCCGAACATCGCTCCCTCCGTGGCAGAATTGATCCAGACGAGCGCCGTGGTCAGCACGATGAACAGGAGTACCGAGTGGATCATCCAGCGCTCCACCTTCCACGCCCGCAACGATTTGTCGGAGAGATGGCGGTAGGGATCGCCGGCGGTCTCGGCCAGGCCGCCGCATCCGCAAACCCAGGAACAGTACCACCGCTTGCCGTAGAAATAGGTGAGAACGGGGGTGGCAACGGCTATCATCACGGCTCCCCAGAACACCATGAACACCCCCAGGTGCCCGCCATCGCGCACAAGATATTCCACGGTGCCGGGGAAGAGATAATCGTATTTGAGAGGCCAGAAATAGGTGAAATAGAATTCCGGCTTCCCGAACAACTGGAGAAACGCCGGGATCAGAAAAGCGAATCCGAGCTGAAAGAAGATCACCGAAAGCGTTCGGATCACCTGGTAGCGGCTATGACGATACTTCAGCAGGGCACGGACACCCATCACCCCCACCGCCAGCGTATAGAGCGTTCCGTAGAGAAACCAGTGATCGGCCGGTTTTCCCCGCAGCAGCATGCTGAGAGGATCGACCGTGCGCGCCAGATGCACCAGCGTTTCCGGAAACCAGTAGACCAGCACGTAGAACCCGGTAAGGAACGCGCCGATCACCCACGCGGCCGCACCCCTGGTGGTGGCCGATGAGAACATCACCCCGCTGTTTCGCACCCCCGGCGACTCCCCCCCGTACGCCTTGATGATATACAGCAGCGCCCCGGCCCCCAGCAGGCCGAAGCCGCCGAGCAGAAAGGTTAGCGGATGCGCGCTCCCCGGCCCGAACGCGGCAACAAGAAGGGCCAGCAGCCCGGCGGCCAGCAGAAGCAGGCCGGCCCGTTCTGCCAGACCGTGATGCGATGGCGCCCCGGAAGTAAGTTGAAGCCCTGGTTGGTAGCTGTTCATATCATCCCCTTGCCGAACAGGCGTTCCCGGAGTCCCCGGCGGCGCCCGGAAATCACCGGCGGTCCCTCTTTCCGGCTGTTGTAGACTGCCACGACATGCTGCTCGAACTCCGGATAGAATTCGGGGTCGAAATTGGCGGCCCCGAGGTTCGCCAGCACATATTCCACCGGCCGTCCCTCCCTGATCCACGCGTCGCAGACCGCATGGCGGTAGCGAATTCCCATCAGGTTGAACCCCACCACCTGCCGGCTGCCGGGAAGATAATTTATCCGGATGCCCCGGTTCCCATCCGGATGCTCCCAGTAGAGCGTTCGTTCCCCTTCGGCCACCAGCGGCGCCACGCGGCCGTAGGTCTGATACTCGATATCGAAGAACTTGGCCGAGTTGAACCAGACTCCCCTTCTGTACGGAACCGGCACGCCACAGATGTTCCGGGCAACCGTCTCCCCGTGCTGCCGCGCGGTATACCAGAGCTGCTCCACGGCGGCCTCTCCCGGCGGCGGATCACGAAACTCGGCGCAATCGCCGGCGGCATAGACTCCGGGAACGTTCGTGCGGAAGAACTCATCCACCAGCACACCCCGCCCCGTCTCGATCCCCGAACCGGCCACGATATCCAGATTGGGCTCCACACCGATGGTAAGCGCCACGAACCCGCAGGCGATCTCCTCTCCATCGGCGGTAACCACCGCGCGAACGCGGCCGCTCCCATCCGGGAGGATCTCGCGCAGCGATACGCCGGCGCGCAGATCGATGCCGTGCCCGCGCAGATGCCGGTTGACCATCTCCCCCTCCTCCGGAGGCAGAACGCCCGCCATATAGGTGCGGTCGCGCACCAGAAACGTGACCGGAATCCCCCGGGAATGGAGCATCTCCGCCACCTCCACACCGATCAGCCCTCCCCCCACCACCACCCCGCGCCCGATCCCGGCGGTGTTCCGCTCCATCCGCTCCAGATCCTCCAGCCCGTACAGTCCCTGCACCCCGTCCAGTTCCTCCCCCGGACAGCCGAACGGTCTCGGCCGCGATCCGGTGGCGATCAGCAGGCTGTCATAGGCTACGGCCCGCCCATCGCGCAGCAGCAGAGTCTTCTCCTCGGTATCGATTCCCTCCACATATCCCCGCACCAGAGCGATCCGGTTCTCCTCCCAGAATCGGTCCTCGTACGGCTTGGTTCCCTCGTAGGTCAGGGCTCCCATATAGATATACATCAGCGCGGTACGGGAATAGAAATGATCCGACTCGGCGGAGATGAGGGTGATCTCCGCATCGCTCATCTTCCGGATATGCCGCGCCGCGGTCACTCCCGCCACTCCGTTGCCGATGATCGCCACTTGTTTCATGGTAGTTCCTGTCTGGTGCCGCCCGCCGGTTATACAACCCCGCAGGGAAGATAGCCCATTCCTCTGCGCCGCCGGTGCCGGCGCTCCGTATAACCGGCCCCTTTCCCGGCGCGGCCCGCCGCCCGAATCGTATCAGTGCATTGCCGGGGCGTTTTTCAGGGAGAAATCACCGTTCGCCCCGCTGCCCGCCTCGAGATCGCGGAGAATGAGGCTTTGCAAACTCCTTTCATCCGCGTATTTTAGTGATCCTTTGCTTAAACCATAGCAAAGATGTGGTCCTTTCCATACGTACTGGCGTTACGCATAGATCCCGATGTTTGAGAATTTAAGCGCAAAACTTGATGAGGCGATACGTCGCCTGAGTGGTGAAGCCCGCCTGAGCGAGGAGAATGTCTCCGAGGCTCTGCGCGAGGTTCGTCGTGCTCTTCTCGATGCCGACGTCAACTTCCAGGTAACGAAGAAGTTCGTCGATGACGTAAAGCAGCGTGCACTGGGGCGCGACGTTATCAGCTCGGTGACCCCAGGGCAGATGATCGTCAAGATCATCTACGACGAGCTCGTAAACCTGATGGGGAACGAGAAGACCGATATCAAGATGGCCCCGGCCGGCCCCACCATCATCCTGATGTGCGGGCTTCAGGGATCGGGAAAGACCACCCACTCGGCCAAGTTGGCGAATTATTTCAAGAGCAAGGGGCGCCAGCCGATGCTCGTCGCCGCCGACACCTATCGTCCGGCGGCCGTGGAGCAGCTCAAGACCCTCGGCACACAGCTGGACGTGCCGGTCTTCTACCTTCAGGGGGAGGACCCGGTGGCAATCGCCGAGAAGTCGATCGCCGAAGCGCGCCGCACCGGCCGCAACGTCATCATCATCGATACCGCCGGCCGCCTTACCATCGATGAAGAGATGATGGAAGAGGTGGCCCGGATCAAGCAGAAGACCAAGCCGAACGAGATCCTCTTCGTGGTCGATGCGATGATCGGCCAGGATGCCGTCACCACTGCCAAAGCCTTCCACGACCGCCTCGACTTCGACGGCGTGATCCTTACCAAGCTCGACGGCGACACCCGTGGCGGTGCTGCGCTCTCGATCCGCTCGGTGGTGCACAAACCCATCAAGTTCGTTGGCGTGGGGGAAAAGCTGGACGCGCTGGAGGCATTCTATCCCGACCGTATGGCCTCCCGTATCCTCGGCATGGGAGACGTGATCTCGCTTGTGGAACGCGCCCAGGAGCAGTTCGACGAGGAGCAGGCCAAGAAACTTGAAGAGAAGTTCCGCCGCAACCAGTTCACTCTGGACGATTTCTACGAGCAGCTCCAGCAGATCAAGAAGATGGGCTCGCTGCGCGACCTTATCGGCATGCTTCCCGGCATGGACAGGGCCCTGAAAGGGGTGGAGATCGACGAGCGCGCCTTTGTGCGCCTGGAGGCGATCATCACCTCCATGACCAAGGAGGAGCGCAACAAGCCGGATATCATCAATGGTGGCCGCCGCCGCCGTATCGCGGCCGGTTCCGGCACCAACATCCAGGATGTCAACCGTCTCCTGAAGCAGTTCGAGGAGATGAGAAAGCAGATGCGCCAGCTCGCCGGCGGGAAGATGCGCGATATGATGCGCGGCATGAATATGCCCTCGCTCCCCGGCCGCAAGCGCTAGAAAACTTATATCGGGACGGCTCCGGCCGGGATCGTTGTTCGCGCTGCCAGGTGCGACCGATGCCCCCCCGGAGGTGCTTTCAAGCACTCCGCTCCCCATGTATCGTATCGACTCACAATCAACTTATAACAGCAGGATTCTACCAGAATGGTCAAGCTTCGCCTGAGAAGAATGGGACGCAAGAAGCGTCCGGTGTATGATATCGTGGCTGCCGATACCCGCAGCCCGCGCGATGGACGTTTCATCGAGAAGATCGGCCAGTACAACCCGATGGTCGCTACCGGCCAGATCACTCTGAAGCGCGATCGCGCCCTGCACTGGTTGCAGACCGGTGCCCAGCCCACCGATACCGTCCGCTCGCTGCTCAGCCGCGAGGGAGTGCTCCTGGAGCTGCATCTGAACCGCAAGGGGAAGAGCGCCGAGGAGATCGCCCAGGGCGTTGAGAACCATCAGGCACACCGCCAGAACCGCGAAGCCCAGAACCTCGCCGCCGTCCAGGCCGCCGCCGAAAAGCGCCGCAAGGACGAAGAGGACGCCATTCGCGCCAAGGAAGAGGCTGAAGCAGCCGCCAAGGCCGAAGCCGAGGCCGCCGCAGCCCGCGAGCGTGAAGAGGCCGAGGCTGCCGCCAAGGCTGAAGCCGAAGGAGCCGCCGAGGGAGCCCCAGCAACCGAAGAGGCTCCGAGCGAGGAAGCCGCTTCCTAAGGCTCTGCCAGACCATTCTGTTGTAGTGAACCATCGACCCCTTGCAGGGCGCCCGGTACCGGATGCGCCCTGCATCCGGTCCGCATCAGTCCCTTTATCATGTCCAATGCATCGCGTATACGTCTCGGTGTGCTGACCCGCACCTACGGCCTGGCCGGCGGTGTCAGGCTGTCGGTCGATAGCGATGCCATCCCCACGATCGCGACGCCATGCGACGTCTCGATCGGGTTCTCCGAATCGTTCACCGAAACGCTCCGCCTGGAACGCTTCGAGGATCGAGGAACCGATCTTATCTGCTATTTCGCCGGAATCACGGTACGCGAAACCGCCGAGCGCCTGCTCGACCGGGCTCTGTTCGTATCGGCGGAAGTGCTCGGCTACCGGGAGCCTCTCTCCAATCCCCAGCTTGTCGGTTACGATGTGCTAGACGAATCGGGGGAGATGCTCGGCAGGATAGGATCGATCTTCAGAACCCCCGCCCATTTCATATGGATGGTGGAATCCGATGCAGGAGAATGGATGCTGCCGGCCATCGCCGCCTTTGTGGTGGAGATCCGGCACGAGGAACGCAAGGCCATCACCCGCCCGATACCGGGCATGGTGACCGAGGAGCCGGAGCATGGAGAAAGCTAGACCGGAAGAGCCCTATCTGAGAATCGATATTCTGAGCGTTGTGCCGCAGACCTTCGAAAGCGTGCTCAATGCCTCGATTCTCAAACGAGCTCGCGAAGCCGGGCTGGTACAGATCCATATCCACAATCTGCATGATTACGGCCTTGGCCGCTACAAGCAGGTGGATGATACCCCGTACGGCGGGGGCGCCGGCATGATACTCCGTCCGGAGCCGATCTTCGATTGCGTGGAGAAGCTCAAAGAGGAACGGGAGTACGATGAGGTGATCTTCCTCTCCCCGGATGGCGAACTCTTCGGCCAGTCGGCCGCCAACCGGCTTTCGATGGCGAAGAACCTGATACTCCTCTGCGGACATTATAAGGGAATCGATGAGCGGGTCCGCCAGGGACTCGTCACAAGGGAGATTTCGATCGGCGATTATGTCCTTACCGGCGGCGAACTTCCGGCGCTGGTGGTGACCGATGCCATCGTGCGGCTGCTGCCGGGGGCTCTCGGCGATAGCGAATCGGCGCTGACGGACTCCTTTCAGACCGGCCTGCTCGATACCCCTCACTACACCAAACCGGCCGAGTATCGCGGAATGAAGGTTCCGGACACGCTCACCGGAGGCGATCACAAGAAGATCGCCGAGTGGCGTGAAAACGAGGCACTGAAGCGTACTCGCGAGCGGCGCGGCTCCCTCCTCGACGGGGAGTGAGCCCGTATAACCGAAGATTTTTAATTCAATAGAAACAGAACCCATAACCAATAGCCCCCTCGTGGGCCGGTTCCATCACCCGGATATCACTATCCGGAACAGGGCCGGAACGGCGAAGGGGAACTGTGGAGGTGCATCATGAAAGAGATCGAAGCCTTGACAGAGCAATTGATTGCTCAGACCGCGGCAAGCCGCAATGCTCGCAGTGCCGAAGGTACCGAGGTTGTCCTTCCTACGTTCCGTCCCGGTGACGTCGTCAGCGTGGCCGTACGCGTGGTGGAAGGCGACAAGGAGCGCATCCAGAACTACGAGGGGATCGTGATCTCCCGCCGTGGCGCTGGTGTCAGCGAAACGTTTACCGTACGCAAGGTGAGCAATGGAGTGGGCGTCGAGAGGATCTTCCCGATCCACTCGCCGATCATCCAGGGCATCCGCATCGTCCGCGAAGGACGTGTCCGTCGCGCAAAGCTTTATTATCTGCGTGGTCTCGCCCCGAAGGCCGTCCGTGCAAAGACGACCTAAATCGGCAGACAGGTACAACCGAGAAGGGCATCGTTCCACCAGGAGCGATGCCCTTTGTTTTTTTTCGGAGGATGCTCTCCTCTGCTATTCCTTCCTGGTACGCGCCCGCACCACCCTGCCGTAGATGTCGGCGGTGGAGTTGCGGAAATCCTCCCAGGCCACATACAGCGAATCCCCCTTGAACGCCGCCACCACCTTCCCTACGGTTCCCTGCGTGGCGCTTATCACCCTGGTGGAATCCACCACGTTCAGCTCCTTGTCCAGCGTTACCAGCTTCACCCCTCCATCTCCCCCGTACAGAATTGCGATGCCGGAATCGGCCGGGTTCTGGACTATATAGGGAGGAAAGGAAGCGCTGATCGGCGGAAGTGTGGTCTTATGGAGCGCAACCCCGTTGCGGTCGTACAGATCGAGCGTAACAGGATTACCGATATGCCCCTGAAGATACCGGCCACCCAGCATCGGCAGATGGACCGCGTTCGGGGGAATCCCCTTCGTGGAAAGTTGAACAAGCGTATCCGCCGTCAGCCGGCTGGTGAGATCGCCAATAAAAACCAGCTCCGCCGTCCCGACCGGAATCATTGCCAGCCGCGAGGTGATATCGCCCGAACCGATTGAGAGCCTTTTTGTTGAATCGATGCGCCAGGTTTCCCTGCCAAGCGTATCGAAACCGATCAGGTTCAGTCCCTCATAGATCTCGTCTCCGTTCCTGTCGTAGCCGGACCCCAGCACCACATCCCGTCCCTTCTCCGGGTATGCCGAGAACAGAAGCGGTGTTCCCAGGATCTTTCTAGGCCCCGTCAGGAAGGGTTTCCACCCCGCCGGGGTCGCGGCAACGTAGCTCAGATCGTCGCGCGCCACATACCTTCCGGTGCTATCATAGCTCCCCCCCTTCATGGAAACGCGCAGCATCATTCTTCCCCCCAGGCAGAACATGGTCTTGGTATTCTGCTTCCCCCCGAGCGATAGCGATGAAATCGCTTCGATACGGTCTCCCCCCTGCCACCGCGCCAGCAACGCGGAGGTATCGAGTCCCGCCGAGAGCCAGCCAATCAGGATATCCCCGCCGAACGTCTGGATCATGGGGCTCTGCTGTGGCCCGTTCACCACCTGCCTGTGCACCGAAGCCCGCAGCCGCTTCCGTTCCTTTCCCGCAACTACCTCCACTTCGCTGGCATCGAAGGACGGCACGCGGAAGAGCATCCCATCAGGATGCAGACCGCTGCTCACCGGAAACGGTCCGCTCAGCAGCCCCCCATTGCCATTGATGGGATATACCACCGTGGTCTCGCCGCTATGGGTCTCCTTGATGCCGCTACAGTCTATCGTATGAGTTGTCGAGAACGTCAACTCTATACGGTAGTTGTTTCCCGGCCCGCGCACCACGGTTGCGCCCTTCGCCTCGGCCGAGACATAGTCACAATGCCCGTCGGCCCAGATAATCGGAATCCCGGTAAGCTGGGATGGCGCGCCAAAGACGCCGGGAGCGATTTCGCTGATACGATACAGCGCGCTGCGCACCGCCTGCATCGGCCCATGTGCATTACCCCCGCCGGCATTATAAAGGATCTGGATTCTTCCCAGGGAATCCGAAAGAGCGATGGCACTCCCCCGGATCGCACCGGCGGGGATAGTCACCGGGATGGTTCTGAACGGAACGCTATCGAGAATGGTGCGGTACTGCCGGACCGTATTATCCTGAAGCGTTGTCACCATCCCATTCTCATCAATGAAATATGGGAGCAGCAGTTTCCCCCGCGCGCCGGCAAGATCGATGATCTGCCCGCTCGCCCCCAGTACCACCGGCGGCGCGTTCCCGCAATCGAGCACCGTACCGCCAGCAGGAAGCAGGGGACGCCGTACCCCCGCAAGACGCCCCTGTGACAGCCGCACGGCCGGACCGATCCTGGCTCCATTACGATCCACCCTGCTGGCGTAGATACCATCGCTCCCGCCGGCATCACTCCAGCAGAGAACCAGATCCGCTCCGGCCTCCGCCACGGCCATCCCAACGCTATCCACCCCCCGGTCCCAGATCTTCACCTCCGGCGTGCCCTCTCCGTTCAGCCCCACAACCCGCGCATAGGTTCCGGCCGCGCCGCTCCGGCGGTCGTTCCAGACCACCAGGAAGCTACGGTTCAGCGGCACCACCTGTACAAATTCATAGGGACGCGCCCCCTCCGGACAAAGCGACGTCTGCGGGCCGAGCAGGGCGGTGTCCAGAAGCATCTGCATGCGGAGTGTATTGACGATCTCTCCCGCGCGCGATTCCGATGTTCCCCACACCGCAAGCCGGTGCGAGCCGATCCGCCCGCTCGACTGGATCTGGCCGTCGGCGGCGAGAACCGGCTCGGTCGGCTCCGACGAGAGGAGAATATCATCCGTCTGCGCCGCGCCGCCCGCTCCGCCCAGCAGCAGCAGAGCAAGGACGAGAGGGAGCGTGCGGGGTGCCGGGGCATCTACCGTTGAACGAAACCGCATCATGAGCTGTTCCTGCAAAAAGCACGTGATAAATATGAATGATGCTATCGAACGATCACCAGCGGCCGGACCGTGATCTCCTGAGCATTGCGCAGGCGGACGAAATAGGTTCCCGGCGGCAATTCGCGGATATCGATCTCCCGGCTGGCACTCCCCTCGTCGAGCACGATGGCCGCCCGCACCGTCCCGGTCATATCGGCTATTTCCAGGGTCGATCCGGAGCGGAGCGGGGTTGGGAAAAGGGCCAGAAAACGCTCATTTGCCGGAAGCGGCATCAACGTCATGGCATCGGCCCTCTCCGCGAAACGTTCGCCGGCAGCCGCTGCCGGACGCTTCAGGGGTACCGCGCGCCCATAGATGAGCGGGAATCCGTAGCGGTAATCCTCCCACACCACGAAGAGCGTATCGCCGCGAAACACCCCGCTGGGGCGGGCGGCGCGATGGCCGCTATCGCTCACATACACAGGGCCGTAGCGTAACCGCAGATTCCGGTCTATGCCGATTAATCGTACCCCCTGGGTTCCTCCAATCAGGAAGATGACCGTGGAATCGGCCGGATTCTGGGTGATGAAAGGATCGATGATGGGAACCTGATAGAGCATCTCCGCCCGGGGCTTTATCATCTCCCCCGCGAGCGTAAATGGGGTAAGGGTGAGCGGGGAGGAAGGCTCCCAGCGCATCATATACTCTCCCAGCAGGCGCTTGTAGAGGGCTATGAGATAGGCCGGCCGATAGCGGGCCATCACAGCGCCATCCTTGTAGCGGGTGATCGTGGATGGATCGGCCACGATCAACTCGTTGCTCTTCACCGGTACAATGGAGAGCGTAGCTCGTGCATCGACTACGATGCTATCAACGTTCCAGACCGGCCGGTAGAGCGAATCGAACGCAAGGATATTCGTGGTCTGCGCCACGCCATCATTATCCAGATACCGCACCCCCAGTATCGTCTCCCCTGTAAACGGATCGAAGGCGGCGGCACCAAGTCTGGGAACAAGAGGAGTGGATTCCATCTCCAGCACCGATTTCCATCCATCCAGCGTTGGGGCAAACACCTCCGCACGATACAGCAGAGGCCCGCCAGTGCTATCGGCCGACTGTTTCAGACGGGACCGATGCTCCAGCAGAAACTGCCCCTCCATGCCCCAGATCGTATGAGACCATGACAGCGGGGTCATGCCGCTTTCTGCCCACACGGCGCTGGCGAGGCTCATCGCGGAGAGGGGCAGGGCCGGACCTTGCTTCCGGTAGTCCCACCGTGCCAGCCGGGCCACGGTATCCTCCTCTGCCGATAGCCATCCCATCAGCAACTCCCCCTTCTCCACCTTGATTGCCGGAGAGAGCTGCGCGAAGTCTCTTGATGCTAGCGCGGAGGGAGCCGCCAGACGAATCGTTCCGGTCCCGATATCCACCAGAACCACACTGGAATCCAAACCATTGACGCGGACAACTCTGGGGGCATCGCCCGGGAGGGTGGCGCCCGGAAGCGAATCGGTTCCAAAGGCTCCCCCCCGGATGAAATACCGCAGCGATGATGATACTGGCAGCGAGGAATAGGTTCCCCCGCACTCATAAACATTTGCTCCCTGAAATGCGATCTCCACCTG
>JBMDXA010000243.1:0-19537 GCA_048594725.1 Candidatus Kapaibacteriota bacterium
TGGATGTGAATCGGAGCGTTGTGATTCTATCTGATCGCTCAGGAAGAATCACAACCAGAGCATCGTATCTCGTTTTCAACAAACGAGAACCTTAGCTACTCGTCATGTGCTGTGCTATCTCTCTGTCATGTTCTATCGGAAAGGCCAACCTCGCTGCTCTCGCGGGCTCGGTGTGCTATCCGATCATCTCGATTGTCAAGGAACTCTTCTGCTTCTCTGCTGCCGCTTTTCGGCGGCTGCCGCGTCAGCGGCGAGAGAAAACAAACTTAAGAACTTTTCGGGCCGTTGTCAAGTCCTTTTTGACTTGCGGCATCTTTTTTGTTGATGCCTTTTCGCTTGCCCTGTTTTCAAACCCTCCGTCATTTCGGAGGGGCCACAAACATACTGCTTTTGCAGTCGGCTTGTCAAATTCTTTTTTTGCCGGGTGGCATCTTTTTTGAGATGCCCTATCGATTGTCCCTGGCCTATCGCCTCCGTCGTTTCGGAGGGGCCACAAACATACCGCTTTACGATTCCCGAAGTCAAGATTTTTTAACCCGGGTGTTTGTATCGTAATGTGCGACGAGCTCGGCCGGAGCCTGCCGCCGCGTCCGGCGCGGAACCGCTATGGGGGTGCTTCCGAGATTATCACACCTTCCCGGGCACTTCTGCGCCTCTATTGTCAAACCGCATATTCCGCAGGGGATTTTTCGGTCCGCCAGACTGTTATTCGCAGCCTGGGGTTTTATGATGACGCACATCAAACACGGCTTAGTGTGCCGCCCGTGATTTTTTTTCTGCCGATATCCCGGCTATCGCCCGGCGGATACCACCATCATTCTCTGCGGATAATCAAGCGGCTGTGCGGTTGTTCATTACCGACGAACCGGTAGCCGGCGATATTGCCATCGAGCTGATCCGCAGAGATTATTCCCAGGGGCCGCCATGGGCTTACGCCCCCCATGGGGTTGAATGATGACGCAGGCCGTTGCGGGCATAGTGTTGGCCGCCCCGCTGAGCCCGGCATTTTTTCTCGTCCGTGGCCGGGCGGCGGTAGCAGCGGGACCGATTATTCCGGACCGAATAAAAAACATCAGGCAATGACGCGGAGCCGCCAGGAGAAAAGAAATAGCAATCGATAATTCGTTGTTTTTCTTCCGGCTCCGTTCTGGTTTTCAGTCCCCCGAAAAAAATCCCCTGCAAAGCCGTGATGCATCCGGCATGCCCGGGATCTGCCGGGGATATAATCGTTTTTTATTCAATAGCGGAAGGCGATCTCCTGTGATGCCGGAATTTCGAGCCGCTATTTATTCCGATTCCGATGTTATCGCATCACCACAACCCGAATAATTTCCGTCCGGCCTTCAAACCGGAGACGGCAGAAATAGACTCCCGCCGGATATCCACCGGCATTCCAGATGACGCCGTGGGCTCCGGCCTCCGTGGCTCCCCCGCGGAGATGTTCCACCTCCTCCCCCGTTGCATCATGCATCGAGAGCGAGAGATCGCCCTGCCGGGGCAGGGAGAACCGGATGACGCCGGAAGAGCTCAGGGGATTGGGGGATGCATCCAGCTGCAATCCAGATCCAGCGGAGACCGCTCCGCTACCCGCCGATGCCAGACGCAGGCTGATATAGTGAAGCACGGTATGACCATCAACTGACCCCGAAAAGATCCTCCGTCCGTTCGGCGAGACCGCCAGCGATTGGATGGCCGCCTGATGCGACCGAAAGACCCGCAGCACCGAATCGGAAGCCAGATTCCAGAGCCAGACCGCCCCATCGGAATATCCTCCCAGGAGATAGTTCCGGTCCGGAGGGAACCTGACCTCCGTGACAGCGCGGGTCCCCCCGGACAGCCGATGCCGCACTACACCGGTTGCCATCTCCCAGACCGTCACCGATCCATCGGTTTGCGCAACCGCCAGCAGCGCCCCATCGGGGGAGATATCCAGAGCGTTCGGCACCGTGCCCGGATCGATCGATCGCAGGATCTCCCCGGAAGGAAGCGCGCGGATCAGGACCGCTCTTCTCTTCGAATCCCAGCCCGCCATGCGCTGGTTATCCCTTGAGAAGACAACGCCCGAATCGGCATCCCCTATGCTCGTTTGCGTTCCCGCATGCAGATCGTACAGTATGCCCGATTCTGTTGCATAGGCTCCGCCGGGAGAGATGCAGGCGATCGGGATGCTCCCCCCGTGATCGCGCAGCTTCCTCCTTGTACCATCCCCCAGCGCAACCGCATACAGCCCCTCGTCCAGCCCGGCCCCGGAATTGCCGGAGGCCATGATGGCGTAGCGTCCATCGGAGGAGATAGAGACCGCATGCTCAGCTCCTTCGGCAGGTATCAGACGGAGTAGAGCCCCCATGGTATCCGTCAACACCAGTATTCCTCTCTCATGCCTCGCCACGAGGGTATCCCCCGCCGGGGTCCAGGCCGACTGGAGAACCGTTCCGCGCAGCGGGAGAAGACTGGGCCGCGCTATACCGGCGGATGGGAGGATGACCGTGCTATCGTAGCCGGCGGCGGCGAACGAGCGTTCGCCGGGGATGCTCTCCACGGCAGCGACGCCGGGAAGAGGGTCCCCGTTGTTCCGGATGATATCGGACTGCTGCGCGGCAAGGATCACCGGCAACAGGATCATGGCGGCTGCGGCCGGAAGAGAACGAGGGAGGATTCGCATGATGTTCCTGGAAAATGAAAGACGCCGGAGCAGAGGAACATACTTCCGGGGGATGCTACGAACAATACGAAAAGAGCCCGCTCGAACGGGCTCTTTCAGGGAAACGATATGCACTGCCGGATGGATTCTCAGGCCGCCTCGGCCCTCGGTGCGCGTCCCACGATCATCTCGGCGAACGCGCAGGCCAGCGCCAGCACCAGCATATACTTCCAGAGTTCCAGGCCGTAGCGCGACTCCACGATCGCATCGCCGAAATCGCCGCCGCTGGAGCCGAGGATGCTGAGATTGTCCGGAGCGGTCATGCGCGCGGCGATGATCTCCCGGAGGCGCTCCCCCGTCATCGGCGCCAGATCGCTCTCGCCGCTCCCCATGTCGGCGGTGAACCAGGCGATATCCTCGCCGCCGGCGTTCACCTTGTAGATGCCGGGGAGCACCGCGCGATCGTAGGTAATGGAGGCACCGGAGGGAAACCGGCGCACCGGCACGAACTCGTCGCGGCCATCGGGGGTGGTGACCTTCACCTGATCGGGGAGGTTCTGGCGCGCCGGGAGGGGAACGGTGATATTCTCCCCCACGATCGTTCCGGGGAACGCATCGCCCCGCGCTCCCACGTAGAAGACCGTGCGGGTGGCGATCGGCACGAAGATCCCCTTCAGCGGAAGATTGCTCCAGGAATCGGTTGGCGGGGCGGCGATATAGATCACCCGGCCACGGCCGCGCCGGTACTCGCTCATAAAGGGAGTGCCGTTGGAGAGCCTGATGATGGTCTCACCGCCGCTGGCGGGGACCACCGTACGTATCTCCGGCGACTCCACCATGTTGCCGGGGTTGGCCGGATCGAACACGCCGCTGAAGATGGGATGCTCCCGCTCCACATGGCTGAAGGTGAACGCCTTGGAGGGATCGCCCACCGGGGCGCCCAGGGCTATGCCGAGCGCCGCGCCCAGCCCCGCATTGAAGAGATTCCGGTCCAGCTGCGGCCCGCCGTAGATCACCAGCCCTCCACCATCCTGCACATACTGGGCAAGACGGGAGGCATCGCTCACGGTGGCATCGGCCAGCACCACCGCCTCGCTCCGCGAGAGATCCACCGCCGGAAGCGACGCCGGGGCCACCTGCTCTACGGTGAGAGCATTCCCCGCCAGGCCCAGCACCAGCCCCAGGAAGTTCATGCTCTGGGGGGAACCGGCCACGGTCACGCGCATCTTCTCAAGTATCGGGAACGCGAAATAGCGCCGGTTGTCGGCATCCAGCGCATCCCCTTCGATCTCCACATATCCTCCCTGAATGCCCGACCGCTTGGGCGCCGCCGAAAGCTCCACGATCTCGGTTCCCCCGGCCGCCACGCTCACCCCCGACTGCGCCAGGCGCTCATCGTTGATATAGAGCGATACGGTGGCATTCTCCACATCCCGCTCGCCGTAATTATGCACATAGGCGCGAAGCTCCACCGGTTTGCCGATCTCGTACACCGAGCTTAGAAGCCGCAGCGAGTCCAGCCCCAGATTGGCGCCGCTGATATCGATTCCGGTGCCGGTGGGCATCAGGTAGATACGGGTAGATTCGCCGAAGATCCGGAGGGAATCGGCCACCGGGGAGGCGTTGGCGCGCTGGGCATCGGTGATGATATAGAGCTCCTTGTTCAGGTTCTCCGAGCGATCCAGAAGCGCCGCGGCGGCCCGGAGCGCTTCATCCAGATCGGCGCGGCGGTATCCGAGCCCCATGCCCGATATCGCCGTCCGGAGCGCCTCGCGGTTGCGCGATGGCTCCGCCCCGAGCGCCCCTTTTACATCGGTCATCGGCACCAGATAGGCCTCGTCGTTATCCTCCAGCAGATTCACCACATCCAGCGCCGCCTGCTGCGCCTGTTTGAAGCGGGTGCCGCGCTCATCGCGCACATCCATCGAAAAGGAGTTATCCACCAGAATCACGGCGGTGGTGGCCGCATGAGCACCGGGCAGACCTGCCGAGCCCTGCAACGCCGGGCGCGCAAACGCCAGCACCGCGAACACCACCAGGCCGATCCTGAGCAGCAGCAGCAGGATCTGCTTCAGCTTCAGCTTGCGCACACGGGTCTTCTGCAGCTCCTTTAAAAAGCGGAGCGAGGAGAAATCCACCGTACGGAGCTTCCGCAGGTTCAGCAGATGCAGCAGCAGCGGGATGGCCGCCGCGGCGAGCGCCACGAGGAGAAACGGGTTGAGAAAGGTCATAGATCGCGGATATTACGAACCATCGGGCCCCCCAGGCAAGGGCAGGCGTTGATACTGGCCGGTTTCCTGGAGGAAATCGTAGCTTCGGCAGAGACGATCAGAGGGGACGCGGGTTGTTGCAGGGGGTGGAGGCATGGAGGGGTTATCGGATACACCAGGGCTGACTCCCCGGACTTTATCAGCGAATACCGGCATGGACCGCACGAACATACGCGCAGTATACGAGTACAGCCGCAGATATCCCGGCATTCTCGCCGGGCTCTGGTTCACGCTGGCCGCGGCGGTTGGCCCCCTGCTCTTGATGGTGGTATATGCCAGAAACCCGGTCACCCCCGGCAGCACGGCGTTCCTGATCGTCCTCCCTCTTCTCTGCGCATTCACAGCCGGCGCCCTGTACGGTCCTGCCATTGTAAATCCCGAACGGACCCCCTGGCCCATCCAGGCGATACTGCGGGGGATGAGCATCATTCTGATTGCCTATGTGGTGTATGCCCTCATCGGTTTCGTGCTGCTGACGCTCGTTATAGGAGCCCAGGATCTGTCATTCAACATCGTGGTTATCGCAATCGGATTCGGTATCGTCACCATCCCAACCATGCTGGTGGGGGGCCTCTGGGGCTGGCTCCTGCACAGAATATTCCTGAACCATGAAGAGGTGGAACGGGAAAACCATCCTCGTTTATAAACAATGCACTTCCTATCCCCGCTTCGCGGCCTTGCACACCGTTTCCTCCGGATCTTAGCCGGGCTCTGGTTCATGGTGGCGGCGGATAATTATTCCATTTCCTATTTATCCATAAAAAAAATATAATCGATGATACTCTGGCTTCAGGATCGCGCACGGGGCAATCCCCGTCTCTTCGCCGGGATCTGGTTCATGGTCGTGGAATTTATCCTGGTCATGGTTCCGATATTTTTTTTCTTCGATGCCAGCGATGTGAATTACTCCAGCCTCAATTCCATTTTCTTCATTGCGGCTCCCGCCCTTTCCGGGCTTGCCGCCGGCGCGCTGCTGGGGCATGAGATCATCATGGGCTCCATGAGCGGCGGCAGAGCAGCCAGATGGGGGATACTGATCGTCCTTGCCGCATACATGTTCACCATGGTTCTGACCGGGCTTTCCAACTTCTTCAAGGAGGGCCTTTTCTCCGCATTGTTCGCGGGTATGATGATCCATTTCTACGCATTCGCCGCGTTCTGTATCCCTCTGCTGCTGTTCGGATCTCTGGCCGGGTGGCTGCTGCTGGCGGTCACCAGGGATTGAGTAGTACGACGTAATGATAGCTGGATACGGCCGCCTCCTATGAACGACCGCATGAAACTTTCCCGTGCCCATCCCCGCCTCTTCGCCGGGCTCTGCTTCGCGCTCGCGGAGTGCATCCTGGCCCTTATTCTGGTCATCTCCTTCCTGATCCCCGCCGGGCAGATGCGTGCTGGCAACGCCATGATATTCCTCTCGCTCCAGGCTCTTGCCGGGCTGGCGGCCGGTGCGCTGCTGGGCAAGCAGATCATCGTGCAGCCCATGAACGGATTCCGCGCGGCATGCTGGGGGATCACCAGCAGCATCACCGCCTTTCTATTCTCCATCATCCTGATGCACCTCTTCGAAGCCTATCGGCCCGGAGGATTGTGGAAGCCGGGCATCTATGTGCCCACATTCTTCGGGATCTGGATTCCTCTTGTGCTTGTGGGAGCTCTGGCCGGGTGGCTGCTCCGGCGGATCGCCGAGAAATGAAGCGGGAAAGGGCCGAACCGCTATCGTCCGGCCCCCCATCCCACCCGCCACCCCTTCCGGCATCGTAGCAGAGGCCACAATCTCCCCTGCCCGATCGCCCCACCGGAACTTTTTCTGCCGATGCCCCCCATACCAATACCTGCTATTGCCTCGGCGCGGCGCTGCAAGCATGGCATTTGTTACGAGAGCAGTGGAAGGCTCCCTCTACCGGGGGCCGGGGGTCCGTCCGTACGGCGCGGTACGATTGCCTCGCGGACGCGTCACAGGCCGGATATCTTCATCGTTCATGATGGCGGAAGAAGAATCGATATGGAAACATTGCATCCGATAGAATCATCAGACCTGGCGGCACCGGAGCCGATGGATCGCCGGAAGATCCTGGTCATCTTCAGCGGGCTGGTGCTTGCCATGCTCCTGGCCGCGCTCGACTCCACGATCGTCGCCACCGCCCTGCCCACGATCGTGGGGGAGATGGGCGGGCTGACGCACCTCTCCTGGGTGGTGACGGCCTATCTGCTGGCGCAGACGGTGGTGACGCCGCTATACGGCAAGCTGGGCGATCTCTACGGGCGGAAGATCGTGCTCCAGTCGGGAATCGTCCTGTTTCTGATAGGCTCGGCCCTGTGCGGCATGAGCACCAGCATGACGGAGCTCATCATCTTCCGCGCGATCCAGGGACTGGGGGGTGGCGGCCTGATGGTGACCACCCAGGCGGTGGTGGGGGATATCGTCCCGCCCCGCGAGCGGGGAAAATACCAGGGGATCTTCGGGGCGGTGTTCGGCATATCGAGCATCGCCGGACCGCTTCTGGGAGGATATTTCACCACGCAGCTTTCGTGGCGCTGGATCTTCTACATCAACCTTCCGCTGGGCATTCTGGCTCTGGCGGTGCTGGCGTTCACCCTGCCGGCGCGAGGGGAGCGGCGCAGCCACACGATCGACTATCTGGGTGCCGGGCTGCTGGCGGCCACGCTGAGCGCCATCATCCTGGTCACCGATCTCGGCGGGACGGCCTATCCCTGGTCCTCCCCGCTGATGATAGCTCTTATCGTCATCTCGGTGGCGGGACTTGCCGGGTTCATCCTGGCCGAACAGCGGGCGCCCGAACCGGTGCTGCCGCTGCGGCTCTTTCTGAACCGGACATTCTGGGTGACCTCCGCCGTGGGATTGATCGTCGGCTTCGCCCTGTTCGGCTCGGTCACGTATCTCCCGCTCTTCCTTCAGGTGGTCAAGGGGATGAGCCCCACCGATTCGGGTCTTCAGATGCTCCCGCTGATGGGGGGAACGCTCCTGACCTCGATTCTCTCCGGGCAGCTTATCAGCCGCACGGGACGCTACAAGATCTTCCCGGTGATCGGCACCGGCATCACCGCGGCGGGTCTGTTCCTCCTCTCCCGGATGACACCGGAGATCAGCACCCTCTCCGCATCGCTCATCATGCTGACGCTGGGGGCCGGGCTGGGGCTGGTGATGCAGGTGCTGGTGATAGCCGCGCAGAACGCCGTGGCCTACCAGGATCTGGGCGTGGCGACATCGGGGACCACCCTCTTCCGCTCCATCGGCGGATCGCTCGGCACCGCAGTGCTGGGGGCGATCTTCGCCTCGCGGCTGGAGGTTCATCTGGCGGCCCTGCTGCCGGCCGGAACCCCGGCCGCATCGGCCATGGACCCGCAGTCGATAGCGCGTCTGGCGCCGGAGCTTCAGGCGCTGTATGCGGCAGCCTTTACCGCATCGCTGAACACGGTCTTCTTTGTGGCGGCGGCGATAGGACTCGCCGGATTTCTTCTGATATGGCTGCTGCCGGAGCGCCCGCTGCGGGAGACGATAGCGGCCGCCACGGAAGAGGATGTGGGGGGCGATGTGGGACAGGCGTTTGCCATGCCCACCGACAGCGACCCGCTCCCGCAGCTCCTGCGCGGCCTGAGCGCCCTGGCCGACCGCGATGTGCGCAGAAAACATATCGAGGCGATCGTGACTCGCGCCGGAGTGGATCTGAGCCCGGCGGCCGCGTGGCTGCTGGTGCGGCTTGATGAGGCCCCCGGTCTCGATATCGATGCCCTGGCCGCCAGCCGGCAGGTGGAGCCGGCCAGGCTGCACGCGGCCCTGGCGGAACTGGCCGGCAAGGGGCTGGTAACGGAATCCGGGAACGCGGGGCGCGGCCTGAGCGACGCCGGCTGCGACGTGCTGAAGCGCCTTATCGAAGCGCGGCGCGCCCGGCTGGAGGAGATGTTCGCCGAGTGGACGCCGGAGCGGCGCGGGGAGTTCGCATCGATGCTCCACAGGCTGGCGCACGATCTGGTCCCCGACGGAAAGCATCCTCTGGCGGCGAAATAGAGGATGGCCTGGCGCATGCCCGCCGTGCACAGCAGATGGCGGACGCTTCCCCCGTCTTTCCCGGCCAGAAACAAAGCGTCGCGCTTCAGAACGCCTATATACTGACCGGCGAGATCATGACGGGAAAGGGGGATGCGGAGGCAGTGGCCTTGCTGGAATCCTGCTTCGAACAGCTTCCATTGCTCTATCAGGTCTTCGTGGCATGGTGTCTCGGCACCGTGCATGCTGGGGCAGGAACTATGGAGGGAGTTGAAAAGATGCGCCAGTTCCTTCAGGAACATGCTCCTTACTGCACCGGGCTGGCGCTGCCCGAATATCGGGGATGATCCGGCAGCCCTCCCCCTGTCATGGGGAGGGCTGCACCTGTTCCGCAATGGGCTCTACCGCAATTATCCTCTCCTGCGGGGTTTCCCCCCTTGCACACCATCGGCACCACCTTCACCTCTTGTCATACACTCCCCGGAGCAGGTAGTTGACTTTGTCAAGTATCTGCCTTAGTTTTCTCGCCATCCCGGCTCACCCCTTCCCGCCGGACGTACATCCGTATGTACCGCACCTCAGGAGATAGATCCATGACCGCATCCGAACTCCACGAGCGGATCGAGACCGTGCGCCGATTCAACCGGTTCTACACCCGGCGGATAGGGGCCTTGCAGGAAGGGTTGCTGAAAAGTCCCTTTTCCCTGACCGAAGCCCGTGTGTTATACGAGCTGGCAAACCGTACCCAGGGGACCGCAAGCGCTATCGGCGAGGAGTTGCGGCTGGATGCGGGATATCTCAGCCGCATCCTGCGGGATTTCGGGGACCGGGGGCTGATCGAGAAAAAACCGTCGGAGGCGGATGGCCGCCAGAGCATCCTTCATCTGACCGAATCGGGCAATGCCGCGTTCAAACAACTGGAAGCGGGCTCGCGCGAGGAGATAGGAACGATGCTTCAGGGGCTTGCGGAGCCGGAGCAGCACCATCTGGTAGAGGCGATGCGGAGGATCGAGGATCTTCTCTCCCCCCTCCCCGAGCCCCCGGAACCGTTCACGCTCCGCCCGCACAAACCGGGGGATATGGGATGGGTGATCCACCGTCATGGCCTGCTGTACTGGCAGGAGTACGGATGGGATGAACGGTTCGAAGCGCTGGTGGCGGAGATAGCCGCGGCGTTCATCCAGAACCTGGATCGGCAACGTGAACGATGCTGGATAGCCGAACGCCATGGCGAAAACGTGGGGTCGGTCTTTCTGGTGAAGAAATCGGAGAAGGTGGCGAAACTGCGGCTGCTGCTGGTGGAGCCCAAGGCGCGCGGGCTGGGGATAGGGCGGCGGCTGGTAGAGGAATGCATCGGGTTCGCCCGCCGGGCCGGCTACGAGACGATCACGCTCTGGACCAACGATATACTCCATGCGGCCCGGCATATCTACGTGGAGGCGGGATTTCAGCTGATCCACGAGGAGCCGCACAGCAGCTTCGGGGACGGCCTGATGGGGCAGACCTGGGAGCTGGCGCTCTAGGGCCCGCACGCGGAAACTCCCCCCTCTTCGGTAGGTCGCGCGCGCGGTTCCCCCTGCATCGGCGCAACCGGAACGCCCCTCCGGATGCCGGAGGCTCGGTGCCGCCCTCCCGGCAGGAACGAAGCGCCGGATAGCCCGGGCAACGGTGGCAATACAACTACGAAGATGGAATCAGGAGCAGCTTCTCATGACGGGAACGACAACGAAGACGGATTTTCATGGCATCTTCATGGCGTTGAGAGGAATCCTACGGCGCTACGAGGCGCAACTGGATCTCTACGAGGATTGCAGCAAGAGCTATTATCTGAATACCGGGGTTGTGGAGAACCAGAAGCCGATATTTTTCGGCTCGGTGCAGGTGAAACGGCGCTATGTGAGCTATCATTTGATGCCGATGTATATCTTCCCGGAGCTTATGGTGAAGGTCTCCGATGCGCTGAAGGCACAGATGCAGGGGCGATCGTGCTTCGCCTTCCGGAAGGAGGACCCGGCCCTGTTCGAGGAGCTGAAGACCCTTACGGAGGCGGGGTACCAGCGCTACAGGGAGGCCGGGCTTGCCTGAAGGAGCCAGGGGCCGATAGCTGGCAGCTCGCGGCTGAGCGTTCCCGCACGGACTAAAGCTCCGCGCGAACAACACCGGGAATCCCTGAAATCTCCAGCGTAGGTACCTACCTGCCAACACAGAACTACTATGCTCATCACTCATATCTTTTTCGATATCGGCGGCGTGCTGGGAAGCAACGGATGGGACCGGGAACAGCGCGCGCGCGCCAGGGAACGGTTCCCTCTGGATGAGGAGTTCGAGCGCCGCCACCAGGAACTTGTGGGGGAATGGGAGAGCGGCCGGGTCTCGCTGGAGGAATATCTGGAGAGCGCCGTCTTCTTCACCCCCCGTCCCTTCACGCAGGAGGAGTTCGTGGAGTTCATGTTCGCCGAAAGCCGGCCGGACACCGCTGCCATAGAACTGGCACGGCGGCTTTCGGCCGCCGGAGGCGCGCGGCTCTTCACCCTGAACAACGAATCGGCGGAGCTGAACCGCCACCGGATAACGCATTTCGGGCTGGACAGCATCTTCAGCGCCTTCCTCTCCTCCTGCTGGCTCGGCATCCGCAAGCCATCCCACCTGATCTTCGAGCGCGCGCTCGATATCGCCGGAGCGCGGCCGGAGCACTCCCTCTTTATCGATGACCGGGAGCAGAACCTGAAGCCGGCCGGAACGCTCGGCATCAGAACGCATCACTTCACCGGGCATGCCGGGCTGGAACGGACGCTTCAGGAGCTCGGATTGCTGTAGACCGCTAGCGCCGGGGATGATGGATCTCGCAGATCCAGCCGGACAGATGCATCACGCGAAGGCGCAAGGCAGAGATATCTCTTTGCGCCTTCGTGCGGGATCGTTCCGGGATCGCCTGCTCAGGTTCCCTGGAGTATATAGCTGCCAAAGAGTATATTCCGCCATGCCCGTTCACTTTCCCTGTCCTCTACCCCGTCTACCTGCCGGACCGGAAAGCTGCGGTCTGAACCCGATACCTCTGTCATCCTAACCCCACTCTCCATGAGCAGCAGAGACCCCAACACCGGGCGGAGCCACGTCCGGAAAGATCCTATCCCGGACGGCGGGACACCCGAAACAGCTACAACGCCCTCCACCCCGCCCCGGCAGGGAGTGCGCCTGCTGCGCGCATACCGGAAGCTGCACAGGAAGGTGGGGGCGGCGCTCTGCGCGTTCTTTTTCATCATCTCCATCACCGGCCTGCTGCTGGGCTGGAAGAAACATACCGGCGGGATCATCCTCCCGAAAACCTCCAAGGGGGTCTCGGCCGATCTCTCCACCTGGCTCCCGTTCGACAGTCTCCACCAGGTGGCACTGCGCACCCTTCGCGATTCCATCTCGGCGGAGTTCTCCCCGGAGCTGGAGCGTATCGATGCGCGCCCCCAGAAAGGCTCGGTGAAGTTCGTCTTCGTGAAGCATTACTGGGAGGTGCAGCTCGACGGCACCACCGGCCAGGTGCTCCAGATCTCGCGCCGCACCTCCGATATCATCGAGAACATCCACGACGGCTCCATCCTCGATTTCTGGCTGGATACCGATGATGAACAGTTCAAACTGGTCTATACGAGCGTGATGGGACTGAGCCTGCTGGGGCTTTCGGTGACCGGGTTCTGGCTCTGGTACGGCCCGAAACGAATCAGAAGGAAACAGCGGGGGGCCGCGGCCTGAGAGCGGCTGCCGGCAGAAGTGCGGGACACCAGAGGGTACAAAGACGAAACGAGGGGATAACGATACAGCGCTCTCCCCGTTACCCTCTCTGCGTGATGCCGTAGAGCGGATTTGAGTTACGCCTACTCAGGCCACGAAGACTGGGCCGCTCCTACGGAGCTTCTACCAGCATAGAGCCTTCAGTGCTACAGACCGGCAACACCTATAGGTGTTGGCTCCGGGGGCCATCACCACCCGCAGTGTGGCTCTACCGATATGAAATCCGCTCTAAGAGGAACGCCCGTAAACGGAAAGGATTCGGTTGGGGCAACGATGGAACGATCATCGCGCTCCCCTTTGCGCTCTCTGCGGCTTTGCGTAATGCCTTAGAGGAACGCCCGTAAACGGAAAAAGGCTCCGATGCGATATCGAAGCCTTTTCTTTTCATCAGACCTGCCGGCGGGTTGCGAGCTTACGCGTAGAGTCCCACCGCAAAACGGTCTCCGGCCTTGAACTGCCCCTTCTGGTACATCATCACCTCTCCCTTCAGCGAATCCTCGCCGATCTTCAGCCGGATATAATGGAAGGGACGAAGGGTGCCGGTACGATAGGCATCGTTCTGGAACGGGCGGGAGGAGGAATTATCCACCAGGCGCCGCGGGCCGCCGCCGCCGCCGCTTGTGACGAACATCTTGTCGCCGGCAACGAACCGCTCGTAGGAGTGCACATGCCCGGCAAGGAACAGACGGGTCTTGCGGGCGCTCAGGAACGGCTTGGCGAACATCTCGATCACCTCGCGGTTGGCTCCCAGATCGCTATTGGTATAGGGAGGATGATGCGAGGCCACGATGATGCCGCGCACGGTGGGATCGGCATCAAGCTGCTTCAGCCACTCGCCGTACTCCTCCTCCTGCTTCCTGATTTCGCTGGCACGGAGCTGATCGAAATTGGAATTCACCGAGACGAGCGCCAGCGGTCCCAGCCGGACCATCGAGTGTTCGCCGTTGAGATGCGGGAACCGGTCGGCATAATTGCGGAGGCAGCGCGAGCGGTTTTCGCCGTAATCGTGGTTGCCGAGGATGGAATAGACCGGGATGTTGTTATCGTTGATCTTATGCATGCACTGGTCGAAGTACGCCCACTGCGCTTCATCATCACCGGTAACGACCTGATCGCCCAGCATCATCACCATGTCGGGGCTGTCATCGCCGATAGCGGCAAGGATGGCCTCGCGCTCGGCATCGTACTGGCCGCGCCCCATAAAGCTGAGTTCGGCCACGCTCGTGCGCTGCACATCACCAACGATAGCTATCGACTTCGGGTTCAGATTTTCATTCCATGCACAGGAACGAGCCGGCACCGGCGAGGTGCGAATCTCGGATAACACCCGCGAGGCGCCAACTGATGACATAGCCAACGCGGACAAGAACTGTCGGCGACTTAACATGATCCTGCTCCTCAGTTTACTCGATACAGCAGTCGATGGATGAAGAATGCCAATTGCATGCCTGAACGCACAAACCGGCCTGAGGTTTCTATCTGAAATGTATAAAAAGTGTGCGGATCGCTCATCACTCGAGGATCAGCTCGTCGTCGGACTGTAGGAATTCCCCTTTTTTCAGGCGAACATCCGACGGTCTTCTGGGGTGAAGTTCCAGATGCCCATCCCCATCCCACCAGAATTCTCCGACGATCTCCACCTCCGACCCGACGCGGGGAACCTTATCGAGATCGCCTTTGGCTTCAGGGAACAGCTCCACTCGCAGGTAGCGAATACCGAGCTCATCTGGCTGGCGATACGCATAATCTCCACGTACGATTCTATCCAGGACAACGCGTTCGCTCCTATCTAGTAACGTGGAATCCGCCGGGTTATTGCCCCGCTGCTTTTCCCTGTCCAGGAGGAACGAGGTGCGCCAGACCTGCATGGCCCGGGGGTTGGCCGAGTCCAGCTGGATGTCCAGCGCGGTGACGTTACCGCTGGCCGCGCGCGAGGAGGCTATCACCTTCCCGCGCACTACGCCCCGGAACCCGAGGTTGCGCCAGCCGAGCCCGGTAAGGGGCTTTACTTCGGTGTTGATGAAGTCGAGATTCCGGTCGAAGATATCGAGCGGATCACTCGGCTCCGTCCCCAGCAACTGCACTACATCATGCGCCGTCACCACCAGCGGCGGCACCCAGGGCTGGAGCGCCACATCGCGCCGCATTGCGAGCGATACCTCCAGGCCAAGGGAGAAATTCCACGAGCCTATCCCCTTGTTTCCCTCCCGCAGCGGCACCATCCAGGCCCCCTGCGCGGTTCCCTGCACCGCATAGGCCGGCGCTATCCGGTAGCGGAGCCCCAGGCTGGGCTCGATCCCGATATACGTCTGCGCCGGGGAGGCCTTGCCGCGAGGCTGAAAGAATGCCGACCCCACGCTCACGCTTATCGGAAAAAGAAAACCGGGATTGTACAGGGGAACCGCAAAGGAGAAACCGGCACCGCCATTGAAGAGAACGCCGATATCGCCGTTGGTAGCCCCGTCCCACCCCAGCCACCCGCTGGAGCGGATCTGGTACTGATTGGCCCGTGCATACAGATAGAGCCCGAAATCAGTAACGCTGAAAGGGATGGCAATGTTAGCTTCGGCCCCGAAACCGCTCCCGAGCGCCTGGGTCATATAGGTGCGCCAGGTGGCCCGGGCGGCCACGGTGAACAGGGAACGGGGCCAGTAGAGGGAGGGGTCCTCCTCCAGCCATATCGGCACCACGCCGAGACGGAGCAGGGAATCGAGCTGGGCGGTGGTAGGGCGGGGGAAGATAACCCCTCGCTTATACCTCAGATCCTCCTGTTCCTGACCGGAGGCAGCCACAGCACAGAGAGCGAGAACCAGACAAAGGGAGAGCAGCCTCATCGATTATCCTGAGAGTCAGTGGAGAGGGCCAGCAGAGTAACAGACCGGGGAACTCCTATCCAAACGGATGCCGGACCCGGCGATCGGGCATGGCAATGCAACACGCAACGATGCCTGCCGCAAGAATCCCCCGAGCAGCCACGAGAGGATATCACGACAGATCATCGCCGGCGCCCATATTCAGGGGCCGCACGGTGCCCGGGCACCGCAGCCCGCATCCGATACGGCGATCCGGCGGGCCTGCCAACGAGCGCTCCGTTCCCTACAGATCGGACTCGACGCGCTCGATATCGGCGGCCACCTTCCCCCAGGCCTCGTACTGCACGGCGAGCTTGCGGTCCAGCTCGCCGAGACGTCCCTGCACCATGCGGGCCTTCTCCGGGTTGTTGTAGGTATCCGGCAGCGCCATCGCCTCCTCGCATCGCACCTTTTCCCCCTCCAGCTTCGCCACCTCCTCCTCGATCTTCGCCAGATTCTTCCGGAGATCCTTGGTGGCGGCATAGCGGCGGTTGCGCTGCTCGGCCTCCTGGCGCTTCTTCTCCTTGGCCGACACCGAATCGACGGGCTCGGCCGGTTTCGGGGCCGTCTGTTTCAGGCTGGGCGCCTTCGCGGAGTTCCCCTTGGGCTCGGTGAAGATCTCGTTGATCGACCCGGTCTTGTGGCGCAGCAGATAATCCTCGATGCCGCCGAGATATTCCTTGATGGCCCCCTGGCGGAACTCCACGCACTTCCCCACGATCCCGTTCAGAAAATCGCGGTCGTGCGAGACCACCACGATGGCGCCATCGAAATCGACGAGGGCCTGTTTCAGCACCTCCTTGCTCGCCATATCCAGGTGGTTGGTGGGCTCGTCCAGAATCAGCAGATTCACCGGCTGCAGCAGCAGTTTGGCAAGGGCGAGCCGGGACTTCTCGCCGCCGGAAAGCACCCCCACGCGCTTGAAGACATCATCTCCCTGAAACAGAAAGGTGCCGAGGAGGTTGCGCAGCTTGGTCCGGATCTCTCCGGTAGCCACCGCATCCAGCGTCTCCAGCACGGTCCGCTTCGGGTCCAGATCCTCGGCCTGATGCTGCGCGAAATACCCAACGATCACATTATGCCCCAGCAGACGTTCCCCCTGGAACGATTCAATGCCGGCGAGGATACGGCTGAAGGTGGATTTTCCCTCGCCGTTGCGCCCCAGAAAGGCAACCTTCTCCCCGCGCTCCAGGGCGAAATCCACCCCGCGGAGCACATGATTATCGCCATAATACTTATGGATGGTCTTCCCCTCCACCACCACCCGACCGCTTCTGGGGGCCGAGGGGAACTTGAAGAAGACCGTGGCCTCGTCGGCCTCCACCGGCATCACCCGGTCCATGCGGTCCAGCGCCTTGACGCGCGACTGCACCTGGGTGGCCTTGGATGCCTTGTAGCGGAAGCGTTCGATAAAACGCTCCGTCTCGGCGATCTCCTTCTGCTGGTTCTCGTAGGCGGCCTGCTGCAGCTCCCGCCGCGACTGCCGCAACTCCAGATAGGTGGAGTAATTGCCGGTATAGACCGTCAGCCGCTGCATCGACAGCTCGTAGATCTTGTTGGTGATCGCGTCCAGGAAGGCGCGGTCGTGCGAGATCAGAAGGATGCTCCCCTCGTAGCGTTGCAGGTAGCTCTCCAGCCAGGTGAGCGACTCGATATCGAGATGGTTGGTCGGTTCGTCCAGCATCAGAAGATCGGGGCGGCGCAGCAGGAGCTTCGCCAGCTCGATGCGCATCTGCCAGCCGCCGGAGAACTCGCGGCAGGGACGGTTCAGGTCCTCCGGCTGGAATCCCAGCCCCATCAGCACCTTCTCCACCTCGCCGGTGGCGGAAAATCCGTTCATCGCCTCGAAGCGATGCTGGAGCTCCCCGAGGTCGTTCAGCAGGGCATCGAAATCCGCGCTGCCGGCCTCCGCGGCACGGCGCCCCACCTCATCGGTCATCGCCTCGATCTCCTGCTCAAGCTGTATCACCTCGCCGAACGCCTTCATCACCTCATCGCGCACGCTGCTGTCGCTGAGCACGATCCCCTCCTGGGGCAGGTAGCCCACCACCGCATGCCGGCTGGTGCTGATACGGCCGTCGTCGACCTGCTGGCGGCCGATCAGGGTTTTCATGAGGGTGGTCTTGCCGGCGCCGTTGGCGCCGATCAGGCCGATCCGCTCCCCCGGACTAATCATGAAATTGACGTCGCGGAAGAGGTATTCACCACCGAACTGTATTCCAAGGGATTGCGCTGCGATCATGATGCATCAGAAAGAGAGAAAAGCATTCCACACCCGGTGCCGGAGGCACGATCCCGCAAGATAGAAAAGGAGTGCGGTGCGATGGGTGAAGAAACGTCAAATGAGAAGTTAGGGGTTGGTACGGAGAAGTGCGTAGTGCCCGGTTTCCGCAGCCTGGGAAGAGGGTTCGCGGGCACATGAAGCCCTCCGTGCGCGGGCTCCGGCCGCTGCCGGTGGTCCGGGACCCGCAGCAGGGAGTGCGGTTCTGACCGGCTCCGGACCTGTTCTACCGATAATACAACGACGCCCGGTACTGATCCAGAATCGCCCGTTCCGCCATAGCATGCATCGAGAGAAGTTCCTGCTCCAGCAGCCGGGAATCCTCCGGAGCAATCACCACCTGCGGCGCCCCGGTGAAGCGCTGTTCCAGAAAGCTGATACGGTAGGGCGTGGGAGGATGAGTGGTATCGGTGCGGGAATCCGGCAGCATGCTCACGCGGCGGACGCGCTCAAGCTCGCGCTCCGGAACCACCGACATCTGATGGCTCAGCTCATCGAACAGGCGAATCCGGCCGTTGCTGTTTGCCACACGCTGCACCACATACTCATACAATCCCCCCCGGTACAGCAACTGGGTGGATGTCACCGCCGCATGATCCCCTCCAACCACGGCCGAGAGATAATCGGCGAGATACTCCGCCCGCTGCGAGTTCCGGAACAGCAGATGCACCAGCGTCCAGATCCAGCCCCGTATCATCCCCGCAATGCCGTACAGCACCACATTGACCGGCAGCATCATGAACCCCGGCATGCCCGACTCGGAACTGAGAAGGCCCTGCGGCCGGATCATCTCGTACCATACTTCCAGCGTCTCCATGGCCGAGACGACGAAGAAACGGCGGCCGCTGTCCCCGTTGACCGAATGCCCTATCTCATGTCCGAGCAGGGCCACGCGCTCGGCATCGCTATGCATCGCAAACAGCGGAAGCCCTATCGTCAGATAGCGTTTCCGGAGCCAGCCGGCCCGCACGAAGCTCGCATTGAAATCGGTGCTGACGACGATATGATCCATCCGCTTCGCCTTCAGCGCGTCGGCGACATCATCGGCCAGCTTGTAGAGCGCCGGAAACGATTCACGCGGCAGCAGCCCCTCGCCGGGAGCCTTTACAAGACGGGGGCGGGCGGCTATCGCGATGCAGAGGCAGAGCAGCCCCGCCGCCACAAGAAGGAGATTGGGCCATCCCAGCAGAACGAACGCTCCCCCTGCCAGCAGAGACACCACGGTGACCGCATGCACCGCAGCGGCAATCAGAAACGCCATGGCTCCGGAGAATGTAAACCGGGGGGCCAGCGATTCCTCCCGGAGCATCCGGTTGAACAGATCCCTGCTGAGACGGCGCGAGAGCTTTCCGTAGATCGCATCGAACAGGGTGCGCGACTCGGAGATCACCTCCGGCTTCAGATTCCAGCCGCAGCCATCGCACCACGTCACATATCCGTAATGGACCGGCAGGATCGTACCACACTCCGGGCAGGGACGCTCCCCCGGCCCCGAGCCATCGGTGCGCTCCGGCACCTCATTATTCATCTGCATGATATCGGAATGGAATCATCTCCCGGCCACGGCCCTCTAGGCCGCCGGACCGGAAACGGTGAAAAGCATCATCGGAAGGCAACTATATACTTGAGTGCCCCTGAGTAGCCAATCTTTGAAGAATCCCACGGGAAGCCGCGAAGGCGCAAAGAAGGACATTTTCTTTG
>JBMDXA010000244.1:0-36662 GCA_048594725.1 Candidatus Kapaibacteriota bacterium
GCTCGGCGAGAAATCGCTCCGCCGCCCTGCCGGCATACACATTCGGCAGCACGATCTGCTCGGAAGCATCTCCGGCCGCAAGCGTGGCGACCAGCGAATAGACGGTATCGGCCGGGAAGACCGCCACCAGCTCGTAGATCCCGGGTGCGGTCATCGCCGGAGGTGCCTGCGTGGAGAGCCCGCGCGGCCGCGAGGCAACCACGAACCGTGCCCCCTGCACCGCGCTGTTGGTGGCGTAATCGGCCAGGAAAAAGCGGAGCCTGACCGGTTTGCCCGCCTCCGGGGCGGGATACTTCAGGAGAAGTTCAAATCGCCCGGCGGTTCCGTGCGTGCTCAGAGCAGCGCTCCCCGGCGTAGCGGCCGGAAGCGCTTCGGCCGCGCCAGGATCCTCGCCGCCATGCCCGAGCAGAGGGCCAGGGGCAAGAAGCTGCCCCGCCAGCAGAACTCCCGCGGCCAGCGCGGCAAGGGAGCGGCGGCCTCGGCGGCGCCCGTTCTCCGGTCGATGTCCCATCGTCGATCCCTCCAGGAAACTGTTCTGGTTCATATCTATCGTCCCAATGCCCGTTCGAATTCCGCAAGCGCCTCGGCGAATTCCCGCCGTGCATCCACCACTGCCTGGCTTCCGCGAAGAAGCCCCTCCTGCTGGGCCACCACCTGGGTGGCGGTAAGCTCTCCGGCCGCGTAGCCCCGTTCCAGCAGTTCCAGATTCCGTTCCACCAGCGGGGCTATACGGTTGTTGTACAGATTGAGCACACCGGCCGCGCCGCGCAGGCGAGCGGCCGCGCGCGCCAGATCGCCGGTGATGCGCGCCTCCAGCGCCCGCCGTTCCGCCTCGATCCCGGCCAGCCCCGCCAGCGCTTCCAGACGATCCCCCTGGCCCAGATCGTACGCGCCGGAGAATGGGAGCGGCAGCTGAAAGCCGAGATGAAACGTGAGAAACCGGTCGGAGGAGAGCGTCGGCAGATGCGTATGGCCGGTATCCTCGTGCGAGCTTGCCAGCACTCTGGTCTCATCCAGCACCCCCACTCCCAGCCGGAGCGTGGGGAGCAGGCGGCGTCCGGCAAGGGCCTCCTGGGCACGATACCGGGCACGCCCCTGCTCCAGCGCCTGCCAGTCGGGGCGTCCCCGGAGCATGGCGTCATCCCCCGAGGCCAGCCCCTGCTCCACCTTCTCCACGCTATCGAGGATCGTGGCAATGCCGGCCTGGCTGATCCCGTTTCCATCCGGGACCGCCAGCACGACCGATGCGGCGGGCAGCCCCAGAAACCCGCGAAGCCCGGCGCGCGATTCGGCTATCTCCCGGCGTGCCGCCAGCAACTCCATCTCGGCAACGGTGGAGCTTATCCGCACGGCATTGCGATCCAGCTCGGAGATCTCCCCGACGCCATACTGCCGCTCGGCGATGGTATCCAGGCGGCGGCCGAAGGAGACGAGCGCAGCCACCAGATTCTCCCGTTCCTGGGCTGCAAGCAGGCGGGCGTGGAGTGCGCGGGCATCGGCGCGCAGACCCAGCTCGGCGCTTCGCAGTTCCAGTTCCGCCTGCGCCACGGAGGCATCGGCGGCATCGCGGCGGAGGAAATACTGGCCGCCGAGCTCTATCTCCTGGCTCACTCCCAGCTCCAGTTCCCGCTCCCCATGAGCGAGAAAAGGGGCATCGGTGGTGCCGCCGAGCTCCACTTCCGGAAACGCCGGAAAGAAGCCGCCGATACCGGCACGCCCTGCGCGGGCACGCTCCAGCTCCACCCGCCGCGCCGCCGCGTCCGGCCCGCCGGAAACCGCCAGCGATGCGGCATCCACGGCGGAGATACGGAGGGTATCGGCCGCGCTGGCAGGGAGCGTGGCCGCAACACCCAGCAGCAGTACGGCCAGCAGAGCGCACTCCCCCCGGTTGATGGCGATATGAGTTCCCGCGCACCGGCGCAGGAGGGAACGGTCGGTCGATTCCAGATTCTTCATCGGAGTTCCTCTGATACTGTCCGGCCAGGGAATGTGGTCTCGCGCCCGAACCGTGGAAGGAACAGGAGGAGAAAGGCCGAAGCGTCCCGGAAATGGGATATCTGCGATTCCACGGGCTATACGCCGGGGGAGAATTTCAGGAATGAGGGTGGTAGCGCGGGATAACCGGCCAGGGCCCTGCCGGATGACGGCGGAACGGGCTGGATCTCCGGATTATCGCGCAGCGAGCGTACGGCAGATCCCGGCACATGGCAGGGCCATGCTATCGCCAGGGGTACGGCACGCTCTCCCTCGCACAATGGCGAGGCTTAAATCAGCAGGGATGCGGTATGGAGGTAGGTATGATGGCTTTTATCAGCCATGAACGGAGGTGATGAACCGATCTTGAAGACAGGCTCCCCCACCAGTCGCGGCAGGAGCACCAGAAGCTGTGCGGGAACCGCAGCGGCAACCGGAGGATGAAACTCCAGTCCGGCCGATGCCAGCACGGCCTCGTCCACCGATGCGTGGGGTACGGTGGTGCAGTTGCATCCGGCAGCATCCAGGACCGCGATCCCGGTGCGAATCGGACGCTCCGTGGCCCCGTCATTCTGCTTCGCGGCCCCGGCGGGGGCATGCTCGGCGCAATTGCCGCATCCCCCAGGACGCTTCTGCTCGGCCTGACGATGCTCCGCGCGATGCATGGAGCATCCCTCCTGCCGGGCGCCGGTGAGGGCGTTCTCCCCCTGCGACAACGTACGGCAGCAGTGCAGCGGCAACGGATATAACATTGCCACCACAAGTGCCAGCGCAGTGAGAAGCGATATGACGGTGTTCTGTCTCAATGTTCGTCAAAGCTAAATCAGCGGGCCGGGAAAAACAACTCCCGATGCCATTACCGATGATTCCCCCTGATGACGCCCTAGAGCGCCAGCGGTTACACTCCCGGTTCGGAACCGGCCCCGCGTGGTGCCGGCGGCATCCATGGGGAGTAGGATTATTTCCGGAGATCTGTATCTTTGTCGCGATCGGCTCCCGCCCACACCGCGGCGGCGGACCGATGACCACGCAGCATCGTAACGCTATCCCGTGAAGATCCCGACGTACCATACCGCCATCGTGCTCCGTACGATCCTTCTCATCCTTGTGATCGCTACGCAGATATTCGTCCCCGTGGCCGGACGCCCGCTCGTGTGCGGTCCGGAGTGCGGCGAGACGCACGAGACGTACCGCTGCGATGCCGGCGATACGGAGGATGGCGGTTGCCAGGAGCAATCGTGCTCCACCGATCATCACGAACTCCCGCCGGGAACCGGAGGCTCCGAAAAACAGGCAGAAGGGGATGGAAGCGGCTGCTTCCCCTACGGATGCCCCTGCTGCGCGGTCCTGATGCTCCCCGGCACCTTCCCCCTGCCGGAGACCTCCCCGCACCCGGAGATGATATTCTCCCCCGCATTGCTCGGCGATCTGATCGCCCGCTCTCCTCTGCCGCTGGACCACCCTCCCTGCTGATCCTTCACTGCGCCGGATAGGAGCCTCCCGCTCCCTCTGCCCCCGGCCCCCATTGCATGGGCATCTCCGCCCCAGTGTACGCTACTGGTGTCATCCCCATGGATTGCAGTGAATACTTATGAGAATTTCCCTATCCCTGCTCACTCTGCTGCTGCTGGCGCCGGCCGTGCATGCGCAGACGGATTCCACAACCGCGCGCACCATCCACGGATCGGTGCTCGATGCCGGCACGGCCGACCCCTTGCAGGGGGCCACGGTGCGCCTGTTCATCCCCTCCGGCGATACCCTCCAGCGCACCCAGCACGGCGCCATCACCCGCGCCGATGGCTCCTTCACCCTGGCCGTTCCCTTCTCCGGCACCGTTGTGCTGGAGGCGAGCTATGTGGGGTATGACAACACCCGGCTGGAGGCACCGGCCGGAACCGATACCCTGGAGATCGGGATGGCACAGCAGGACGCGCTGAACGCCCCGGTGGAGGTGATCGCCATCCGCAGAACCCGCACGGTGGAGGATGCCTGCTGCCGCGTCGAGTCGATCCAGGAGGAGGTGCAGCAGCATGCCCCCTTCTCCCCCGGCGTGGTGGATGTGCTCAGCCGCTACAGCTCCTGCACCTCATCGCGCGTCAGCTGCGCGGTGGACAATTCCTCCTCCATACGGCTGCGCGGACTGGAGCCCACCCATATCAAGGTGCTGATCGATGGCATGCCGGCGTTCACCGGGCTCTCCACCTTCTACGGCCTCAGCATGATCCCATCGCATGCCCTGCAGACCATCAGAATCTCCGAGGGGGCATCGAGCGCATTGTACGGCAACGGGGCCATCTCCGGGGTCATCGATATGGAAACCCGACCTCCCACGGAGATCCCGGAACTGAACGTCTCGGGGAACTTCGCGGCGCATCGGATGGAACGCCCGGAACAGGGAGACCTGAACCTGGCCTACACCGGCATGATCGGCGAGGTGGGAGTGGCGGCGTTCGGCTCCTGGAACATGCATGATCCGGTTCCCGAAACCGGCGGCATCGAGCGGGGCTACGACCGCATCTCCGGTCTCCTCAAGGCCAATATGATGCTGGATGATGCCACGGAGCTGATCCTCTCCGGACTCTTCGGACGGGAGCAACGGAGCGGAACGCATCTGGCAACCGAGACCGGAAGCCGGGAGCATCGGGAGGATATAGAGCTGGGACGGGGTGATTTCTCCGCACGGCTGGCCCGCACGCTGGATGAAGCATCGGAGATAACGGCGGCGGGCATGATCTCCCGCCAGGAGCTTGACGCCACCTACGGCGATACTCCGCTCGATGCCCGGCAGACCAGCGCCTATGCGAACCTGAAATACTCCCGCGAAATGGGAGATCACCTTCTGCTGGTGGGGGGCGAGGTCTTCTCCGACCGGCTTGCCGAAACAAGCGGCCGGGAGATCGGCTACGCCCTGACAATCCCCTCCCTGTTCGCGCAGGATGAGATCATCCTCGCCGACGAATGGACCCTGCTGGCGAGCCTCCGCGCCGACAATCATCCCGCCGCCGGAACCATCGTCACGCCGCGCGGCTCCATCAAATACTCCCCACTCAGCACCATGACCATGCGCCTGATGGCCGGGACCGGGTTCAAGGGGGAGTCGCTCTTCAACGAGGAGCATCTGACGCTGCATGGCACCTACCGCTGGCGGGCGAACGAGGATCTGCGGTTTGAACGCTCCTTCACGCTGAACTACGATATCAGCTACAGCTTCCTGATAGGAGATGAGGCCGGGGTGGATGCCAATTTCAACGCCTACCATACCCTCCTCACCGACAAGGCGGTTCCCCAGGCCGATTCCCTGGCCGCCGGCACCCTCTTCTATGTCAACAGTGAGCGGCCGGGACGCCTTACCGGACTGGAAGTTCAGATGCGCCCCACCTACGGCGAACACTGGAGCGGATCGCTGGCGATGGCCCTTATCAGCTATACCCTCCAGGATGCCGATGGGGTCTACCGCCAGATGCCGCTGGCCCCGCGGATGAACGTGGATGCATCGCTGATGTATCACGACCAGGAGAGCGGCGTGACGGCGGAGGCATGGGGAAGCTATATCGGCTCGCAACGGCTTCCGGAGAATCCGTTCGGGGTGGAGGAATCCGAACCCTACCTGCTGGTGAACCTCCGGGCAGAAAAGAAGTTCGGCTCGATGGCGGTGTTCGCCGGTGCGTTCAACCTGCTGGACTCCCGCCAGACCGATACGATGCCGCTGACGTTCCAGACGCGGGGCGTCGAAAATGGCGGCATGGTCTGGGGCCCGCTGGAAGGACGGGAATTCTTCGTGGGCGCCCGGTTCACCTGGGGAGGAGGAGAGTAGGGGATTTTCGATTTACGATTTTGGATTTTCGATTGGGGGCTATCTGCGAGGTAGCCCGCCATAAAGGGACTCACGGGAAGGCGCGGAGAGGGCGCCAGGAGAACAGGGTGAGATCATAGCGGTTCGCGGCTTCGATCCTTCTCTCCTTCTTTGCGCTTCTTTGCGCTTCTTTGCGGCTTCCCGTAATGGCTTCGGCCTGCTTGTGCTCCTGATGGGAGAAGAAAAAAAATCTTTCCCGCGGCTTGCCGTCAGGATGCTATCGATTCAACGAAACAGAACACACGGAACATCCATACAGGAGACCAACCGAATGAAACGCGCTTCAATTACCATCTTCATGTTCATCGCGCTGCTGCTGCCGGCGCTGGCAAAGGGAATCAAGACCGAAACCCTCAAGCTCCCCACCCTTCAGTGCGGCATGTGCGAGGAGAAGATCGAAACGGCGATGAAGGAACTGAAGGGGATCAAGTCGTTCGATGTGGATGTGGAGAAGCTGAACGCCACGGTGGAGTACGATTCCGATGTGCTGACGATGGCGAAGATCGAAAAGGCGATTGCCGCAGTCGGCTACGATGCCAACGATACCCGCGCCAACCGCGCCGCCCAGCGGAAGCTGCACAAGTGCTGCCAGCCGGGAACGCATCAGTAAATCGATTTTCGATTGACGATTTTCGATTATATACTCGGCCGGCCTTGAGGATCACGGGGCTTCCCGCGATGCATCCGGCATGGCTGGGTCTATCAGATATATAATCGCCGCAGGAGAATCGGCGGGGTATCCCGTCCCGGCTCTCTTTGCTACCAGCGATAACGCGAAAGCCCGGCTCCCTGAAGAGAGGCCGGGCTTTCGCATTCTCCTATCCGGGCGTGTCCGGTATCTAGTGATGCGCCACTTCGTCGGTGATGACGATATCGGCGGGAACGCGGAAGCGCTCTTCCGGAACCGGCACATCGAACTGCGCCTTGATCGCCTCGGTAAGCATCTTTTCGCGATCCGGCACCTGCATCTCCATACGGAGGGGGACACGGTTCCAGTGCCAGACCTTGACGCTGGAAGCGCGATAATCCCCGGAAAGCTCCAGCGCATATCCCTCGGCCTTTTTGCCGAGAAGAGTTTTCGGCTCCAGGTCGCGGTACTGATAGGCGGTCCGCTGGTCCGGCCGCAGCGTGCTGGGGTCGGGGATGGGGTTTAATCCCTCCGGCGGGGCGGGGGTGCGCTTGCCGGTCTTCTCATCCGGATCGTAGCTGTAGAACCAGGCGCCATCGATGATCTGCACGGTGCGCATCTGGCTCCCGTTCAGTTTCAGATCGATGTACATGGCCTGCCTGCGGCCGTAGTCATCGAAATACAGGGTCTGCGTGCCGGTGGCCGGGGCATTCTTCAGCTCCAGGATGCCCGACTTCACATCGAAATGCTTGATGCCGGCGGCAAGGCTGTCGGGAAGTGCGGGCGCGGCCGGAGAGGGCGGGGCCGGTGAGGCTGCTACCGTGGCGGAATCGCCGGGAGCATTGCCGGGGGCGGTGCGCTCGCCACAGGCGGCCAGCAGCACCGGGAACAGGAGGAACAGAGAGAGATAGTTCATCGATAGAGTTGTGTACGGATCATGCTTCATGAATGATACTTCGGCCGGAGCGCGGCGGGAGAACCTGTCTCCCCCGCCTCCCCTATTGCCCTCCTACCGCTTCGGCATCTCCGAGACCCTCACATCGGCGGGCACCTCGAAGGTGAAGGCCGGAATCGGCACATCGGTCCGTATGGAGGTGGCCTCGAAGACGAGCCAGCGGTTGCGCGGCCCGCGCGACTCGGTACGAACGGGGATTCCCTGCCAGGTCCAGACGTTGGCGCGCACCCCCTGCTGTTCGATGGAATGCCCCTGGGCCGGCTTGCCGACGATGGTCTTGGGCTTCCCCTTCTCATATTTGTAGAGCAACCGCTCCCGCTCCGAGAGGGAATCGAAGTTCGGATAATAGTTCATCGTCCCCTCCAGCATCCGGCTTTTCATGCCTACCTTCTGGGTGGTATCGAAGAAGATGCTCCAGCCATCGCTCATGATATTGGCCTGCGTGATGATGAGCGGCCGGCCGTTCAGACTGTCGTAGGTGGTGATGTAGGTGGCAACCTTGCTGCCGTACTCATCGAAGTAGAACGTGGACTTCATATTCTTGTCGCTGACCCCTGCCATTTCGACGATTCCCGACTTGACGCCATATTTATGGCCCGACATTACCCTGGCCGGCTCCAGCCCGCTGGTATCGACGATGCGGGTGGAGGGATCGACGACATATCCGCTGTCGATTCCCATATCGGCCCGTCCGGAATCTCCGGTAACCGGCCCCTGTGCGGCGCCCCCCGTGGTATCGGCACTGCCGGGGGTCTGCTTGCTGCCGTCGCATGCGGCCAGCAGGAGCGAAAGCGATAGAATTGCTGCGAGTGGAGTCTTCATGGTACAGATGATAGAGTCTCAAGGGAAGGAACCGGCGGAGCCGGGATTCCGTTTCATGGAGAGATGATCCGATGATCCTCCCCGGCGGAAACCGACGGCAGATCCGGCGGAACATACGGAGAACGGCGCTGATAGGGAACGCGCCGGGCGCGCCGTTCCGATACGATCGCCGTTCGTAGATAGGACCGGCAAACACCGAAACGGTGGCAGAGACGGGAGAAAGGATCGATATTCCCGCATGCGTACTGGCATTCGCCGGCAACAGGGCCTCCCGGATGGTCACCGCGCCGGCCGGCAGTACCGGCGGCATCAACGCAACCTACAGAAACCGAAAGAGCGCATTCCTATGGAGATCACCAGAGATACCGTCTGCCTTATCACCGGAGCCAGCTCCGGCATCGGGCGCTCGCTTGCAGTGGCACTGGCCCGCCGCAATGCCCGCCTGGCACTGCTGGCACGCCGCGAGGCGGAACTTGAGGAAACCGTGCGAGCCGCAACCGAGGCGGGAGCCGAGGCAATCGCCATCCGCTGCGACGTCACCAGCCGGGAGGCGTTCGAGGCGGCCGTACAGGAAACCATCGGCCGATTCGGCAGACTGGATGTTCTGGTGAATAACGCGGGACGGGGACATTTCGCGTATATCGAGGATACGCCGCAGGAGCAGATCGAAAGCATCTTCCAGGTGAACGTCTTCTCGCTCTGGTACGGCACCGCCCCGGCCGTGCGGCAGATGCGGCGCCAGGGGAACGGACATATCATCAATATAGCCTCGATAGCGGGAAAGGTGGGATATCCGGCCAATGCCGCCTATGTGGCGGCAAAACATGCGGTGGTGGGCTTTACCAGGGCGCTGCGCTCGGAACTGGCCGGCACCGGCATCGAGGCCACCGTGGTGGTCCCGGCCGGGGTGGCTACCGAGTGGGCAAGCGTCACCGAGGGGGGGTCGATGCTCGATCTGTTCGCCTACGAGGGCCGGCGCGGCGCGGAGATCGCCGCCGAGCGCAAGAGTGAGCCACCTCCGGCTATCCCCCTGCTCCAGCCGGACGCGGTTGCCGAGCGGATCGTGGAGGCGAGTCTGGAGCCGGTGGCAGAACTCCAGACCCCTCCCGGCTCCCGGGAGCTTGCCCTGGCCTATGAACTGAACCAGCCGGGGATGGAGAAGCGGCTGGAACCGTACTCGCTCGCCAACCGCGAATTTGCGCGAATCTTGGTTGGCGGGGGTGACGAGCGCACGAGCGATTCGTAGGGGTTATGATGAAATCTTCGCGAATGGTATAGGGGGAGATGGGGAGATGGGGAGATGGGGAGATGGGGAGATGGGAATTTATGGGGTTGGAATCCACGAATGTGCGCGAATCTTGGTTGGCGGGGGTGATGGGGCGATGAGCGATTCGTAGGGGTTATGATGAAATCTTCGCGAATGGGAGATGCGGAAATGGGGAGATGGGGATTTGTGGTGTCGGGGATGCAATACGCGTGAATTCCGCATGAATATCAATGTTGGATGTATTTGGATGTATGCGGAATTCTGTCTGGCCGTGGGGTGGGATCATGGAGGTATTCGGATTGGTGATTAGGGAATTGCTCAACGATGAATATGGGCCATTTAATGCAGCGCAGCTATTATGGGGCGTCAAGGCGTGAGGTGGATGGGCTGCGGGGGGTAAGAATCATGCGTTTCCATTGGAGCTGGGAGGAGGAACCGAAATTCACGAGGACTCCGAGGGGAATGCGGGTTGCGCGGAGGTAGTTCAGCAGTTGGGCCGCAACGAACGTATCGAGCCGGTCGGCGGCCTTTAATTCCACCACAATGCAGCCGTATGCCACGAGATCCGGGATATAATATTTATGGAGCGGCTCCCCCTTGTAATAGATCCGCAGCCGTTTCTGCGACTCGAACGGCACCGATCGCGCGTGCAGTTCGCGCTCCAGGGCTTCCTGATAGACGGCCTCCAGAAATCCCGGCCCCAGCACATTATACACCTCCATCGCCGCTCCGATCAGAGCATATACTTCCCTTTTATACAGAAGGTCATCAGTGGTGCTCATAGGTATACATGATAAATCCACATTCCTCAGCCCTGTGAATCAATCCGCCACGAAATACGACACGATGCATACGATGCAATGGTGATCTGTGCCGTTATCGGCTATCATCGCTTCATCACACCTTGACCCTGGTGAACGGTCATCCGGCGCTCCCCTACTATTCATCTCTCAGTCTTAGACTTCCTCTCAGTCTTATCCTACTCCTACTTCTACTCCTACTTTCCCCCTCCCCTTATCCTTCATCATCCCCCCTCCCTCTCATTCTCTCTTCGCAAAGCATCCCCTCTCACCCCTTACAGCCCCAATCTATTAATCTATTATTCGCGAAGATTTCATCATAACCCCTACGAATCGCCCGTGCTCCCATCACCCCCGCCAACCAAGATTCGCGCACATTCGCGGATTCCAACCCCATAAATTCCCATCTCCCCATCTCCCCCTATACCATTCGCGAAGATTTCATCATAACCCCTACGAATCGCTCGTGCCCTCGTCACCCCCGCCAACCAAGATTCGCGCAGATTCGCGGTTAGCGGGAGTTGATATACACATCCTCCACAAACGACGACCAGATACTCTGCACGGTGTTCGGCGGAGGGGATTTCTGGCCGGAGAGGATCGGGGCGAGAAACCGGTCGCACTTGGCGATCTCCTCCTGGACGCCGGCGATCTCGTGTTCCAGTTCCAGGCGATGATCGGCGACCCAGCGGTCATCCCCCATCCCCCGGCGCATGCGGTAGATCTCATCGCGCATCAGCGATTCAAGCTGCGCGCGCTCGGCACGCACGGCGGCATCCAGGCGGTGCTCCTCCTGCTGCAACTCCGCCAGCACATCGGTCTGCCGTTCCTCCAGAGTCTCCACCAGATGTTTCAGGGTGCGCAGCAGAGGCAGATCGTGGCGATTATATCCCTTCTGCACCAGATCCCAGTAGTTCCGTTCCCGTTCACCGGCCTCGCGGCTGGCATCCGGATGGAGCCGTTTTGCCAGATGGCGGTAGAGATCGCGGGCCTCCTCGGCGCGGCGCTTGGCGCTGCCGCCGTTCATCTCGGCCGAACCGGTATGATTGATAAAGGGGGAAGGTGTCCAAGCATCATCGGCCTGGCGGCGGCGCTCGTCGCTGAACGACTGCTGCATGCGCGTCCTGATACGGCCGAACTCATTGCGCACGGCTTTCATCACCAGCTCCACGGTCTTGGCATCCAGCTTCTGGCCGCGATCCAGTTTCAGCGAGAAGAGCTCCACCATCCGCCGCCGCTCGCTCGCCTCCAGGGTCCGTTCCTGCATCTGCATTTCAAGATCGCCGAACAGCTCGTGATAGCGATCGCGAAGGCGGGGGATCACCTCGAAACTGAGGGTGATCCGCTCGTTGAAAGCCGCCTGCAGCTCGGTCCGGAGCAGCGCGATGCGCTCTCGTACCTGCAGGGTATCTGGATGGAGGACGATGGATGGCACGGTAGTACGCGTTCTGTCTGGTTGCAGATGAGCGGCCCCTGCCGGGGGCTGAGCGCCAAGAAATATATCCAGCAGCGGGGGATGTTCCGCATGAATCTTCCGCCGCCGTGAAAAAAGCCGGGGCATGGGAGCAGGGTTTCGGTGTCCGATGAAATGCCACGCCGGAGCAGACCGGCGCCTGGCCGGCGTCAGGAGAAATGAGGCCAGTAGATGATCGCGATTGCCGCTGCGGTCCAGGCAAGACCGGTAGCGATCAGCCAGGGATCGCGCACGATCACCGAGACCGGGTTCTCGGCGGTCTGCTGCTTCTCGTCCAGATAGAGATAGCGGAACAGGCCGTACATCACGATCGGGACGGTATAGATGAACTTGTCGGTGTTGAAGAAGCTGTGGGCATGATCGCTGACGGTGTAGAGCGTGTAGCTCATGATGGAGCCGGCCACCGAGACGTTCATGATGAGACGTACCAGATCGGGAGTATAATCATCCAGCACCTTCCGGCTCTCCCCGCGTCCGATATGGTTGATCTCGCTCCGCCGCTTGGCGATAGCCAGGAAGAGCGCCAGAAAGAGCGTACAGATCACCAGCCACTCCGAGGCATCCACACCGATGGCCTTGGCTCCGGCCAGCACCCGCAGCATGAACCCCCCGGCGATGATGAAGATATCCACCAGCACCACATGCTTCAGGCCGAACGAATAGCCGAGATTCAGCAGCCCGTACAGGAGGATGCAGGTGGCGGCCTGCCAGGGGAGCAGCGACACCAGAATACCCCCGGCAACCACCAGCAGCAGCAACTGAGCCACCGCCGCGGCAACACCGATCCGCCCGGAGGCTATCGGCCGGAACCGTTTCTTGGGATGTTCCGCATCGGCGTGACGGTCGGCGATATCGTTCAGGATATAGACCGCCGAGCTTACCAGACAGAACCCGCCGAAGGCGATCAGCGCCCCCTCCACCCGCTCCGGATCGGTGAGCGCCTTGCCGAATACCAGCGGCGCGAATACGAACGCATTCTTCACCCAGTGCGACGGCCGCATCAGCCGGATATAGTCCCGGATGGTGCCCCCCCCCCGGCTCCCCGCCGGTTCACTCGATGAAGCGCTGTTGGTCATTATTTCTCTGCCGGGTGTAGGATTTTGGGGGTCCAGGAGCCGGAAATTACGGCGGATGCCTTCTGTGCGCCCGCTATCTTCCTTTCTCCCTGCCATAATTATCTGCCAGGAACCATCAACGACGAACCGCCGACTATCTCCCAAACAATATCCGGCATCCCCATGCTGCCACGGGGATGCCGGATGGAAATCGGAACCAGGGCCGGATCAGAACACCGGCTGTTCTTCGTAGACGCCGAAGACTTCCGCCAGGGTGGCGCACATCTCTCCGACGGTCACATAGGCGCGGGCGCAATCCAGCACCGGAGGCATCAGGTTGGTGCCATCCTCGGCGGCGCGGCGAAGCGCCTCCAGGGTCTCATCAACACGAACCTGGTCGCGGCTGGCGCGGAGTTCGCGCAGGCGTGCAACCTGCTTGGTCTCCACCTCGCGGCTGATCTGAAGCAGCGGGATATCGATCTGCTCATCCTCCTGGACGAACTCGTTGACCCCCACGATCAGCTTCTCCTTGGCATCCAGCTCGCGCTGGTAGCGGTAGGCGGCATCGGCGATCTCGCGCTGGAAGAATCCTGCCTCGATCGCGGGGATGACGCCGCCGAGCGCATCGATCTTCTCGAAATATGCCTCGGCCTCCGCCTCGATCTTATCGGTCATCTGCTCGACGAAGTAGCTTCCGCCCAGCGGATCGATGGCGTTGATGACGCCGGTTTCGTAGGCGATCACCTGCTGGGTGCGGAGCGCGATCGTCACGGCCTTCTCCGACGGGAGCGCTAGGGTCTCATCCATGGAGTTGGTATGCAGCGACTGGGTTCCTCCCAGCACCGCCGCAAGCGCTTCCAGGGCGGTGCGGACGATGTTGTTCTCCGGCTGCTGGGCCGTCAGCGAGCAGCCGGCGGTCTGGGTATGGAACCGGAGAATCCAGGAGCGCGGGCTCTTGGCGCCGTACTTGTCGCGCATGCGGCGGGCATAGATGCGGCGCGCGGCGCGGAACTTGGCGATCTCCTCGAAGAAATCGATATGGGAGTTGAAGAAGTGCGAGAGCCTGGGGGCGAAGCTGTCGATATCCATCCCGCGCGCCAGGCAGTCCTCCACGTAGGCGAATCCGTCGGCCAGGGTGAAGGCGAGTTCCTGCGCGGCGGTGGAGCCGGCCTCGCGGATATGATAACCGCTGATGGATACCGGGTTCCACTGCGGCGCATGCTCGGTGCACCACTCGATCATATCGGTGATGATCCTGACGGAGGGGCGCGGCGGGAAGAGATATTCCTTCTGCGCGATATACTCCTTCAGGATATCGTTCTGGAGCGTGCCGCGCAGTTTGTCGAAGGGAACCCCCTGCTTCTCGGCCACCGCCAGATAGTAGGCGAAGATCATGATCGCCGGCGAATTGATGGTCATCGAGGTGGAGACCTTGTCCAGCGGGATGCCGTCGAAGAGGATCTCCATATCGGCGAGCGAGGAGACCGCCACGCCGCAGATACCCACCTCGCCCTCGGACACCGGATCATCCGCATCGCGTCCCATCAGCGTGGGAAGGTCGAACGCGGTGGACAGACCGGTCTGCCCGTTGGCAAGCAGGTACTTGAAGCGGCCATTGGTATCCTCCGGCGTGCCGAACCCCGCGAACTGGCGCATGGTCCAGACCTTCCCCCGGTACATGTTCGCATGGATGCCGCGGGTATAGGGGTACTGGCCGGGGAAGCCGAGCTTCTCCATGTAGTTCCAGTTCTTCAGTTCGTCCGGCGTGTTCATCAGATCGACCTGATCGCCCGAGAGGGTGGTATACTTCCAGGGGGTGGTCTTCGACCTGGCGGCCTCATCCTGCCAGCGCGACTTGGCCTGGTAGAACTCGAAGCTCAACTGCCCTTCCGCGATCCCATTCCCATTGTCATGTCCATTGGCGGAGCCGTTGGCATGGCCGTTGGCGGGGGTGCCGTTAGTGCTCATAATAATCTATCCTTGAAAAGTGAGTTTCTCGAAAGCCCCCAAGATACGCAAGGATGCGGGAAGGAAGAAGCCGGGAGTCAAGCAGAGAGGATGGATACAATCGAACCGAAGCGAGCCCGGCCCTTACAGCCCGAACAGCCGTTTGATCCAGGCGATCAGGCGCTGTGCGTGGGGGGCATCCGCATCGCAATAACGTTTGGTAATGGCCTGGCCGAGCGGGGAGCCGGGGTCTTCCTGCCAGGCGAGCCAGGCATGAACCGTAGCTTTCTGCAGATGGCGCGGGATGAATCTGCGCTCGGGGCCCCCTATCGCCTCGGTACAGCGTACGGCATGAGGCCAGAGCGAATCGCCGGGAGGCACTAAAAAGCGTATGAAATCCTCCAGCATTCCGGGAAGGGCATTATCCGGCATGATCCAGATTCCCACATCCGGCTTTCCCGGCTCCAGTATGATTGTACCATCGGGATCGGGCTGATCCGGGATTGTGCCATAACCAGAGGAATGAAGGATATCCTGAAGAGATTGCCACCGCAGTGCGATATCGTCATCCGCATCGATGATGATACCGAGATGATCCCGATCGCTTGCAATCAACTCCACTTCCAGAGTTCCGAGAATATTATTGATTCCCTTTTTATCCGTTATCGCAAACGTTTCCGCTACGGCATGATGCTTCAGCAGAGCATACAGCACATGCCGATCATCGGTTCCTTCCACCAATAAAGCATCATTGCGCCCCATCACCGCACCTCAATATGCTCGCGTGTGACGATCCCAAGCCGGCGCTCATCAAACAAGGTCGGTACTATTTCCCCGTTTTTCCGCTCCAGCCGTATGAGCATCCCCTCGGATGCTTCATCTTCCTGTGCGGCCACCTGAAATGCTTCGATGCAATCGAAACTGTGAGTTGTCGCGAAGACCTGGATATCGAGCTGCCGGGCAACTGCAAAGATGATCCTCCAGAGATCGACCTGCACCGAATAATGCAATCCGCTCTCGATCTCATCGGCCAGGAATAAACCACCCGCAGCATTCACAAGCGAAAGCGCGAGGCCAAAGAGACGGTTCATCCCCTCGCCCAAGCTGCGTAGGGGAACCGGTTCGCTCTCCCCTTTTAGCTTGACGATGGGAATCCGCTGATTGTTCGCCCCACTTCCAGAATAAAAATTATTGACGATGCTGATCCGCTCCAAGTCCGGGACAACGATGCGGAGAGCAGAAAGAACCACATCCTCCTGATCGGTAAGTGCAACCTTATCCCAAAGATGTCCTACCTGCGGGCGGTTTAGTCCATTGGGGGTAATGATGCTGCATGGAAGAGCCCCTATGCCAGATACGTAACGGATTGAATTACTAAGAACATCATCCAACGCCTTAGACGGGATAACCCGAGGAGGACCTATTCCAAAGCTTACAGTCAATACAGGATCGGCATAGACCGAAACGGGCTCATTAACAGATTGTTCTTCCTGCACCTGTGTGCCGACAAGCCCCTCCGGATAGGAGAGAGCTAGATGTAATTGATTTCTGCTATCTGCCTCCCCGATAATTGCGGATGTTTTCCCGACATCGTTATTTCCCGGCCGCCCATGGAACAGATAACGTACTGAGTAGATCACATCGGCATATTTCAGCCCTCCGCTTCCCACCTCATCACGCATCGACAAGATTTCACCAAGGCGACGGATGCCACCACGATCCGCATACAGCCACAAGGCTTCGAGCAACGAGGTTTTTCCGACACTATTTTTTCCCACGAATAAATTCACTCTCCCCAGCCTGTCGATTGACAAGTGCTCGAAAGAGCGAAATCCCTGAACGAGAAGCGATTGCAGAGTCAGCGTACTCATAGCCGGTAGACCGAAATAATTCTCTCGTTACGTGACGGACGCGCCAGTGCCTCTAGTAATACGGCCCCACGATATCCACGCAGGAATCCTCTCCCCGGAAGATCTCGCGCCACTGATGGGCGGTTTTCGATTTCACGCGGGCCAGGATAAGCCCCTTTACCTGGTCGGCGCGTTCGCCGGCGCAGAGGCCATCATCGTCGGCAAGCTCCTGCAGGCCGGCCAGTTCGCGGAAGCGCGACCAGAATTTCGGCTCCACGGCGGCCATGGCAAGGTAGCCGCCGTCGGCGGTGCGATAGATGTTGTAGCAGGGAAAGCGGCCGTTGTGCAGGAACGCCGCCGGGGTACGCTCCTGAAGCGAAGGAGGATAATAGGCATCCGTGGCCTGATCCACCGCATCCTGGAGGTAGCACCAGTTCTGGATCGGCTCGGAGGTTCCCTTCTGCCGGAGCGCCGTGGCGAGCACGGTGACGGCGATATGGTACGAGAAGAACATCCCGGTCACCGGCAGGAACGGCGGGGCGATGATATCGTCGGTGCGGTCGAGGATATGCATCTTCAGCAGATTGCTCTGCGCCATGGAGTTGAGATCATGGGCCGAATGGTCATCCCCCGGACGGAACCCCAGGCGGGTGAAGCAGACGCCGCTGAACCGGCCCGCGATCATCTCCCCGGTCAATCCCAGTTTCTCCTCCACGCGAGGGGGGAAGCTCATCACCACCGCATCGGCGCGGCCGATCTCCTCGTGCAGCGCGGCCACATCCCCCTGCGATCCGAAATCGATCAGGCGCAGATCCTTCGGCTCCTGGAATGCGTTGTACACCTCGGCGAATGCCGGGTCCCAGCTCCATTTCAGGAACGGATCACGATGCTGGAGATCTTCATATTTGATAACCCGCATCCCCTGCTTTGCCAGGAAATACGTTGCCAGCGGTCCGGGAAGACGCCAGGTAAGATCGATGATGGTCATGAGAAGTGCGAGTGCTTAGAACAGATTTCAGTTGGGGTTACCCCATCGTCCGGCAGAAGACTGGGCCGCTCCTCCGGAGCTTCCAAAGGAACATCCAGGCTTCTTTCCTACAGATAGGTGCCCCCTACGGGGGCCACAAGCGGCACACTCAAGTGAAATCCGCTCTAGTTGTTAGGACGTAGTGCCTGGGAAGAGGCGGCGGGATTGACGATTGGCGAGGGGAAACAGGGAAATGATCCGTGGTCGGTCCGCCGCCTTCGGCGGCTGTCAGTGGTCCGTCGCTGTTGAACATGATATCTCCACATTCAACAGGTATCTCTCTTCGCCACGGACGACGGACTACTAGCCACGGACCTCCTTCCTTCCATCAATCGAAAATCAAAAATTCCCCCTCCCCTAGTCCGTTCCCAGCAGCAGCGAGGCGCCCACCTGGAGATACTTCATCGACTCCTCGTTGGTGCCCTTCGTGAAGAGGTTGGCGAGGTTGTAGCGGGCGCCCACGTCCAGCGTGGCAAACGCCAGATTCAGTTCCACGCCGGCGCTGAAAGCGATGCCGAACTCGGGATCACCGGCGCTCTTGTTGGAGAGATCGAGCCGTTCCAGCTCGTTGTTGCCCCGCACGAACGTATAGGTACGGCTGACGAACGTATAGCCGAGATGGGCTCCGACATACGGCTTCGCCACCGGAAGCGGCAGCGCAACGGCGGCTCCCACCTGCACCGGGATCATCGATGTTCCCACCTCGAACGTGGCGTCCACGGTGCTGTCGGCGGCATTGAAGCCCACATCGGTGAGGGTAACCTCCGGCGACTGGAAGTAGACGTAGGAGACATCGCCGAGCACCCGGAAGATGCCGAGGCTCAGATGCACGCGCCCGGTGGCATAGAACCCGATATCCCCCGAGACATCACCGTAGGTAATGCTATCCTGGCTGAGAAGATCGCGAAGCTCGCCCCCGGCCTGGCCCACGTTATCGCCGGCGGCGGCCACCCCGAGCCCGAAACCGAACTGCGCGTGCGCGGTGGTGGCAGAGCAGGCAAGAGCAACCAGCGCGCTCCACAAGAGAGTAGCGTTACGTTTCATTGTTGAAGGTTCCTATAGACGAATTGATGAGGCCGGACCGGTTCGGAAGGGGCAAACATAGCATTCCGCAACCAGCCGGCCATCTTCCGGCCGGGACACGAGCGGCTGGGCCGCGCCACGGCTGTTAGCCGATTGGGGGCTCAAAGCCCGCGCCAGAGCGCTACCAGCTGAAAAAGACCGTGGCCCCGAGCTGCGCATAGTAGATCTCATCCTCCCCCTCCTCCTTGTTCAGCAGATTCGGAAGATGCAGGCGCGCGCCAACGGCTATTTCGGCCAGCTTGGCATCCATTGTCAGCCCCGCCCCCACGGCCGCGCCGATACGGCTTTCCCCGGATGATTCTATGTCGAACGGGACCGAGAAATCGCCGGCGGGACGCTCGAAGGTGCGATAATAATGATTGAAGGTGGCTTCAAGTGTAAGGTATGGCACCAGAAAACCGTCTGACAGACGCATATCCGCGCCGATACCGACCGGCACGAGCGACTGCGCGGTGACCAGCTGCACGGAACGATTCCCCTCATCGAAATACTCGGAGGTGGTCTCCGGAAAACGATTGTACCCGATCGATCCTATCAGCGCCAGCTGGCCGCCGAAACGCCCCCTGACCTCGACATAATAGCCGGTGCTGGCATTCTCGGTGGCGCCGCTCCAGCCGCGCGCGGCCAGATCGGAGGTGACCTGTGCGATGGCATCGCCCGGAACGGCAAGCCCCGCACCTATACCGATGGTCTGGGCACCGGCATCACAAACGGACCAGAAGATAATCGCCTGCACGGCCAGGAGAATCGAGGGAAGTGATCGGTCCTTCATAGAGGGGAAGATGGATTGATGAGAGGAGAGCCATTGGTTCTTATCAGACCGGACAGGGGGAGGGAATGGGACGCCACGAACGGAAGCATTTTTTTCCGCTTCCGGCAGATCCGTCAAACCTCCTGGACGATGCCCTGTCTTGCAATGCAGAGTTCGCTGGCGTTACACTGAACTCTGCAGGTGTCTTTGATTGGTAAATGCCCCCCAAGTTTTATCGTTCAGGCGCACTACCTCATAAATAATCGACTCGTATGCATAATCTACCAAGGAGAATTTCAATGCGTACCCTTACTGCCTGCATCGCACTGTTTATCGCGGGGGCCATCTGCGTCTCGGCACAGACGAAAACCACCGAGACCACTACCAGCGTCGATTCGTCCTCCGGCAAGACCACGACGATCTATTCCACCACGATCAAGAGCGAGGAGGATGTCACCCCGCGCAGCAATATGGTGATCATCAATCCCCTCAAGTTCTTTCTCTTCTATAATCTTTCCTACTTCCATCGCCTCTCCAACGTAATCGTGGTGGGCGGCGGCGTGCAGACCCCGACACCCTCGGAGCTCTCCGGGTTCGGCCTGAATGCGGAGGTACGGTTCCACCCCAGCGGCCGGGCGCTGCGCGGGTTCTATATCGCCCCGAACGTCTCCTACAACAATCTCAGCGCCGAGGGCGAGGATGGTAGCGTCTCGGTCTTCTCGATTGGAGCCCTGGCCGGATGGCAGTGGTTCCCCGGCGACGACTTCGCCATCGGGCTCGGTCTGGGCATCGATCACTACAGCATCTCGGCCTCCGAGGGGAGCGATGTGGATTTCTTCACCTCGTACGACGGGCTTGTGCCCGCGCTCCGGTTCGATCTGGGCTACGCCTGGTAGAACGGCGACGGTACTTCAGGGTAGTATACTAAAAACGGCCCGCCGGAGAGCATTCCCGGCGGGCCGTCCCATAGAGTATCCGGACGCGGCGCCCTAGCGCTTCGTTGGATCGGCGATCTTGCCGATAAAGAGCACCGCGCCCGAATGACGTTCGCGAATAGCGAAGATGAAGGGGCGATTCACGTACATCGACGGGCCGAGCGACGTGCGGGAGATGCCAACCGACGTGGCGGCAGCCGCCTCGGTCCCCTCCTCGTTCACCTCGATGAAGGTCTTGTGCCGCACTTCGCTGATATAGAGTTCTCCGGGCTCCCCGGCGATGCCGCTCAGATCGGCCGCGCCGGAGAAGGCCACCCCCATCCCAAGCCCCGAGAGGACATCGTTGAGCATCTCGCCATATTCCACCGTGAACTTCGGGAGCGACAAGGGCACCTCCTGCTCGGTGAAACGGGAGGGGAGATCCTTCCATTCGGCGGCATCCATGCCCGCCAGCAGCGCGTCGGCGCTCCCCCCTTCGGCCGGCAGCAGCACGGTCATGCTGAACCCGCCATCGCCGTACGGAAGATCCACGGCGCTGTAGCGCTCGTTGCTGAAATAGTTCGCCTTCCCGTTGCGGGTCATCATCGGTACCTTGACCGATGATCCGTCGGGACGGCGGAAATCGGCATCCCTGGTCTTGGCCGGATCGAACTGCGTGCTCCAGGCTCCCTTGAAATAGATGGCGTTGATGAGATACATCACCAGCGACGATGGGATCGGGTCCGGCACGATCGACTTGATCCGGCCGCTGGTCTTCTCCTCCACCCATCCGTTGATCGTTCCTGCGGCACCGGGATCGGAGAAGTTGATAGCGGTGGCATCGGCATCGAAGAAGCGGCGGTTCAGATCGAGGAACTCATCGTGCGCCTGAAATCCGTTCCGGTACCAGATGGAGTTGGCAACCCCGAAGGTGACGTTGGGGTCCAGCCCCCGCAGCAGATCGATCACACCACGATACGCCTCGTTGATCTGGGTGGCGGTCATCCCCTGCAACCCGAGCGTGGAGCTCATCGCCTCCAGCGTCCCGGCGCGCGCGCCGTTGAGAGTCATTCCCAGCGCCATCGAAACGCTCAGCGGCGAGACCACCACATTTTCATCCCGCTTCCCGGCGTTCAGGGCATTCATCAGCCGCAGACCGAAATCGTTGTCCGCCACCACCACCTGGGTTTCGCTCTTGGAGAGGTCGCGCGGCGGCTGGCGCGGCGAGGTTACCTCGTTGGAACAGGCGGCCAGCAGAAGCGCCCCGAGGAGCGCCGGAAGAGATTTTGCTTGCATCAGAGTAACCTCCAGCGATATTTGCGCAGTCCGCTCCCTTCCGGCACCGGAACAGGGGAGCTGCCGAATCAGACGACGCCCCGAATATCAGGGATGACGCGGGGGCGAAACGATCGTAACGCACCCTCCCCCGCTGCCGGCATGGCATAACGTCCGTAACAGAAGGAACGATGGAAGAGATTCTGGCAATTCTCGCGCTTCTTTTCATTCTCCTCCCGATCATCGCGATCGTGATGGCGTCCTCCACGAAAAGCGCGCTCCTGAAACGGATCGAGGCACTGGAGAAGGAGATCCTGCTCCTGAGAACCAGCGGGGTACTGCCGCAGGCGCCGGCCGAACCTGCCGCCAGGCCACGCCGCAGCTCACCCGCGGAGACGGGCCCTCCCCTCCCCGTATCATCTGCCGAACCGGTCCCGCCGTATCCGGCCGAACCGGTTATCCTTCCTGCCGAAGATGCAACGATAGTCATGCCGGAACCGGCCGCCGGTGTTCCGGCCGGGGAACCGGTAGGCGAAGCGCCGTCCCCGGAAACAGCGGAGCCGGCGGCATCGCCCGGCATGGCTCCTCCCGCGGCCGGAACCGGGGGGGCACCATCGGCACGCCCGCGCCCGGCGCGGCGGCCGAAGGCCCCGAAACCCGCCCGTACCAATGCCGAATGGGAGGCGCTGCTGGGAGGCCGGGTGCTGAACCGGATCGGCGCACTGGCGCTTATCATCGGCATCGGGTACTTCCTGAAATATGCGTTCGACCAGCAATGGATCACCGAGGGGATGCGCACCGCTATCGGCGCGGTGCTGGGGGCGGGACTGCTGGTAGTAGGCGCGCGCGCCACCAAAAAAGGCTACGCGGTCTTCAGCCAGGGGCTTGTGGGGGCGGGTATCTCGGTGCTCTACCTGACGGTGTTTGCGGCCTTCAGCCTGTACGATCTGGGGCTGTCGCAGAACGTGGCGTTCATTCTGATGGGGATCGTGACGGTGCTGGCGTTCCAGCAGGCGTTCTACTACAACTCCATCGCGGTCTCCATCCTGGCGCTGATAGGAGGGTTCCTTACGCCGATGATGCTCAGCACCGGCAATGTGAACGCCGTGGGACTGTTCACCTATCTGGCGATTCTGAACACTGGCATCATCGCCATAGCGCTGGCGAAGCCCTCGTGGGGATCGCTCGAACCGCTGGCGATGGGGGCCACCTACATCTATTTCTTCGCCTGGCTCGACGAATATTTCACCCCTGCGCAGGGGGGCACGGCCGCCCTGTTCCTGGTAGTCTTCTGGGCGCTGTTCCAGGCGGCGGATATCTACCGGAACCTCCGCTCCAGAGAGAGCGTGAGCCCCCTGACGATCATCATCGGGCTGGTGAACGCCGGCGTGCTGCTGGTGGGGCTGATGATAATCGTGGAGGATAGCGGCAGGATGGAGCCATCGGTTGCCGCCGCCCTGGTCGGCGGGTTCTATCTGGGACTGGTGGCGCTCTTCTACCGCCAGGGACGCACCGGTGGTTACGGCGTGGATGGGAGGAATGCGGTGGTGGGAACCGTGGCGCTGCTGACGGCCATATCGATCCATCCGGAGGCATCCCTCCCGATCTACCAGAAGAGCCTTCTGTTCTCGGCGCTGGGACTGGGGCTGGTGTTCTGGGGGGTGAAGGCGCGGTTCCAGGCGCTCTGGCTGCCATCGCTGCCGGCGTTCTTCATGGCGTTCATTTTCACGCTGGCTACCCTGGAGTCGGGTGCGCTGCTCACCCTGGGGCCGGTCCCGCTGATGCCCAATGTGGTGGCGCAGATCGGGCTGGTGGTAGCGCTGATCCTGGCGGCACGGCTCACGAGGGAGCTGGGAACGGGGCTGGGGGGAATCATGCGTCCGGCGGCGGAGTTCGGCTGGAGCGCCGTGCTTTTTTGCGTGCTCACCCTGATGACGATCCACATCTATCAGTATCACAATCTCCCCCCCGAGGCCATCGCCAACGGAGATGCGGGCCAGTTCCTGGCGGATCTCGGGGAGAATAATTTCTCCCGGCTGATGACGCTGGCGCTGGTCTGGCTGGCCTATGCCACCGCGATGACCTGGACCGCGCTGCGCCGCAAGAGCGGCGCCATCCTCCTGTGCGGCATCGGGGCGCTGGCGCTGGCAACCACCATGGTGGTACTGGTGGGCTCCTCGTACGAGCCTATCAGGGAGTTCACCACGGTGCTGAACATCCGCTTGGTGGCATTTATCGCGCTGGTGGCCGCAACGCTGCTGATAGCACGCTGGGTGGGGCCGGTGCAGAGCAGGCTCAAGCTGCCGCTGAAGGGGATTCTCCAGACGGCGGCGGTGCTGTTCATCTTCGAGCTGCTGACGGTGGAGGCGGCCGACTCGTTCGGCCGTTCCGTCGCCCTCCTCTCCGACGCGTTCATGAACTCGCCGGAGGGCGCCCCCTACGCCCGGATCGATATGCTCCGCAGTTGGGAGCAGCTTGTCATCTCGGGGCTCTGGTTGCTGTACAGCGCAGTACTGATGGTGTTCGGCATCATTCGCCGTCTCCGCTCGCTCCGCGTGATCGCGTTCGCCCTGTTCGGGCTGACCATCCTCAAGATTTTCATCTACGACCTCTCATTCCTCGATACGCTCTATCGTATCTTCTCCTTCATCGGTCTCGGCGTGATACTGCTGGTGATATCGTTCCTGTTCCAGCGCTACCGCGATGTGATCTTCGGAACCGACGGCGAGGAAGGAGCCGGCGCCCTGGAAACCGCCGGGGAAGATGCGGCCGCCGTTGCGCCGGGCGGCTCCGTCCCCGGCGAGGAAGCCGGACACCCAGAAGCATGATGCGCCCATGAGCAGCAACAACGAGCAACTGCACCAGCGGAACCGGGAACTGGAGATCCTGAACGAGATCGCCAGGGAATTGAATCGTCCGGTGAATCTGGACCATTCTCTCCGCACCGCGCTGGCGCAGGTAGCCAGGCTGCTGGACCTCCGCACCGGCTGGATCTTTCTGCTGGATGAGGAGACCGGGGAGCCCTATCTGGCCGCATCGCAGAACCTCCCCCCCGCGCTGGCGGGAGATCCGAGCTGGAAAAAGGGCTCCTGCTACTGCCTGGATACCTATCGCGCGGGGGATATGGCCGGAGCCGCCAATGTGAATGTGGTGCGATGCAGCCGCCTGAAGAATTTCGTGGATGCCACCGATGGCCTCCGCTACCATGCGAGCATCCCCCTGTACGCCCACGACCGGAAGCTGGGGGTGCTGAACGTTGCCAGCACCGACTGGCGCGAACTCTCGGCCGAGGATCTCAGGACGCTGCATACCGTGGGGGATCTGCTCAGCGTGGCGGTGGAACGGGCGCGCCTGTTCGCCGGGAGAACGCAGCTGGGGGCGGTGGAGGAACGCAACCGCCTGGCGCGCGAGATCCACGATACGCTGGCACAGGGGCTTACCGCAATCTCGCTCCGCCTGGAGATGGCCGATGCACTTCTGGAGAGCGGCGCCGATACCGCACGCGCACGCGAGGCGGTGGGACAGGCGCTCGATCTTGCCCGGCATAATCTGGAGGAGGCACGCCGCTCGGTGCTGGACCTGCGCGCCGCGCCCTTGCAGGGACGAACCCTCTGCGAGGCACTGGCGGCGCTGGCAGCGGCATGGCAGGCACCGGAACATCCCCAGATAACGCTCGATCTGAAGGGCTCCGGCCGGAAGCTCCCGCCGGGGGTGGAGATAGGGCTGTACCGCATAGCGCAGGAGGCGTTGAACAATATCGCCCATCATGCCGGCGCCAGCCATGTTACGCTCCGGCTGGAAGCCGGACCGGAGCATACCGAACTGGTGGTGGAGGATAATGGCGCAGGGTTCGAGCCGTATACCGCCATCCGCGGACGCCACGGGATCATCGGCATGAACGAGCGGGCGAACCTGCTGGGAGGATGGCTTCGCATACACAGCATTCCGGGAGAAGGAACACGGCTGGAAGTTCACCTACCATCCGCGAATGAGCGCGAATCTTGATTGGCGGGGGTGAGAGTGGTAATACCGCACATTCGTTGGGCCTGAAATCTGCGCGAATAGTATCGGGACTTGTACTTGCATTGGTTGACGATTCATTGCTCGCGGCCTGCTCCTGTGCATGCAGAGGCTCGGAGAGAGTCACCCTGTAGGGGTAAATGCCGATACAAAGAATGGGAGCACGCAATCATCAAAAAAAAATGGAAGGCACATAAAAAAGGAATGCAGATACTGCACCTTCCATCCAATCGAAAATTGCAAATCGAAGATCCTCTCTCCCTCCAATCGAAAATCGAAAATCTATTCTCCCTTCAACCTAAAATCGCAAATCGCCTCTCCTTTCAATCGAAAATCTAAAATCGTAAATCGAAAATCCCGTGATTCGCATTCTCGTTGCCGATGATCATCCCGTGGTACGGGAGGGGCTGGTCGCCATTCTGGGGACGCAGCCGGACTTCAATGTGGTGGGAGAGGCCGGCGATGGCCTTGCGGCCGTGGCGATGGCCTCGCAACTCATCCCCGATGTCATCCTGCTGGATCTGGAGATGCCGGGACTGGATGGCGTGGAGGCGCTGCGCAGAATCCGTGCGGCGTGTCCGGAGGCCCGGGCGATCATCTTCACGGTGTTCGATACCGACGAGCGCATTCTGGCGGCGGTGCAGGCGGGAGCGCAGGGCTATCTGCTGAAAGGGGTGCCACGGGATGAGATATTCAATGCGGTGCGCGTGGTGAGCAACGGCGGCTCGTTGCTGCAACCGGTGGTGGCATCCAAGGTGCTCCGCCATCTGGCCGGAGACCAGGGCCGCCATCAGGAAGGATCGGATGCTCTCACCGAACGCGAGATGGAGGTGCTGCGGCTGATGGCCCAGGGACGCGCCAACAAGGAGATCGGCGCAACGCTCTTCATCAGCGAACGGACCGTGAAATTCCACGTCAGCTCCATCCTCTCGAAACTCGGCGCGGCCAATCGTACCGAGGCCGTGGCCCGGGCGGCACAGCAGGGGCTTGTGGGAATGGGGTAGAGAAGGGAACGAAGCCAGGTGGCAGACGCCATATGGAAGGCTTTCACGTCCCGCGCTATCATCGTTTACGCAAAAATCCGGCGAGCGTCCTTTCAAGCGCTTTTCCTTGCAGCAACGCCGAGTCCATCACAAGGATAGTCCCATCCGGGCCCACCAGAACCAGCGAAGGGAGACTCTCCACACGGAGCGCACGGGCGATATCACTTCCGATCTTCTCCGGCACATACCCGTGAAGCCAGGGCATCTGATGATCTCCTTTCCGAAGGAATTTCGAGACAATCTCCGGCGTGTAATCGAACGAGAGGGATAATATTTCGAAGTTATCGCTCTTATATTTCCTGTATATCCGGCGCAGATCGCCAAGCCCTTCGATGCAGGGCGAACACCATGTCGCCCAGAAATCTATCAGGCAATATTTCCCCCGCAACTGTTCATTCGTAATACGCTGTGTGGTATCATATACGAACGGAAGCGCAAACCAGGGGAGACGATCACCCGGCGAAAGCCCTATCACCGTATCTTCGCCAGGATGCTGGTCTGCGATAAATGGGCGGATTCCGGCAGAAGGGGCATCATAGGGAATACTATCCCGCCGAATTTCGGTAACGCCATGCAGTGATAACCTCCCAATCCCCCCCATCATTTCAAAGCTCACGTTCTCCTGAGAGGTGGAGGAAAGAAGCAAGTTATCGGCACTTGAATAATACGCCATGCCGCTGGATGACCCTTCGATATGGAAATCGAATTTCCTGCTACCCCCCAGCATCACCGTCCCTGTGTTCGTAGACATGGCGGTTTCCCATCGTACACGACGCGCATTTGTGCCAAGCGTATCGGTGACGCCCAGATATGTATAGGTGGTAGTGTACTCCATTCCCTGCAGAAGCCCTATCCGCTGATTCCAGATGGAAGCCCGGGAATGATCGTTCCAGCGGGAACCAACAATCGCCCTATTTAGGCCGGCAGGGAAGAAAAGACGCTCTAGCTCAAGCTTGCGACCGCCGAATTCGAGCAGACCAGTCCATGTGTTCGAGATCGTTCCCGGATCTTTCACCTGAAAGATAGGCGATACCGTGTCGGCCTCATAGGGAACGCGCCCCTCCCCATCTGTCACAAAAAAACGTTCCCATGCCATCCGCTTCGTTCCATCGGCATTCTTTACGGCATTTTCGACGAAGAGAGCCCAGCGAAGCGAATCCTGCTCCGAACCCTGCGCAGAAAGCATCATATGCTTGGCGATCATTGAGCTGGCCGTTCCTGACATTTTCCCCTGTACAACATCCCCGGATCGTATGGTGATATCCGATCGCTGATGGAAATGGATGGTGTCACGCAACTGCGAATGCAGCACCTCAAGCTGTGCATACATCCGGGAGCAGCCGCACAACCACAGACCGAGACAAACAGCAATCCGATAGGCATTCATCATATACGCTAAAAGGTACCTCAGGAAGCGGGGCTGCCGCATGAGTTAAAACAGTGTCTCGCATCATATCAAATCAAACGTGTGAGTACCAGATAATGGATACCCACACGTTAAAATAGGCAGACATCAAGCATTTGTGCACGTTTTCCCAAGCTACCGTTGAAATACCGAGGCCAAGCTTGGGACGCCTGTCGGAGTGCCTGGCACGCTATGAAGTGTCAAGCCGGTTCGGCCTCATTCCGGCAGGCACTTTCAGTGCTGTAAAGCTGCTCAGTGCAACGTTGCATAGGCTTCAAGGGCTACATCACCGGCATCATTACAAGGAATGCAGTTGGCCGTCGGATTGTAGAAATCCAAACTATCGCCATTAGCATTTACGCCAGCAGTTCCTATATATGCTCCTGGCGTCTGATTGCTGTAGTCCAATGCATTCAGTTGCATTTGCGGAATGGTGAACGGAGTAGCGACCGTTGCACTGGGACCTGCCCCTCTTGTTTTAACACGACACTCCTCAGTAATATGGCCTGTGCAATCGACCTGAACATGGTACGTTTCGCCATAGTCACATACAACAGTAGCATTATAATACGGCCCCGTACATGGCCAAGACTGGATGAACTGATCCACCTGCCGTATCACACATCCACTTCTGGGAACCGGGATTTTCATCTCACCCGGGACTGGCTCTTTGGCCTCTGTTAGAGGGGAAATCGCGAAGAGACAAAACACTATCGCCGAAGCAACCACTGGCAAAAGGATCTTATACATAGCAGCACCTTTGGATAAAATTAGAATGATCCGTATTAACTATGGCTGTCAGACAACCATTATTTATCGCCATAGTTAATCATCCTATAGAACAGGGGCTAAAAAAAATTCCACATGTATGACTGATATAAGACTAAAATCTATACCAAGTATGAGATACGTGATGGTTTCGACGCTAGCCATTTCTTTTTACCTAGTCTCGCCTATAACAATTTCTAGGGAATGCCCTTATTACCTCCCTGAATAGGGCCTGGTCAGCCGTGGGAGAAGTACCAGCCCCCGGTCATATTCATTTCCACCACCGTTTCTTACCATTCGCTTTCAGCACCACCTGCGCGGTATTGTAGCCGCTGGCCGCGAATATTCCGCCGCCGGGGTGGGTGCTGGCTCCGGTGAGATACAGATCCTTGATCGGCGTAGTGTAATCGCTCAGCTCCGGGGTGGGACGGAAGATGAACATCTGATCGAACGACATCTCCAGATGCATCACGTTGCCACGGAGCATGCCATGCTTCCGCTCGATATCGAGCGGGGTCTGGATATAGTAGTCGGTGATGGCATTCCGCAGGTTCGGCGCATACCGGCTCGCCACATCGATCAGCTTCTCGGCCTCCCGCTTTCCGATATCATCCCAGTGCTCGCCGTTGGAAAGCTCGTAGGGATGATACTGGCTCCAGATAAAGACCGTATGTTTTCCGGGCGGCGCCAGCGATCCATCGATCGCCGAGAAGCTCATCAGCAGGCAGGCGGGATCGCGCGAGGGAACGCCACGGAGATAATCGGCGTAGGCGTGATCCAGATACATGGGAGTGGGGCAGAGCAGCTGCAGCCCGGTATGCGAGGGATGGGGATTGGCCGGGCTGTGCGCGAGGGGATCGTGCGGCATGGCAGTGTAATTGGGCAGCTCGTCGCTGGCGCAGCGAATAATCATCCCGAACCCATTTCCGATCCGCAGACCTTTTACCCTTTCCACCAGCGACGAGGGAAGATTCTCGCTCCCCACCAGATCCAGCATGGTGGTGACCACATGGGAGTTTGCCACCACCGCGCGCCGGGCACGGTAGCGCTCCCCGCTTGAGAGCTCCACCCCGGTTGCACGCCCGTTCTCCACGGTGATGCGCCTGATGGGAGCACCGGTGAAGATGGTTCCGCCATCGGACTCGAAGCGCCGCGCCATGGCCTGCGTAAGCATACCGCTGCCGCCGCGCGGGCGCTTGGCGCCGGAGGTGTGTATCATCGACTGCCAGCCCACGAAATCGGCGGTGGCGGATTCCCCCGGCGGCGGCCCCGACTGCGCGGCCAGCCAGAGGAGCGATGCGCGCACCGGCTCCGACTCGAACGTCTCGTTGATGATCTGACCATAGCTGGAAAAGATCTTCCGCAGCGTCCCGGCCACATCCTTCTTCTTGCCGAACTTCCCGCTCATCATCGTGCGCAGGAGGTTCCCCGGCGTGGGCGGTTTGAGAAACGATTCGAACACCCCTTCGTTGATCGCCCCCCAGAACTTCACGAACTCCCGGTAGCTATCGGCATCCCGCTCGCTGATCCGCGCTATCGACTCGCACGTACGATCCACATCGCGGTAATACGCCAGCCAGCGGCCGTCGGGGGTGGGATGCCAGGCGAACGGGTCCATCTCGATATAGTCCAGCCCGAACTTCTCCAGCTCCAGCTCGCGCACCACCGGTGTCATATGGATCATGATATGGGCCGAGCCCCCCACATCCATCCGGTATCCGCCGAACATCTCCTCGGTAGCCACCGCGCCGCCCACCATGTCGCGCCGTTCAAAGACCGCCACATTCAGCCCGGCCTTTGCCAGATAACATGCGGTTGTCAGGCCGTTGTGCCCTGCTCCCACGATGATGCAATCGAATTCGGATGCCGCCATGCCAGAAAAAAAAGAATGGAAGATAGATCGCCATACCGGAACCTCCAGCATGCAACACCGGAGCGGAGAAGATGATTCCCGGAGAACGTTCACAGGGGAACCGATGGATCGTAGCCGGATGGGCTTCGCGATAGAGCCCCGCATCGTCTCCCTGTATCACCAGATCCGGCAGCATCGGATACCGGCACCGCCGGACCGGGATCATCTCCGGCAATCTCTTCCTCTGCCAACTGCTGAAGGAGGAGAAAGCGTTCTAGGATTCCGATAGCCGGAACGAACCGACACGGCCTCTGCCTGGCCGCCGATCGCAAATCGAACATCGCGAAGCTCCTTGCCGGGAGCCTGCCCACGCGTACGTAACCATTATCTAGCAACTCCTCCCTACATTTGCGGGAGACTTCCTTTGCGACCCCAAACAGATTCCTCATGAAACACTCCGTACTCTCCGGCTACACGGCATCGCTTCTTCTTCTTGCCTCCCTGTTCTGCGGCACACGGCTCGGCGCGCAGGAACTCTTCCGCTATCCGATGGTGGGAGCGGTCACCGAATCATCGGCCAGCGTGATGGTCTGGCTGAAATCGGAAGGGAACTTCCGGCTGGAATATGGTGCCGATGCGGCCCTGGCCGGCGCGCAGCGCACCCCGGTGCAGGCAGCGCAGGCCGGCAACGACAATGTGACGAAGGTGGAGCTCGCCGGCCTGCTGCCGGCCACCCGCTACTACTACCGCGTGCTGCGGGAGAACAATGCGCCGGCCTCGGCTATCTTCTCCTTCAAGACCTTCCCGGAGCCGGGAAAGGATGCGGCGGTCAATATCCTCTTCGGCTCCTGCCAGCAGATCCGTCCGGGCGATCCTGGAAAGACCTTCGAGGTGGCGGCGGGACTTGACGGGGATGTCTTCCTTCAGACCGGCGACTGGACCTATCCGGACTACCGCATCCCCGGCTTCCCGGCGGAGCCCGCCACCATCCGGGAATCGTATGCAATGCGGATGGATACGGCCTATCCGTTCGCGCGCGACATTCTCACCCGGATGGCGATGTCGTATCTCTGGGATGACCACGATTTCCACAGCAACAACTCCGATGGCTCCATCCCGGCCGATGTAAAGGCGAACGTACTGGCCGCCTACAAGCGCTACACGCCGCATTACCCTCTGCCGAACGGCGCAGGGATCTGGCAGTCGTTCCGGATCGGCAATGTGGAGCTGTTCCTGATCGATTCCCGGTCGCAGCGGAGCCCGGCCGAAGCGGCATTCACCGGCAATACGTTCGCTCCGCCGGCCGGGCACTCGATGCTGGCGGGATATCCTATCTCCGGCGAGAACCAGCTTCAATGGCTGATGAAGGCCATCCGCAGTTCCACCGCGCGCTGGAAGGTGCTGGTCAGCCCGGTCTTCTTCAATCCCGGCGTAAGCCCGGCGATTCCTCTGGCGCTGCTGGCCGGACGCAAGGATGTGGCCGTGGAGTTCGCCGATAAATGGGTGGGCTATCCGGCCGATCTGGACTCGGTGAAGAAGCTGCTGAACACCGGTTTCGGCAAGAACCTGCTGGTGATCTCCGGCGATGCCCATACCAACATCTACGACGACGGCCGCCACTCGATAGCGCCGGAGTTCATGGTGGGAAATCTCGACCAGGAGAACTCCAGTCTCTTCCAGTTGATGCAGAGCTACGGCTTCAATCCCTGGACCGAGGGGCAGAAGGATTCGCTCTCCACGGTGGGACGCATCCGTATCGAGACCAGCCCCAGGCACCGGCTGATCGTGGAATCGTTCGATGAGAACGGCATGCGCGAGCTTTCGTTCGAGATGGCCGACAGTTCCGGCGCCGCCTCCGTTCCGCATAAGGGTGATGGTGCGTGGGAAGTGATCTATACCATGCCGGTGGAATCCGGAAGCGGCCTGCGCATAGGCATGGAGCATGCACCTGCCGGCGAGGCCCGGCTGGAACTGTTCGCCACCGATGGCAAGCAGGTGGCGACCGTGCCGGTACTTCTGAAAGGGGATGAGGTCGTCAACGTAAAGCTGCCGGCCAACCTGCCGAACGGCAACTACATGGGACGCCTGGTGATGGGAACCCGCGAGGCCGATCTGCGATTCGCGGTGGTCAGGTGATGGGATTTTCGATTGCCGATTTTTGATTTTCGATTGGAAGAGAGAGGCGGAGATAATGGCGACAATACATCGGTGATTACTGGGCACTGGGCCGGAGCGTAGCTCCGGCCTTTTTTTAGTTCAGTAGCGGATGTGGCTCGCAAAGGACCTCAGTACGGGCTCCGTACGAGCCGACTAACTGGGAGTATCCCCTATCCGTAGTACGATACTCCCCCACCCGCATTGGAAGCTCCGTAGGAGCGGCCCATTCTTTCGAACCTCCAGGGATACACTCATGTGAAGCCCGCTCTAATGCCTATAGAACCATTGCGGATTGATCCGACTGTACCGGGTGTTCAGTTCGTTATACCGCGCGGTATCAACGCGCGCTATATCAGGCACATACAGGAGGCTCAGTTCATCATGCCAACGGAACGCGATAACATTATCATAGGTGCCATCGATAACGGCGGCCTTCATCCGTACATACATATCGATGAGATGATAGGTAGTATCAAGCATGGCACGGTCCGAATCCGGCACGAAGCGACCGTAGACTTTCCGGAGGGCTGCCAATTTTTCTTCATATCCATTGGCGCCTTTAAAGAAGGACAATTTTTCAGGCTCTCCGGGCATATATCCGAAATAATAGATGATGTGCGCAACACTGTCGTGGTTTTCAAACGTTGCCGCTGCTGTATCGAATTTATAGGTGATGACAAACAGACCATCTCTCCTGCTAATCCTATGCCCTGCAAAGCGATCAAGACCTGATTCTTTTTGCAGTAGGGTATATAATCTCATCGCGTTCTGATCCACGGATAGATTTTCATCGCATCCTGCCAGGAAAGCCCCCGCAATCAGGCAGCAGCATCCGTACAGGCACCCCGCCAGCAGCGGTGATAGCCCGGTTCCCACACGTAGCCGGTTCTTCATAATTCTTAAAAACAATGATCTGGTGATATATCAAGGCAGGTATACCGGCCCTCTCGGTTGCGGGAACGGAGCCTTACCCCCTCCCTGGGGATAGAACAAAAAAAGAAAAGTGCTCTTCATAAAAAAAGGCCGGAGTGCAACTCCGGCCCAATCATCACCGATGGATTATCCCCTCCTCTTCCCCTGCCCCCAGTCGAAAATCCAAAATCGAAAATCGAAAATTCCTCACACTTCCACATCCTCGTACTTCCGCTCATCGAACACGAGCTGGCGGGCGAGTTCCACCCCCTGCTCATCGAGGCGGTAGAGCGGAAGGATCTTGGATGCGTGCACGATAGCCATATCCAGCCCGGCCTCCACCGCATGATGCAGGAAGACCGAGTTGACCACCTGGCGGGTGACCGGCGACAGGCCGAACGAGGAGTTGCTGACGCCGAGGATGGTCTTGGCGCGCGGCATGATCCGCTTGATCTCCCGCAGCGCATTCAGCGTGGCGATGCCGCTATCGCGCAGATCCTCGCTTCCGGCGCCGAGCGGGAAGGTAAGCGGGTCGAAGATCAGATCATCCTCGCGCAGCCCATGCACATCCACCGCGTAGTCGCGGATACGCTTGGCGATCGACACCTTCTTCTCGAACGTATAGGCCTGTCCCTCCTCATCGATCGACAGGGCTATCACCGCAGCACCGAAGCGCCGTGCCAGGCGGAGGATCTGATCGGCCTTCTCGGTACCATCCTCGAAGTTGATGGAGTTGATGATGGAGCGGCCGGCCGAGAGTTTCAGGGCGGCTTCCAGAACCGGGACCTCCGTGGAATCTATCACCAGCGGCAGCGCCACCTGGGTATTGAACCGGGTCATCACCTCGTTCATATCCCGCTTCTCATCGCGCCCCACGTATGCCACGCACACATCCAGCACGTGCGCGCCCTCCTTCATCTGCTCCTTCGCCATCGCCCCCATCGCATCGTAGTTCTCGGCGGCCAGAAGCTCGCGGAACTTCTTGGAGCCATTGGCATTGCAGCGTTCCCCCACCAGCAGCGGCGCGGGTTCCACCCGCATGGGAACCGAGCTGTAGATGGAGCTGACCGAAGGGGTGAACTCCCACTGCCGCTCCACCGGCCTGGTGCTGTCCAGCAGCGTGCGGAGCGCGGCGATATGTGCCGGCGTGGTGCCGCAGCAGCCCCCCACCATCGATACACCGAACTCGCCGATGAACTTCCCCATCCAGGTCACCATCTCCTCGGGGGTGAGATGATAGTGGGCATGCCCGCCGATATTCTCCGGGATGCCGGCGTTCGGCATCACGAATACCGGCTTCGGGGAGTTCTGGCAGAGATAGCGGAGGTTCTCCTCCATCTCCTTCGGGCCGGTGGCGCAGTTCATTCCCACCAGCGTCACCACCTCGTACGGCTCCAGCGTGGTGAGCGCCGCAGCAATCTCGGTGCCCATCAGCATGGTGCCGGTCATCTCGATGGTCACCGAGGCGATGATGGGCACCTGGCGGCCGCCCCGGTCGAAATATTCCATGGCCGCATGGAGCGCGGCCTTGGTCTGAAGCGGGTCCTGGCAGGTTTCGATGCAGAGCATATCGCTCCCCCCCTCTATCAGCCCGGCGATCTGCTCGCCGAAGGAGGCGGCCATCGTATCGAAATCGATCTGTCCCAGGGAGATCAGTTTGGTGGTGGGGCCGATCGATCCTGCCACGAACCGGGGCCATTCCGGCGTGGAGTACTGGTCGGCACAGGAGCGTGCGATCTCCGCCGAGAGACGGCTGAGCTCGTAGGCCCGGTCGGCCAGATCATACTCGGCCAGCACTATGGAGGCCGAGCCGAAGGAATTTGTTTCGATGATATCGGCACCGGCATCGAGGAAGCCCCGGTGCACCTTCCGCACCGCCTCGGGATTGGAGATGCAGAGATACTCGTTGCATCCCTCGAGTTCCGCCCCGCCGAAATCCTCGGCCGTCAGGTTCTGCGACTGCAACGAAGTGCCGGTGGCACCATCGAACAGGAGCACACGATCTTTCAGAAGCTGGAGTAAGCGATTCTGCTCCATAGGTAGTAGCCTCCACGGCTGCGGATATTCGGTCTGAGAAGGGAGGGGAGGATCATTCGTCCCCTTATTGTATACGAGGGCCGGTTGCTGATACGGAGAATTGCGTTGTTCGGAGCAACGCACATCAGCAGGAGAATTTAGGGCTTGAACGAGAAAGGGCATACAGCGAAATGGCTGCATGCCCTCCCCGAATCGTATCAATTGGTAGAGAAGAGGAAAATAGTACAGGGCCCGCGGCCACCGGAGTTAGTAGCCAGGAAGGAGATTGGCAGGCTTGTAGGATGCTTGCTGCCATTTCCCTCTTTGCTACCAACTACCCTGTATCAACTATCAACTATTCTCCCCTCTCCCCCAATCGAAAATCCAAAATCGCAAATCGAAAATCCCCTAGAATCTGACCGCCACGCCGATGCGCCCGGTAATCAGATCGGTGCGGGAATGGGTGACATCGTAGCTGACGGTCCCGTTCTGGCGATGGATGCTGCCGGCGGTAAGATAGCCGGCCTCTCCTCCGGTGAGATAGCGGACGCCGAGATCCAGCAGCACCTCGCGGGCGCTGGCATCGCTCCCGGTACGGTCCTCGTTCTCGTACAGCCGGATCATCAGCCCCGCGCCGCCGCCGTAGCTGAAGGCCGCATCGTCGTAGTTGGTGGAGCTGGCGATATCCTCGTTATCGGCGTTGTTCTCGCTCTGCACCGAGGTGCTGGTAAAGAGGTAGTTCACCCCCACCAGGCCATCGATATAGGGGCGCACCATCCCCTCGGCAGGCTGAAGCCGGATAAAGGCGTGGGCC
>JBMDXA010000245.1:0-1101 GCA_048594725.1 Candidatus Kapaibacteriota bacterium
CAGCTCGACCTCATCGAGAAGCTGGGCGAACCCCTGTACATCGCCCAGCTGATCGAACAGCCCGACGAAGCCTGAGCCCCAGGGGGCGGGCCACTCACTCCGAGCGGCGGTCCGCCCCCTCAGCAGCCGTACGTGTCCTTCCCGGAGGCCATGAGAGCGGCGGTGAAGTCCTTCATCGCCCGCCGACCCTCCTCCGTTTCCTGCGTGGGGGAATAGATCTGCACATTGATGTCCAGAACGGCCTCCGGGCGATCATCGGCGCATTCTGTTCGGATCAGTGAACCGCTGGAGGCGAAAATGATGTCATCATCGCCCACGCGGCCCTCTTCACCGCCCACGAACCCCCAGCTTCCTTCAGGCATTCTCTCGTACCACTCCCGGAGGCTCTGGGAAGCGGTGCCGAAGTGGAATACATCGATGGCAAGGGCCGTTTCGCCATCGATATCGATCCGACAGAGCAGATCGGCGCTCGAATTCACGTGCGGATTTCTGACCTCCAGCTGCTCCCCGGCCGGCAGGAGAGATGCCGTGAGCTCGGGGGCGACGTGCATGCCGCACAGATCCTCCGCGACCTCATAAGCCTGCTCACGGGAGAGGACAATCCATCCCGCGATCAAGAGCATGGGGACGGTCACCAGCGGGACGAGATAGCGCTTCCTCACCATGTGGCTCCTCCCAGCACTGCCACCGCACCCGTGTGCCCGTGATCGGCGGCGTCACGGACAATCTGCTCCGCGGCAATACGGGCCTCCTCCGGCGTCAGGTTCCCGGACGCGTCCGGGTTGCGACTGAGCCATTGATTCGCCAATTCATTGATGAACACATTCTCGCGCTCGTAGTAGTCGCTCCGATATTCCATGTCCTCGTCATCACCGTGTGCGCCCGACCATTTCAGCCACTGTCCGCCGATGGCTTCGATCGATGCACCGAGCAGCCCGCCGGCCACAGGGATCTTGGCTGCCAGATTTCCTATGCTCCGGTACGTCCAGCGGTCCGCCCACACGGAGTCGTCGGATATCTCGATGGCCTGGAACCTTCCGTTCTCCAGGAATCCGATCGCCCGCCCGACACTTCCGAGCGCGAAGTTCGCGTCGCCTGTGG
>JBMDXA010000246.1:0-22838 GCA_048594725.1 Candidatus Kapaibacteriota bacterium
AAGGATCTGACCGATAACGTGAACCTGATGGCGAGCAACCTGACCGGCCAGGTGCGAAACATCGCCGAGGTGACCACCGCCGTGGCAAATGGCGACTTGTCGAAGAAGATCACGGTGGATGTGAAGGGAGAGATTCTGGAGTTGAAGAACACGATCAACACGATGGTCGATCAGCTCAGTTCATTCGCATCGGAAGTGACCCGCGTTGCGCGCGAGGTGGGTACCGAGGGCAAGCTGGGAGGTCAGGCAATCGTGAAGGGTGTTTCCGGCACGTGGAAGGACCTGACCGACAACGTGAACTTCATGGCCGGCAATCTTACCGCGCAGGTGCGAAATATCGCCGAGGTGACCACCGCGGTTGCAAACGGCGATCTCTCCAAGAAGATCACCGTAGATGTGCGCGGGGAGATTCTGGAGCTGAAGAACACGATCAACACGATGGTCGATCAGCTCAACTCCTTTGCATCGGAGGTGACGCGAGTTGCCCGAGAGGTGGGTACCGAAGGTAAGCTGGGCGGGCAGGCGGATGTGAAGGGCGTTTCCGGCACGTGGAAGGACCTGACCGACAACGTGAACTTCATGGCCGGCAACCTCACAGCGCAGGTGCGAAATATCGCCGAGGTGACCACGGCTGTGGCAAACGGCGACTTGTCGAAGAAGATTACGGTGGATGTGAAGGGAGAGATCCTTGAGCTGAAGAATACGATCAACACGATGGTCGATCAGCTCAACTCGTTTGCATCGGAGGTGACGCGAGTTGCCCGAGAGGTGGGCACCGAAGGGAAGCTGGGCGGACAGGCGGAAGTGAAGGGGGTTGCAGGCACGTGGAAGGATCTGACCGATAACGTGAACTCCATGGCGGCCAACCTCACCACCCAGGTGCGAGGGATCGCACGAGTGGTGACCGCGGTTGCAAACGGAAATCTGAAGCGGAAGCTGGCGGTGGAGGCCAAGGGGGAGATCGCCGAGCTGGCCGATACGATCAACGCCATGATCGACACGCTCGCCACCTTCGCCGATCAGGTGACCACGGTGGCGCGCGAGGTGGGTATCGAAGGGAAGCTGGGCGGGCAGGCCAACGTGCCCGGCGCAAGCGGCACATGGCGAGATCTCACCGATAACGTGAACCGCCTGGCGGCCAACCTCACCACCCAGGTGCGCGCAATCGCCGAGGTGGCAACGGCGGTGACCCGAGGCGATCTCACCCGGATGATTACCGTGGAGGCGGCAGGGGAGGTGGCCTACCTGAAGGATACGGTAAACGAGATGATCCGTAATCTGAAGGATACCACCCGCAAGAACACCGAGCAGGACTGGCTGAAGACCAATCTCGCGAAGTTCACCCGCCTGCTCCAGGGGCAGAAGGATCTCTGGACCGTCTCCCGTCTGATCCTCTCGGAACTGGCGCCGCTGGTCAACGTGCAGCATGGCGTCTTCTATATCGCCGATCACAACGAGGATACCCCCACGCTCAACCTGCTGGCAAGCTATGCCTACCGCGAGCGGAAGAATCTCTCCAACAAGTTCCAGATCGGCGAGGGGCTGGTGGGGCAGTGCGCGCTGGAGAAGGAACGGATCGTGGTGCTGAACGTGCCGGGCGATTACATCACCATCAACTCCGGACTGGGAGAGGCGCCGCCGCTGAATATCGTGGTGCTGCCGGTGCTCTTCGAAGGGCAGGTAAAGGCGGTGATCGAGCTTGCCTCGTTCCACCAGTTCAACGAAAACCATATCGTCTTCCTCGATCAGCTTACCGAGAGCATCGGTATCGTGCTGAACACGATCGAGGCGAACATGCGCACCGAGTCGCTCCTGTCGCAGTCGCAGACGCTCACCCAGGAACTCCAGGTGCAGCAGCGGGAGCTTACCGAGACCAACCGCCGTCTGGAGCAGCAGGCCAAGTCGCTGCAGGCATCCGAGGAACTGCTCAAGAAGCAGCAGGAGGAGCTGCAGCAGACCAACGAGGAGCTGGAGGAAAAGGCGCATCTGCTCTCCGAGCAGAAGAACGAGGTGGAATGGAAGAACCGGGAGATCGAGCTGGCGCGGCGCGCGCTGGAGGAGAAGGCCGAACAGCTGGCGCTTACCTCCAAGTACAAGTCGGAGTTCATGGCGAATATGTCGCACGAGCTTCGCACGCCGCTCAACAGCATGCTGATCCTCTCGAAGATGCTCTCGGACAACACCGAGAAGAACCTCTCCGGCAAGCAGGTGGAGTTCGCGCAGACCATCTACTCCTCCGGCGCCGATCTGCTGAACCTCATCAACGAGATCCTCGATCTCTCCAAGATCGAATCCGGCACCATGGCCGTGGAGATCGGCGATGTGTCGATCCGCCGCCTGACAGAGGATATCGACCGGATGTTCCGCCAGGTGGCCGCCGAGAAGAAGCTGGAGTTCAATCTGGAGGTGGACCCGGCAGCGCCCGTCTCCATCGGCACCGATTACAAGCGCATCCAGCAGGTGCTGAAGAATCTTCTCTCCAACGCCTTCAAGTTCACCGATGAGGGATCGGTACGGCTCCGTATCGACGCCGCGCCGATCGGGCACCGCTACGACAACGAGCTGCTCAATCGCGCCGAGAAGGTGCTCGCCTTCTCGGTGGTGGATACCGGCGTGGGCATCCCCGCCGACAAGCACAGGGTGATCTTCGAGGCGTTCCAGCAGGCCGATGGCACTACAAGCCGCAAATACGGCGGCACCGGCCTGGGTCTCTCCATCAGCCGTGAGATCGCCCGCCTGCTTGGCGGCGAGATCCAGCTTGTCAGCGCTCCGGGAGAGGGAAGCACCTTCACCCTCTATCTGCCGGAGAACTACGTTCCCACCACCATCGGATCGCACGATGGCGAGGGGGGCGATCCTCTGGCGGACGAGCAGGATTCATTCGCCGAGCGGGTGACCGCCACGGCCACCATGTACCGCAATGCCACCGCGCGCATCGCCGCCGGCAACCGGGGTCGCTCCGGCGGAGCGGTTGACGGCATGGCCGCCGGCGCCAACGGCGAGACGAACGATGCGGCCGAAGCCGCAGGGGGCGATACCGTCACCCATCTGATCGATCCTCGCCAGACCCTGGTGGATGACGATCAGGGAAATATCCAGCCCGGCGACCGGGTGCTGCTGATCGTGGAGGACGATCACAACTTCGCCCGCATCCTTCTGGATATGGCCCGCGATAAGGGCTTCAAGGGGGTGGTGGCCCCGAGCGGCGAGATCGGCCTGGAGTATGTGCATACCTACAAGCCGGATGCGATCACGCTCGATATCCAGCTGCCTGGCATCCATGGCCTGTCGGTGCTCGACCGCCTGAAGCACGATCCGGTCACCCGTCATATCCCCGTGCATATCGTCTCGGTGGTGGAGGAACTCCCCCGTGGCAGAAGGATGGGGGCGCTCACCCATCTGAAGAAACCGGTCAGCGGCGATGCGGTCAAGGAGTCGCTCGGCAATATCCGCGAATTCGTCGAACGCCAGGTGCGCAAGCTGCTGGTGGTGGAGGATGATCCTGCCCAGCGGATGAGCATCATCGAATTCATCGGCGGCGAGGATGTGGAGACCGTGGCCGTGGCAACCGGAGAGGAGGCGCTGGAGATACTCCGCACCGACAAGTTCGATTGCACCGTGCTGGATCTGGGCCTGCCCGATATGAGCGGCTTCGAGCTGATCGACAAGATCCGCGTGGAGCTTGGCCTGGTGGAGCTGCCGATCATCGTCTATACCGGCAAGGAGCTTACCGCCAAGGAGACCACGGAGCTGGGACGCCTGGCCGAGGCGGTGATCGTCAAGGATCTCCGTTCGGTCGATCGCCTGCTGGACGAAACCGCGCTGTTCCTGCACCGGGTGGAGGCGAACCTGCCGGAGGAGAAGCGCAGCCTGTTGCAGCAGATCCATCAGAACGACAGCGTGCTGACCGATAAGAAGATCCTGATCGTGGACGACGATATCAGAAACATCTTCGCCATCACCAGCCTGCTGGAGCGCTATAATATGAAGGTGGTCTATGCCGAAAACGGCAAGGATGGCATCGAGATGCTGAAGAATACCGCCAACATCGATGCGGTGCTGATGGATGTGATGATGCCCGGCATGGACGGATTCGATACCATGCGGGCCATCCGCAAGCTGAAGAAGTTCCAGAGCATGCCCATCATCGCGGTTACCGCCAAGGCGATGAAGGGCGACCGGGAGAAGTGCATCGAGGCGGGGGCATCGGACTATATCACGAAACCTATCGATATCGAACAGCTTATCTCGCTTCTGCGGGTCTGGCTGTATAAGTAATGCCGATGACAAAGGGTGAGGATCAGAGCAGCGATCTCGAAACGTTGGAAATCCAATTGCTGCTGGAAGGGGTATACCGGCGTTACGGGTTCGATTTCAGGGAGTATGCGTACTCCTCGCTCCGGCGGCGTATCCGCGAAGCGATGCGCGCCGAAGGGGTGAAGACCGTTTCGGGATTGCAGGACCGGGTATTGCACGACCCGGCCTGCTGGCGCCGGGTGTTCCTGAAATTCGGCGTCAACGTCACCTCGATGTTTCGCGATCCCGCGTTCTTTCTGGCCTTCCGGCAGAAGGTGGTGCCGCTGCTGGCGGGGCTCCCGTTCATACGCATCTGGCATGCAGGTTGCGCCACCGGAGAGGAGGTGTATTCCATGGCTATCCTTCTTCAGGAGGAGGGGCTGTACGATCGTTGCCGTATCTACGCGACCGATCTGAACGAGGCCGTGCTGCGCCGGGGGCGTGCCGGGATCTATCCGGCCGCCCTGGTCAAGGAATACACCAGCAACTACCTGCACGCCGGGGGAACCCGTTCGCTGTCGGATTATTATACCGCGCGGTATGGCAATGCGATCTTCCGGGCCTCGCTCCGGGATAATATCGTCTTCTCCCAGCATGATCTGGCTACCGAAGGGGCATTCAACGAGTTCAATGTGATCTTCTGCAGAAATGTGATGATCTACTTCGACCGCTCGTTGCAGAATCGTGTTCATGAGATGATCTATTCCAGCCTGGTCACCTTCGGCGTGCTCGGACTCGGCCGCAGGGAAACCGTCCGCTACACCCCTAACGAGGAGTGTTATAGCCTGCTGGAACCGGATCAGACGCTCTTTCGCAAAGTGGTGTGAACTCTCAATCTTCTACGGGGCGATCGGTACAGGTATGACCTGGGAGTGCCGCAAGCGCGGTTGCTGCGGCTGACCCCCTCCCGGATCTCGCTTTTATACTAGCCATACGCATCACGAATGCAGGTCCTACAGGAATATACAGCCCGGATATTGGGGGAGACTCCAGAAGCCAAGGTGGATAGCATGCAGAGTGAAGAACGGGTTAACATCCTCATCGTGGACGACCACCCGGAAAATCTGATGGCGCTGGAGGCCATACTTGCCGATCTGGGACAGAACCTGGTGCGGGCCACTTCAGGCCGGGAGGCGCTGCGCTACCTGCTGGAGTACGATTTTGCGGTGATCCTGCTGGATGTGCAGATGCCCGGCATGGATGGCTTCGAAACCGCCACCCTCATCCGCGAACGCGACAAGCTTCGCCATACGCCGATCATCTTCCTGACGGCCATGGATAAGAACGATACGAGCGTCTTCCGTGGCTATTCGGTGGGGGCGGTCGATTATATGTTCAAACCCTTCGCCCCGGAAGTGCTCAAGGCGAAGGTGGCCGTCTTTATCGATCTGTTCAGGAAGACCGAGGAGGTCAAGCGCCAGGCCGAACTTCTCCGGCAGACCAACCGGGAGCTTGGCAAGACCAACAAGGCCATCGGCGGCCTGTATAAAGAACTGGAGCAGAAGAACCGCGAGCTCCACAAGGAGCGCGATTTCATCTCCGCGGTCCTGGAAACCGCCGGCAGCTTCGTTCTGCTGGTGGATAACGAGGGGCGCATCCTTCGATTCAATCGCGCCTGCGAACAGGCAAGCGGCTACACGTTCGATGAGGTGCGCGAGCGGAAGATCTGGGAGGTGCTTGCCCCGGAGGATGAGCGACCGGCCGTGCACGAGCTCTTTGCCCGCGTCTATGGCGGGGAATATCCTCTGGCCTCGGAGAATTCCTGGCGCACCCGCGATGGCGCCCTGCGCCGTATCACCTGGTCCACCACCGCCCTGCTGGATGAAAGCGGCGGGATCTCCCATGTCATCGCTACCGGCATCGATATCACCGAGCGGCAGGAGGCCGAACGCGAGATCCGCGATCTGAACGAGGCGCTGGAACATCGCGTGGAGGAGCGTACCGCCCAGCTTCAGTCGATCAATGCCGAGCTGGAAGGGGAGATCGCCGAGCGGCGGCGGATGGAACAGGCGCTCCGCGAAAGCGAGGCGCGCTTCCGCAGGCTGGCCGAATCAAATATGATCGGCGTGCAGTTCGCCGACCTGGATGGCAATATCAGCGAGGCCAACGATGCGTTCCTGGATATCGTGGGCTACTCGCGCGAGTCCATGCTCGCCGGCGGGCTCCGCTGGGATACGCTGACGCCGGAGGAATATCGCTATCGCGATGATGATGCCATCCGCCAGCTCCGGGAATCCAGGGTCTGCGTGCCGTACGAGAAGGAATATCTCCGCTCCGACGGCCGCCGCGTCCCCATTCTGATAGGCCGCGCGATGCTGGAGGGCTCGCAGCACCAGTCGGTGGCGTTTGTGATCGATCTTACCGAACGGAAACGGGCCGAGCTGGATCTGAAGAATGCCAAGGAGGCCGCCGAGGCCGCAAACCGCGCCAAGGACCAGTTCCTTGCCGTGCTCAGCCACGAGCTTCGCACCCCCCTCACCCCGGTGCTCACCACCGTGCAGGTGCTGGAGGAGGAGCCCGATCTGCCGGATGAGCTTCGCGGCTGGATCGAGATCATCCGGAACAATGTGGAGCTGGAGGCGCGCCTCATCGACGATCTGCTCGATCTTACCCGCATCACCCAGGGGAAGCTCCAGTTGAATGTGAGCACCATCGACCTGCACGCCGTGCTGAAGGCCGTGATGGATATCTGCCGCGGGGATGTGGCCGCCAAACAGATCAGCATCGATCTGGATCTGGCCGCCGAGATCTCCCATGTGCAGGGTGATTTCGCCCGCCTGCAGCAGGTGTTCTGGAATCTGGTCAAGAATTCCATCAAGTTCACCCCGGAAGGGGGCACCATCCGCGTGCAGTCGTTCAACGACGATCACGGCAGGGTGGTGGTGAAGGTGCGCGATACCGGTATCGGCATCGATCAGGACGTTCTGCCCCGCATCTTCGATGCGTTTGAACAGGGGGGACGCACCATCACCCGTAATTTCGGCGGGCTGGGACTGGGGCTGGCTATCAGCAAGACCCTGATCGATGTGCACGGGGGGCTGATCCAGGCCGCCAGCGATGGACGGGACAGGGGGGCAACCTTCACCGTGGAGCTTGCCGGCTGCAATCCCGGCGGGCACGAGCGCGAAAAGAGGGAGATACCCCAGCCTGTCGGCGAAGGGCACTCCAACGTTCGCATCCTGATCGTGGAGGATAACAACGATACCAGCCAGGTGATGCGCCATCTGCTGGAGCGCAGAGGCTACGGCGTGGTGGCGGTACGTACCATCGCCGAGGCGCTGGAGGCCGCCGGATCGGGGCAGTTCGATCTGCTGATAAGCGATATCGGTCTGCCGGATGGCACCGGTATCGAGCTGATGCAGACCTTGCAGAAGACCAACCCCATCAAGGGAATCGCCGTGAGCGGCTACGGGATGGAGGAGGATGTGCGCCGCAGCATGGAGGCCGGTTTCGCCGAGCATCTTACCAAGCCTATCTCGTTCCAGCGGCTCTCCAGGGCTATCCAGAGCCTGTTGCAGTAAGAGAAGGGAGGGAGGAATCCTGCGTCCCCCGGGCACGTTGTTTTTTCGCCCCCTGGAAGAATAAGAGGTGGGCGGGAACGCGGCGAAGAGTGAAAAAATCGCTATCGTTGTATCGTATCAGGGGGGAACCGGGACCATCCCGGATGAAAAAAAATATTCCCGCGGCAAAATATTCCCGGCAATGCTCGCGTCATGGACCGAGCGGATATCGGTACGGGAACTGAAGCTCCGGGCCTGCCGGAATCTCCTGTCCCCCGTATGGCTCCTCCCATGCCGGCTTTCGCGCGATGATTTACCACGGTAGAGTATTGAAATCGGTTCGTTCGCGTTGCTTCGTTCTCAACGTCACCGCCAGCGTCGTCTCAAGCTCCATACGCATTCATTGCTTGCATATTCGCTGCATAAGAGGTTATTTGCAGCCCAAACGTTTCCTACTCTCGCAATTAGACGGTGTGATGCTTTGTTCGCGTTCTTGTGCGGCGGCTGACAGATAGTTAGAGAGTATTGCAGTTTCGTTTCTTCCATACAATCAGAAGCAGCTCATCGAGCACGATCGCACGACTTCGCCGTCAACACCGTTTCGCCGAAGCCACCGGATCAGCTTCTCTACAATCTCCCCTGACAGGGGGAAAGGATCAGTTTCTTATGTCGACCAGAATCTATGTAGGCAACCTTGCCTATCAGACCACCAGTGAGGATCTTTCGCAGCTTTTCGGCCAGGTGGGTGAAGTAGCTTCGGCTTCCGTCGTGCAGGATCGTGAGACCGGCCGTTCGCGTGGCTTCGGTTTTGTTGAGATGTCGAACCGTGACGAGGCCGAGCAGGCCATCGAGCAGTTCAACGGCGCCGATTTCCAGGGTCGTAATCTCACGGTGAACGAGGCTCGTCCTCGCGAGGAGCGTGGTGGTGGTGGCGGCAGTCGCGGTGGTTACGGTGGCGGCGGCGGCAGCCGTGGCGGTTACGGTGGCGGCGGCGGCAGCCGTGGTGGTAGCTATGGTGGCGGCGGTGGCCGTGGCCGTGACTCCCGCTACTAAGCCGGCGATTTCCTGAAGTTTTTGCTGGGGCGCCCTCGCCCGCGATAGTCGCGGCGAGGGCGTTTCCGTTTACAGTATATGATTCGCGAAGGCCGCCGGGCCATGAGGGAGATGATGGCCGTGATAATCGATATTCATGCCCGGTAGCAAAAAGAATGTAGCGCAGAGAAGATCCCCGGGCTAATTTCGGCTTCTGGACCCCCGGCCCTCTGTCATCCGGGAAAGGTTTTGAGTGATACTATGGATGCGATGATCTTTGCGGCGGGGCTTGGAACCCGCCTTCGTCCCCTCACCGATACGGTGCCGAAATCGCTCGTCGAGGTGGGGGGCGTGCCGATGCTGGAGCAGGTGGCCGGCCGCCTGATCGATGCCGGTGCCACGCGGCTCGTGGTCAATGTGCATCATCATGCCCCCACGGTGATCGATTTCATCGCCCGGCGCAACGGCTTCGGTGTGCAAACCCTGGTCTCCGATGAATCCGATCTTCTGCTGGAGACCGGAGGGGGGCTGAGGAAAGCTGCCCCTCTGCTGCGCCGCGATGCCCCGTTTCTGATCCATAATGCCGATGTGCTGAGCGATATCGACCTGCGCGGCCTGTACCGGGCCCACCTGGCCTCCGATGCCATCGCCACGCTCGCGGTGATGCAGCGCGATACCCGCCGCTACCTGATCTTCGACCAGAACGGGCTCTGCGGATACGGGCGGGGGGAGCAGGGTGGCGAACGGATGTCGCGCGAACCGGTGGGACAGGTGGAACGCCTCGGGTTCTGCGGGGTTCATGCGGTATCCCCGCATCTGCTCGATCTGATAGAGGAGGAGGGGGCTTTCTCAATCATCTTTCTGTATCTGCGTCTCTCGCAGAGCGGCTATCGCATCGCCCCGTATCGCGTGGATGGAAGCCTCTGGATCGATATCGGCAAGCCGGATCAGCTGGCTCTCGCCCGGTCCGCTAATCCTCGCGAATCTTGATTGATGGAGCTGGCACGGCGATGATGTTCCTCATGCGAACCGCTGGAAATCTCCGCGAATGTGAAGGTGGCGGAATGTGGGGGGGGGCAGAAGGTGGGGGTGGCGGAATGTGAAGGTGGTAGAATGTGAGGGTGGGGGAATGTGAGGTTGCAGGCGGTTGCGGTGTCTCTCGTATCGTGAGCCTGATATCATGAGCCTGATAAGGGGCTTGTGCGGTAGGGCCGGTATGGCGATGATGCGCCGCAGGCGGGCCAGGTGAATATTCGGAAATCGCTGCAATTGTGGTTGGGCGCCTCTCTTCGGATCTCGGTTTCCCCGATCGAGCATCCTCCTCCTCTCTCGTAATCGAACATCTGAAATCGTACATCGACAACCGAGAATCCCCTCTCCCACCGGTGATGATCGTTCTGACAGGATTACCATGAAGCGTATACTCATTCAGCTTGCAGGGGCCGCGGCCGCCCTCATGGCCGGATGCAGCCAGCCGTCTGCTCCTACCGTGGAGACGGGGCTGCCGGCCGGGAACTATCGGTATGAATCCTCCTTCGAACAGGGGGGCGTTCCGATGCGCCGGGGGATGACCCTTACCCTTACCGTGCTGCGGCAGGGAGTGCTCCATGATACCCTCTTCCGGCAGGAGGCGGGGGAATGGATCGCCGATTCGGTCTCCAAACTCGATCTCCAGTTCAAGCCGATCGGTGATGGCTATCATCGCACCATCGGCATCTTCCGTCGTGGCGATGCGATGCCCGATACGTCGGTGGCGTACTGGCGGTTCCAGAATGAGGGCGATTCCCTCTATTACCGCGTCGCCAGCCGCTTCACCGGGAATAACCGGAATATCCTCGGCCGCTGGAAAAGCCATGCCGGGGATACCGCACTGAGCGGCCATGCGCTCCAGTTCGAGTTCGGCAACGATAGCGTCACCGTCTCCGGCCATCTGCATGGGGGAACCGATATCGCCGGCACCTATCGCTACCTGAGCGATGCCGATTCGTTCGATATCGAAGGGTTATCCCTGGGTCTGGGAGATCATTACTCGGTAACGCCGAATTTCTGGCTCTACATCTACGATCGCCCGCTGCATGGGTTCAAGAGAATCGAGAGCAGATAGTGAGAGGAGATAGTGATGCAGAAGCGGGCCGTTCCTCTCTCCGCCATCTCTGCTGCAAGCCCTAACCAGTACCTCTATAACGCTTCTCCCATGGCATCTCCTGAACCGGGGCCGCGCAATTCCGGTTTGCGCGCATTCTTTCTGATTCTGCTGCTGCTGGCGGTCTCGCTGCTTCTTCTCCTGAACGGGTGTGCCGCATCGCGAGCCACCGCCTCGGAGGGTCGTGCCGCCACGGGAAGTTATTCCGCCGATTCGGCTCTGTTCGCCGCCGAGGCGCTGGACGATGCCTCCGCTCTTGCGGCGGTGCGGCTGCTGGAGAATCAGCCGCTCGATACCGCCGCTCCCGGGCTTCGCCGCAAGCTCTTCGCCTGGCTGGTCTCCTCCCCCGCGCTGAGCCGGTTCGCCTCGGCCACTCCTCCGGTCGATGAGCTTCAGAAATCGGGCTTCCCCTACAAGGAGGAGCTGATGATGCAGTATCTGTTCGGCAGCGCCGCGCTGGTGGTGGGGTCCTCGGAGAACCCTCCCGATCTCCCCTCCCAGCAGGAGGCGGGGCTTCGCAGCATGATCGTGGCCTACCGGAACATGGTGCAGAGCCGGCCGGAGGCTCGCGATTCCTTTCTGGATGATCTGGATGGCATGCGGCGAAGGGGGGAACTGCGCGACTATCTGAAGGAAGTCATCGAACGGGGGCGGACGCGATGATTATCGTCGCCGATGAGAACATACCCCGCGTGCGAGAGGCGCTCGGCGGGTTCGGCGAGGTTCGCCTCCGGTCCGGACGCAGCATCTCACGGGATGATCTGGCCGATGCCGATATTCTGATCGTCCGCTCCATCACCAGCGTGAATGGCGATCTGCTGGCCGGAACGCCCGTGCGGTTCGTGGGAACCGCCACCAACGGGATCGATCATGTGGATCTTGGCTATCTGAGCCGGAGCGGGATAGGGTTCGCCAGCGCGATCGGCGGGAACGCGACGGCCGTTGCCGAATATGTCGTGGCCGGATTGCTGGAGCTGCGCCAGCGCGGGGTGCTGCGGCTGGCCGGGGAGACGCTGGGGATCATCGGGGTGGGGAATGTGGGGAGCCGGCTGGCGCCCCGTGCCCGCGCCCTGGGGCTGCGAACCGTGGAATACGATCCCCCCAGAGCCGCGCTCGATCCGGAGTTCCGCTCGGCATCGTTCGATGAGCTGTTCGATTGCGATATCCTCTCCCTGCATGTTCCGCTCGTGGCCGGCGGCGATCACCCAACCGATCATCTGGTGGATGCCCGGTTCCTGGAGCGGCTGCGGCGCGGCTCCGTGCTGGTAAATTCATCGCGGGGATCGGTGGCCGATTCCGATGCGCTGGTGGCCGCCCTCCGTTCCGGCGCCGCCGGTGCCGCCCTGCTGGATGTCTGGGAGGGGGAGCCCGGGGTTCCGCGCCATCTCATCGAAGCCGCTGCCATCGCCACCCCTCATATCGCCGCCTATTCCTACGATGCAAAGCTGCGGGGAACGGAGATGATGGCCGATGCGGTGGCCCGCCTGCTCGGAGCCGTGAGGGGCTGGAGCCCTGCGGGCGATCTCCCCGCCGTCCCCGATCCCATCGTGATAGCGCCGGGAACCTCCCCGCTGGATGCCGCGCGCCAGGCCGTGCTCCGCGCCTACGACATCACGATCGACGACCGTGCCGTGCGCGATCTTCTGCCGCTGGATGACGCCGCGCGCCGGGCCGGGTTCGACCGTCTCCGGAAGGAATACCGTACCCGCCGGGAGTTCTCCGCCTACACCGTCGTCTCGGATGATCCCGCCGTGCGGGAAGTTGCAGGGGCGCTGGGATTTGGCCTGCGGTAGAGCGGAGTTCACAGCAGTTGATTGGATCGCAACTGCCGCTCCTGATGAGCGGCCGTGGCATGGTGTCTATCCTCTCGGGAGATGCCAGCAGCGACGATGCGAATGAAGGCCAGGCTTGGAATTCCTCTCCATACCACATCAGCAACAAGCCCCGGCGGAAGGTATCCGCCGGGGCTTGTTCATGCTCTTTCCCGCCGATCGGAAATCCCTACGATCCCGGCCTTCCGGTAACCATTACGATGGATACCCGTGCCGAGCGGGAGTAGAAGCGTCCCTCCGGAGTGCCGTTGTCGAACAGCGGGCCGGTTTCGCTTCCCGCCCTGGTTTCCACCGGGAAGCCGCTCAGCTCACCGGCCACCGCGCGGGCGCGTGCCAGCGACAGGCGGCGGTTGTGCTCCGGGGCGCCGGTTTCGTCGGCATAGCCGGTAACCAGAAGGGAGGTGCCGGCCGGCAGCCTCTTCTTAAGCCTCTGCAATGCCTCGCGCGCCTCCGGCCGCAGCTCGGAGCTATTGAACTCGAAGACGATCTCCTCGCCGAACCGGAAGGTGGAGTCGGCGATGATCGGTGCCTCGGTGGTGATGCGGTTGACCTGTACCCCCAGCGGCTGCGCGCCGGTAACGATCTGGCCGCCGTTGTTGTCTTTCGCCACGAGCGAATAGGTAAGCTTTCCTCCGCGCGCCAGACGTTCCATTTCCGAGACGGTGAGCTGGTCGGAGAGCCTCTGATGATCGATCGTTTCGCCGTTTAGCTGCCGGGCCACCTTGCCGTCGATCATCATCGTGATTGCCCAGCTTCGCAATCCCGCCTCGGCATCGATGCTCGTCACGTAGCGGAGGCCGGGGGAGGAGAATCCCTGCAGGGCCGTATCGCTGATGGCTGCCGGTCCCAGCACGGCGGGGCTTCCCACGATCTCCACGCGGCGGTTCTCCTCGCGTCCCTGCGGGTGCGAGCTGTTGGAGGGATGTTCCGGAAGCGCGCGTGCCTCCACGGCTATGCGGCTCTGATCCACCCGCCAGCGGTCCACCAGATACCGTTTCACATTCTCGGCGCGGGCGCCGGCCAGATGCGTTGCCCCTTCCTCCTCGCCGGTATTGGCGGTGGTTCCCACCAGCGTGATACGCTCGGCGGGATTGGTCCGGAGCCGGTCGCCGACGATATCCAGGATCTTGTGATACACATCCAGCGCATCATCACCCGGTCTCGGCCGTCCCGCCCCGTAGCGCGAGGGTATCTGCGATGAATTCTCATCGAAGAAGACATAGGGGAGAAGCGCCACTTCGTTCCGTCGTACCGTTGCCTCCACATTCACCTGCACGTCGGCTATCTCCTCGCGGGTCCCGGAGAGCCCATAGGCGCTGATCTGTGCCGAGAGCGCCGCAACCTGCGGTGGCGGCGGGGGAGGTGGCGGCGGCGGGGGGGGAGGAGGGGGCGGCGGAGCCGGCGCCGGACGGTTGAACGTGTAGCGGATGGCGAAATCGCCCCGTGCGCTTGCATCCAGCACCGAGCCGAACGGGCTCAGGCTGTTCAGATAGAGCGCCAGCGAAACCTCCGGCCGCAGCTCCAGATTATCCGTCACCGGGAGCGCATAGCCCGCGCCGGCGGCCAGGCCAACCCGCAGTCCGGTGCCAAGCTCTCCTTCGCCGAAACGCCGGGTGCGGCTTCCGTTGAAGAAGGAGACATCATCGGGGGAGAGGAGTTCCTCCTGAAGCGTATAATCGCTGCCGGTAGCCATGTGGATCTTCGGTCCTCCCATCAGCACCAGCGGGAAGCTGAACGGCTTGAACGCGCCGTAGATCTCGGCGGAGAACCCGGCCAGCTCCACGCCGAACGCGTTCTCGCTCTCCACCGGCGCCAGCGATCCGTCATCGCGGCGGATCTCGGTGGCGCCCGCCGCCGGAGTGCTCATCGTCACGGAGCTTCCCTCCATCAGCAGCCGGAGCCCGAGCCCCAGATCATCGTTCAGGGCGTATTCCAGGAAGACGCCCGGCGCTATCCCGCCGCCGGTTCCGGAGTTGAAGATGCCGCAGTTGCCGCCGCTGAACTCCGGATACATCCCCAGATCCACCTCGCCGAAATACAGGTGCTGGCGGTAGCCGAACAGCGCGCCGGCGGAGAATCGGGAGCGCCCGCCGGTGGTATCGGAGCCCGGAGTATCGGGCGTTTCCTGCGCATGTGCAAGGCGGTATCCTCCAACCAGAAGAACCGCCAGCAGCAGGGATGGAGTGGTTCTTCTCATCGTTCAATCACCATTCTACGGGTTTCTGATATCGCGTTGCCGGCCGCCGGGTTCCCCACGGTGAGCCGGTAGAAATATGCGCCGGCCGGGAAGAGGCGGGTATCGAACCGGACCTCCGATTCTCCCGCCGGACGCTCCTCATCCACCAGCGTCGCCATCTCGCGCCCGGTGGCATCGTACAGCACCAGGGTGACATGGTTCGGCTCGGAGAGGAAATAGGGGATCGCCACCGAAGTGCGGGCCGGGTTCGGTATGCTCTGCTTCAGGGTGCGCCGCCCGGTCACGATCAGCCTGTCGGGGGTGGCGCACTCCTCGTTCAGACGGAAGAGCATCGCCGAATCTATCTCCGCGGTAAGGCAGCCGGCCGAGGCGCCCGCCAGGGCGATGCCGAGCTGGGAGACGAGCGTATCGCCACGGAGCACCTTGAACTGCACGTTGAACAGGCGCCCGGTGGCTCCGGGGAACGATGCCCCGGTGGCTCCCTTGCGCACCTTGATGATGGTGCCGTCCGGCACATACCGGCTGCTGATGATCTGCCATCCGGCCGCCAGCATGCCGGTGGTGTTGATGCCGGTTACGGCCAGCATCTTCGGATCGAACTTCAGCAGGAGCGTCAGTTCCTCCAGCGGAACCCGTCCCTCCAGAAGCGATTCATAGGAGATCGGCATCTCGATGGTCTGGCCGAATGATCCCACGGAGCTTGCGTTGGCAAGGCGGAACGCCACCGAGTCCAGCTCCACATTCACCGTCACGCCGCGCAGGCGTCCGGTCTCTCCCCCTTCGTTCGTTTTAAAGAAGATCGTGGAGGATTGTTTGCCGTATCCCTTCGGGCGGACCGGGAAGGTATAGACCGTGGTATCCCCCGGCGCCAGGCGCCGTATCGCTCCCACGTTCTCCACGAACTCCACGTTGCTGGCGTTCGGCCCATCCACATAGGCCACGCTCACATCCAGCGTATCGTTGCCGGTATTGCGCACCACGTGGGGCAGATCCAGCTCGCGGCAGCTCATCAGGCCGTAGTTCACCGTGTCGATGCTGGTGAAGATGCCGCTGACGACGCGCGCGCAGATCGTGAGCTTGTACACCCGGTTGCATGGCTGCACCGTGGCCGTGAAGGTCTCGCAGAAATAGCCGGTATCCTGCGCATTCACCCGGAAGGGGAGGAACGCCGTCCCCTCCGGGAGCACGGAATTGTTCTGGGCCGGGAAGGGCTCGAAGATTCCCCTGTTGCCGGGGTCCGGGGTGATGGTCAGGTACTGGCTCGACTCTCCCCGCACGTTCGCCATCACGTTGATGTTTCTGCCGCTCCCCAGCTTGTAGCGGGGCACGGTCACATTGGTCTCCAGAAATCCGAAGGTGACGCAGCGCTTGAGACCGCTCACCGGGATTATCGCCCTCGGGTTCTCCGCGTTTCCGGCCACGATGATAAGCGAATCGGTTCCCCTGGTGTTGCACTCCAGCCGCGATGCATCGAACGCTACTGTCAGGGTGAAGGTGTCGCAGGGGGCCAGGTTGAACGGCACCGGCGGCGGGTTCACCAGACGGTAATGCAGGCCGTTCTTGAACTTCAGCGAATCCACCCGCATGGGCGACTGCCCGGAGTTGAACACCAGCAGCGACTCGGTAATCAGGTCGCCGCAGATGTTCGGCTCGAAGGAGATGCCCAGTCCGGAGCCGATGCGCGGGGCGCTGGGCGCGGCGAACTTGACGATGAAGCCGCCATAATAATCGTTCTTCTTCTGCAACGCCTGGGAGGTCACCCGAAGGTCGCGCGAGGAGGTGCCGCCATACAGATACAGTCCTCCGGAGGAATCCGCCAGCACCCCGGTCACCGTCTGCTCCCAGATCGTTCCGCCGGGCAGGGCGGTGCCGCCGATATAGGAGCCGTAGGTGAGGTTCCGGAGATCGGGGCTGAGCGTGACGATGGCGCCATCCACCAGCCCGAGAAGCTCGTTCTGGATGGTCACCGCGGAGGTGGGGAAGTCGGTGGAGGAGGTGGCGACACCCACGGCGATATCGCCGAAACGATCGTAGGTGATCCCTCCCAGCCCGTCGAACCCGGAGCCACCCAGATAGGTGGCGGCCGCCACCTGGCTGGTGTTCATGTTCAGGCGCACCACAAAGACGTCGATGGCGGCGTTGCCGGTTGCGCCGCTGTTGCGGGGGCCGCCCTGGAAGGCTCCTCCCGTGGTGGGCAGACCGGAGCTTCTGGTGGAGCCGGCAAAGACGATGGAGGCGCCGTTGCGGTCCACGATCAGCCCCTGGCGGCGATCCTGGCGCTCGAATCCGCCGGCGGTGGGGGATGCGTTTGCGCCGTCGCGGCGGCGGAAGCCGTTGAATCCCAGCCCGGCACGTCCGGCGCCGCCGTTGTCGCTGAAATAGCTGCTGTATTCGAGCTGCGCGGTGCCGGGGTTGATACGGGCGATATAGAGATCGAAGACCGTAACGCCGAGCCCCGCGTTCGGGGTCTCCTGGTAGGCTCCCGGAGTTGTCGGAAGATTGGTCGAGTTGGTGCTTCCCAGCAGGTAGATCCGGTCGCTCGCATCCACGCCGATCTTGCCGGCGAACTCGTCGCGGCCGCCGCCGTACAGGGCGCTGAACCGGAGCGTGCGCCCGTTGGCGCTGAGTATCGAGACGAACGTTTCGAACCCGCGTATCGCCTCGGCCGAGCCGAACCGGGGGACGGTGACCGGGAAGGCGAGCGTATCCCCTTTGTTGCCGCAGAGGGCGGCGTAGGTCATGCCGGTGATGCAGACGTTATCGGCACCATCCAGCGCGATATCGGCGATATAATCGTTATCCCGTCCGCCCAGATAGGTGCTCCAGAGAAGCTGGCCGGAGGCGCTCAGCCGTGCCACATACCCATCGGCGTTCTGGAAGGGGGCGGGACCGCAGGCGCTGTTGATATCGTTGGCGGCGATCTGCTGCTGGTAACTGTTGGCGGTGGTGGCGAGAGTGTCGATGGTCGTGGTCATCGCCACGATCGCCTCGCCGTTACGGGTCACCTCCACATCCTCGCCGATCGACTGGTAATCGGTGGTGGAGCCGGAGATGCCGTATTCCCCCGTGTATGCCTGCCCGATGAACGTGGTATAGATCAGCCGGGTGCCATCGGCGCTGATGCGGCTGACGAAGACCATGTTTTCCACGTAGGGACGATCGGGGGCGGGGGTGATGCCGGGAAAATCGCTGAACGCGCGGGTGAATCCCACCGCATAGGCATCGCCGGTGGAATCCACGGCCATGTTGGTTACCACGTCGTAGCCGCCGCCGCCGAAGTAGGTGGAATATTCCACCGAGAGGCAGGGATCGATCACCACCGGATAACGGGGATCGTGGGGGCCAACCGAGAAGCCGTAGACATTTCCTCCCAGAAGCCTGTAGGATGCCTCTACCGGGATCTGCCGCCCGTCGATGGTCTGGTAGGAATAGGGGGGGGCCTCCACCACCGAACCGAACGCGGTCGCCACCTCCATCTCTCCCTTCGGCGTCAGCCGCAGCTTGCGGGCGCCATGATAACGGAGCCGGATATCGCGATGATCGGCGCCGGGAGCGACGATGAAATCATACTTCATCTCCCCGCCCCGGCCGTAGTAGAGCGCATCGATTCCGCTGTACAGCCCGTGGTAGCGCACGCGGGTGAATCCGCGAGCCCCATCGTGCCAGGTGGAGGGATCGGCGCCGAGATAATAGTTGAAGAGAGTGCCGGTGGCCGAATCTCCCTGTACGCGGGCATCGGCGCGGGCGCCGAGGAATTCGGTGCGCAGGAGATGGCGATCCAGGCCGGTCCCGGAGCCCTTCTGCTTGCGCTCCACCAGGTAGCTGTAGCTTACCTGATGCCGTTCGAACCGGACGTTGGTGCTCCCGACGGTTCCTTGCAGCGCCACCCCCCGGGGCCACTGGCCGATATTCTCGGTAAAGAGGATCGGCCGGGCCGCTACCGACGGATGGACGGTGCGCACGCCGGCGGCAGTTCCCCTGCGGCCGAACTCCTGGGCGGAGAGAAGCGGGGCGAACGCCAAGGATGCCATCAGCAGCAGGGCCGCCACGAGCGCAGCGCCTGCGAATGTACCTGGTCTATGGGTGATCATGCAGGGATCGATTCATGAAGACGGTTTAGGAGCGCATCGCCGGCACGCGTTCGCTGAAATGAATACGGAGTTCGCGGTCCGGAAGATGGCAGGCCCCAACCGCAACGATTCTCATGCCGAAGGATTGTATTGCCGTCAGGCGGAGTTTCGGAAGAGATGGCCCGGGGCCACTTCTGCCCGGGTGCGAAACGCCGGGTGCTGAAACGGCATTCAGGCAAATGGAAGTACACTCCACGGGAGGGAATGTTACAGAAGCTCCGTGGGGGAGCCGGGAGCGGATGGCGGGGGAGCGTGATGACCCCTTCCGGATGCATTGCTGCGGCTACTCGGTCCGGTCACGATAGTAATGACCCGGAACGGCATGCCGGGGTCACGGCCGTACTGTTATCGAATGCTCATCGGCGCGGAAACGCGGGTTCAGCCCTTCTGGCGGATGTTCCCTGCCTGTTCGGCCGTAGCGGTCATGGCGTAACGCTCGATGAATTCCTGGACGATAGGATCATCGGAGCGTTGCAGCTCGGCCGGCGTTCCCTGGAAATGTATCCCCCCGTTCTCCAGCATCACCACCGTATCGGCGGTTTTGTACACCGAGAAGATATCGTGGGTGATGACGATGGAGGTGACGTCGAGCTTCCGGGTCAGATCGGTGACGAGGTTGTCGATCTGCTCGGAGGTGATGGGGTCCAGCCCGGTGGTGGGCTCGTCGTAGAAGATGTATCTGGGGGTTCCCACCAGCGCGCGTGCCACCCCGACCCGCTTGCGCATGCCGCCGGAGAGTTCGGCTGGCTTCTTCCGGGAGAGGATCTCGTAGGCGGTCCGGAACTCGCTCTCGCTCACGGTGCGCGGGTCCGGCAGCAGCCCCACATTCACCAGGTTGGTGCGGGTCTCCCGCTCGAAAACCTCCTGGCTGCGCTCGCCATGCTCGTACAGCCCCAGCACCAGATTCTCCGCCACGGTCATCGAGTCGAACAGGGCGGCCCCCTGGAAGACGAAGCCGATGCGCCGGCGCACCTCGTACAGCTCCTTCTCCGACATCTGGTCCACCCGTTTCCCGTCTATCGAGATCGTCCCCTGGTCCGGCTCCAGCAGCCCCACGATCAGCTTCAGCAGCACGCTCTTGCCGGTGCCGGAGCGGCCGATGATCACCGTGGTCTCCCCCTCGTTGATCTCCAGCGAAATCCCCCGGAGCACCTGCTTTTCCCCGAATGCCTTATGGACGTTGTCGATGAGAATCACTGCGATGTTCGATTGACGAGAAGGCCCGTCGTGAGAAATTTTCGATTTGCGATTTTAGATTTTCGATTGGAAGAGCGCGCACCACCTCTCTCTCCCGGTCCTCCGCCGCAATTGCGTTATAACGGCTACGGACTCCTCATCCTCTTTCTAAGAACTTCGGCAAAAGTTATCTGAGATTCTGTTGTTGTGTTGTCGCGGAGTTCGACTCCGCGACCCCTGCTGCTACGGTCGCGCACGGAGTCAAACTCCGTGCGAACAGTACCCTAAAGTCTAAGCACTAAGCTCTAAAAACTAAGAACCCACTTCTAAAAGATATACCCGAAGATCGCATCCAGTACCAGGATGGCCGCCGAGGAGAGGGTGAAGGCGCGAACCGTGGAGTTGCCCACCCCCTCGGCACCGCCGGAGGTACGGGCGCCGATATAACAGCCGATCAGTGCGGTGACGCCGCCGAACGTCAGCGATTTGAACAGGCCGATGAGGATCTCATTGATGGAGAAGAAGCGCCGGATCGATTCGAAATAATCGTCGGGGTGGAAATTGAACTTGAAGATCACCAGCACGAACGCCCCCATGATCGCCACGAGGTTCGAGAAGATGATGAGCACCGGCATCATGCTCATCGCCGCGAGCACCCGCGGCATAGCCAGATAGCGGTCCGGGTGGATCGCCATCATCTCCAGGGCATCGATCTGCTCGGAGACGCGCATCGTGCCGAGCTGTGCGGCGATAGAGCCTCCCACGCGCCCGGCGATCACCAGCGCCGTCAGCACCGGGGAAAGCTCCGTGAAGACCACCGTGGCGATGGAGCCGCCGACGAACGGGCGGGCTAGCGCCAGCAGATTGAATTTTGCGAAGAGGTTCGTGGCCTGAAGCGCGGCTATCGCCCCGGTAAACGAGCCCACCAGCAGCACCAGCGGGAGGGAGCTGACGCCGATAACGGCCATCTGCTCCAGAATCAGTTTGCGCGAGTGGAACGCCGAGGGGATAAAGCGGATGATGCTCCCGGCAAGAAGCGCTATCCGCCCGAACTCCGCGAAAAAACCGATGATGCCACGCCCGATAGCAGCGAATAACCGTCCAATCATCCGTTTCCTCCGCCGTGCGATACGTGCCGGATGCCGGGGCTTCCCGCAGGATCACCGGAGGTATGGCCCATCCGCGTGCCCGCCGGAGATCCTACCGGGATGGATGACGAGCCGATATCCCGCCGGTATCGATGCCACGGGGGGTGTACGACCGGCGGGGGGGGAGCCTGCCTCGATTCGGAGCTCACTTCCCCTCCTTGACCGGGACCGCTATCACATACGGGTTGCCGGAGGAGGGCTTCGGGAGGGTCCGCTTCAGAATCCAGGGGTTGAGCACCTTCACATCCTTGTAGGTGCTCCCCTGCATTTCCGCCCAGCGTGCCAGGTTCGGGATCTCCTCGCTCACCGTCACGTTCCGGACCGGGGGGATGCGGTAGTAATCGTCGTTTTCCAGATAATACCCGTACTTCTGCGGGTGCTCCATGATCTCCTTGATCGCCACGATCCTGAAGAGGTAGCGCGAGGTCTCCTCGTTCATATAGAGATCGAAGTAGTTCCGGCCGTTCTGGAAGCTCAGGTCGTCCGCGGTGGCCCCTTCTCCCATATTATAGGATGCGGCGGCCAGGCCCCAGCTTCCGAACTTGTTCCGGTTCTCGCGCAGGTAGCGCACGGCCGCCCTGGTCGATTTCTCCGGGTGGCGCCGTTCATCCACGAAATCGTCGATGCGCAGGCCGAAGCGGCGCCCGGTTTCCGGGATGAACTGCCAGAGCCCCACCGCCCCTTTCCCCGATTGCGACTGGTACAGGGCGCTTTCGGCCACCGAGAGATATTTCAGATCGGCCGGAACCCCTTCCTCCTTCATGATGCGCTCGTACATCTCGAAGAACTCGCCGGAGCGCTTCAGATAGAGCATCACCTGCCCGTCCCACTGAAGGTTCAGGAGGAATTCCCGGTCCATCCGCTTGCGGATCTCCGGATCATCCAGCGGGATCTCCTCGCCGCAGAACTCCAGTTTCGCCGGCAGCTCCAGCGCCGAGATATTCGGCCGGTAGGCCCGCGACGGCGGAGGGGAGTCCGGAAGGGGAGGAGTCGGTGCCAGAGTCGCCACGAAAGCGACCCCGCAGACGATGCCGGTTGCCAGCGCCAGGCGCCGGTCGTTCAGCCACGAGAGGTTCAACTGCGAAAGCTTCATAGGATATCTTCTTAACCTGAGCGGGAAAATACATCAAATTCATAACAAGGGGGGTGCCGCATACACCTAGGAACGTCTTTGGTGGCAGAAGTGTTGTGGAAACGGGAGCCAGGAGTTGGTAGTCCGGAGGCCATAGAGAGGAGTGCTTGGATCGTGGTTCTTGGAATTTGGATCGTAGTGCTTAGGTCTTAGTTCTTAGGCCGGTTTCGGTGTTGTCGCGGGGTTCCACACCGCGACCCAGGCTGCTACTACCACGTACGGAGTCACAATACCCGCGCACCCTGCGCGGCG
>JBMDXA010000247.1:0-1226 GCA_048594725.1 Candidatus Kapaibacteriota bacterium
GTCTTGCGGCCGGCCCTTTCGAAGCCCGGACGCCCGACCCCGATACCATACCGGATCGCCGTGCCGTCCCCCTGAACCAGGTAGAGATACTTCGATGGCGTATCGATGATCACCGTGCCGGCCTTCTCCCGGCCCCGATAGCCCACCACCTGGCGCTGGAAATCGGTGGACGGCTCCATGCCGATGGCGCCCCCGACATCCTGATCGTAGGGGAGGGAGGCGGTCTCCCGATCCGGAGGCAGCGCGCCGTAAGGGTATCCCGTCGCGGGGTCGATGGGAGCGTAGCGTGGGTCGCGCCGGGCGGACCGCCTCGACTGGACCGGAGGCAGTCCGGGCTCGTAGGCGTTCGGCGACCCATAGCCGGGCACGACCAGGAGATTTCCGTACACATCCCTTGGGCCCCCGTAATAGGGCTGCGCCAGGGCCGCATCGGGAACCGTGACGGCTGTCAGAGTCAGGAGAGCCGAACCGCACAACCACCCGCGCATCGGAAAAACCCTTTCAATTCCTAGAAGATCTGCAAACCTTCGATCGTCGATCGAAGGCGACCGATTGTTGGCGCCTGCCCCCCCGCGCACTCTCCTGTTCAGAGTTGCACAAAAAAGTGGCGGTGCCGGGATGAACATGATGTAAGACGCCTCCACCCCATAGGCCGAAGACTTTCGACCCGCTACGCTAACCATAACCGTCGAGCCCCCCATGCAGTTCGGTCCTATCGTGCGGATGTCCGCCGCCATCGCGGTCCTGTCCGTCATGGATGCGGTCATCAAAGGCATGGCAGCCTATTATCCGGTCTTCCAGGTGGCTTTCCTGCGCTTCCTGTGCGGCAGTGTCATCGCGGTCGGAGCCGCCTGCATCCTGCGGCCGGGCTGGCCGTCCCGCGAAACCGTGGTGGCCAACAGCATGCGGGCCGTGGTGGCCGTGGTGACGGCCCTCAGTTTCTTCTACGCCTTGAGCCAGCTCCCGCTTGCGGAAACCCTCCTCCGGTCGTTCCTGGCTCCGCTGTTCATCCAGCCCTCGTCAAGATTGGATCAAGGAGTTGAAGAGTCGGCTCTTCGTGCGATATCACTGGCTTGCCCAGCACACATATACCCCGTTGGATGGCACGATAAAGACTCGCGATGCTCCATCTAATTCCCCAGTAGACTCATACATCGCTGTCTTCTGCTTTGTTCTTCTGCATATTGCACTCGTTACTCTTTGCTGCCCGTGCACAGCACGAAGCA
>JBMDXA010000248.1:0-9140 GCA_048594725.1 Candidatus Kapaibacteriota bacterium
TCCAGCACAGCCGGCACAGGATCATAATACATGTCGGTAATAATGGGCATTGTGGTATTCCGTGTCAAATATGTAGTTGAATAATCTCCAGGGGGGCGGAGCTCGCCACGTTGCCCCGCCGTACAACGTTCCAGTGCTGCACGGCGAATGCTCTCGCCATACGGGCGAGCTGAATAGTAGAGGGAGGACGCGGCGATTCCGGGACCCCCACGGATACCGCAACATCGGTAAGTCTTCAGGGGCCACCCTTACGTATAACCTACATATGAAAAGATGCCGAGCCGAAGCTCAGGTTCTCTTCCGGCGAGGATCGGATCGTTCTCCGGCGTTCTCCGCGTGTCGGCCCAGAGGGAACTAGAGAGTCTGGATATAGGACACGAAATTTATCTCGCCATCGAGTTTCAGCTTCTTGCGGATTTTCAGGCGTTGTGTCTGTACGGTGCGCAGACTGTTGTCCAGAACATCGGCAATGCGGGCCGTATCATCCCCCAGCAGCCGCGTAAGCATGCATATTTTTATCTCGGTAGGGGTAAGATCAGAACAGTGCTCGAACAGGGTTCTTTCAAAATTGGGATAGAGCTTCTCAAGCTCGCGCCGTAGTTTCTCCCATTCCAGATCGATTTTCGAGGATGGGCGTTGCGATAGCGCTCCCTGCGGATCGGCGGAGCGGGGCGCTTTCTCATCTGTTTTGCCATTCTTCGTGGAGAGTCCGGTTTTCTCCTGCCGCGTGCTCTTTTCGGTGAGATCGATTCTGGCCTGGATCAATTCGAGCTGTTGCAGATTCTTATCCTCTTCGAGCTGGTGCACCAGTTGCCTGGCCTGATCCCGCTCCCGTTCCACCTTCATGATATCGTGCCGTGCCTGCTCCTCGGCGATCTTCCTGCGCTGCTCATCGCCCGCCAGCCTGTTCTGGAGCGTTGCGAATTGTTTGTAATGCCCCAGCGCTTCGCGATAATGTCCCTGCAGTTCATAAACCTCCGAGAGGGATTTCTGAAGCTCCATCTGCGGCTGCAATTCCTGAATATACTCGGCGATCTTCAACGCCTGCGTGTACACATGTTTGGCCGCATCCAGGTCGTTGGTGGTCTGATGGATCTCGCCGACCCTCTGGTACAGGTCCAGCAGGAGCGTATCGTCCGGATATTTCTGTAATACCGCGAACGCCTTGACATAATATTCCAGCGCCAGATCGATCTCCCCCTGCTGGCGATGCATGCCGGCAATTGTAATCATCAGCGAGGCGGAGGTGGCCCAGTCGTTATTTTCCTCGCATGCCGCGTGGGCGCGCCAGGCCGTTTCAATCGCGTCGTTGAATTCACCACGGCTCTGGTGGATGCTGGACATATTCGCCAGCGCCCGCGCCATATTCACGAAATCACCCGCCTCCTGAAACGGCTCCAGGCTCCTCTGATGATAGTCGTATGCGGTCCCCAGATCATTCATCCACCCGTATCCTGTTCCGATAGAGCACAGGGCTCTTCCGATTCCCGCCTGATCGTCCAGTTCCTCGCGAATTACCAGCAATTCCCGTAATAGTCCTATCGCTTCATCATAGCGGCCCATCCACATATAAAAATCCGCCAGCGCTTCCAGCACATCCGCCCGGGCTGGCGTAGCTCCCGAGGGGCATGCTGCCAGTGCTTTTTCGTGCCAGGCTAGGGCCTGCACGGGATCTCCCGTGATCTTGTATGCCTTTGCATTGGCGGTAAATATCCAGGCGGCATCGGAAAGCTCTTTCCGGTTCTCGATCAGTTCATAGGCGCTGCGCAGTTCGGCCAGTGCCTTCGGCGCATCACGAAGCTGAAGGTAGGCATCGGCTAGAGAGCGCGATATCTCCACCTGCGCGTTGTGATCTCCAAGTTGAAATGCCAGCAGGCCGGCTTTGCTGCCCAGCCGTATCGCCTCGCTGGGGTTGGCGGCGAGAATATCGGGAAGAAATTGAATATATGCCTTCAATCGCGACTGGTCGTCGCTGGCCCGGAGGAGTTGCTTCTCGAGCCGGGAAACCGGATCGGCGGAGTTCTTATCGGATGTATTCATGGCTATGATATGTATGGAGATTTTTCGTAGTGGTAAAAATCAACATCATGACGACATATATGCAAGCAGCATTTACGCCTACGCATATGTAGGAAATAAGTAGGGAGCTGGTTTTTTCGTGCTTTTATATTGCCACCGTAAATCGAATATGTAGTCGCGGTTTTCGAAAAGCATTCCGGAACAACCATACGCAGGATCTGACAATGCCCTCTCCTCGCTGTTTCTCGCTTCATATCGGAGTAAACAAAGTCGATGAAACCAGATATACCGGCACGCATCATTCCACTCTCTGCGGTTGTGAGAACGATGCACGGGCTATGGCGGATGTGGCAGTCGCCAATTGCTTCACGGTGCTGGACCTGCTTGTCAACGAGCGGGCCACCTTCGGTGCCGTTGCCGCCTGGCTTGAATACGTGGTGATGGAACTGGAGGCGGGGGATGCGTTCCTGTTCACGTTCTCCGGACACGGCGTCAGCCTTGCATATACTGATTTGTTTGCCACCGGCGGCGATGTCTCCGATGCGGAGGATCAGCGCGATGAAGGTTTCGTGCTGTATGATCTGGTCATGAAGGATAATTACTTCAATACCTATCTCCGGCGCTTCAGTCCGGGAGTACGGGTGATCCTCGTTGCGGACTGCTGCCACAGCAGGACCATCCACAGCTTTGGAGAAAACAGCGATCAGCATGATCCGCCCGATGATTCCACTGCCCCGCGCTGTAGAAAAAATCGGCGGATGAAGCTCATGAAAGGATCTCAGATCGGCGTACGGCAGAAGGATCTGTACATGCTCTACGACCGGTACTACCAGAAAGTGGGACAGCGAACCAATAAAAATATCGGGGCCGACATGGTGCTGCTTTCGGCCTGCGATGATAACCAGATGGCCGCAGACGGGCCGGATCACGGTCTGTTTACGAAAACCATGCTGGAAATATTACGGAGCGGAGCCAACGGTGATGGCGCGCCTTTCACCGGCTCATATGAAAAGCTTGTCGAAGCGATGAAATCGAAAACCGGAAACGCCCAGGTTCCTGGGGCGACGTTGTTAGGCCCGAGTGCGCGGAAGAATACACCGTGCAGATTTTTTGAGGGCCCTCCATTTACTTTAAACAATTAGGATCTAGTCATGAAGAATCGACTGCCCAAAGTAGTTCTGATGTTTTGCGTAACCTTTATCGTGGCCCTGTGCGGCCGTGCCAGCGCGCAGAATCCCTGGCCGCAGGTGACGTTTACTCCGGCCACCTCCTCAACCTATGATAGCGCTATCTCTCTGAACGTGACATCGCCCGCACAGGGGGAGCTGGTAACAGTTCACAAGGCGTGCGATACCTGTCCCACCTATATCCTGTTCGATGCCGATCTGGCCGATTTCGAACTGGGAGAAAAGACCACCGGTAATTTCCCCTGCGATCCGCCGGCATTTCGCCAGAGCGATACGATAGGATGGAAAGGGGGCGGCCAGCATATCTATGTGGTCGTGGATAACGCCGAGGGACGTGCGATAACCGATCTCAATGTTCCCACCTATCTCGAAGTGCCCAACCCCACATCCGGCCCGCATACGTTACGAGCGTATCTCTGCCGGTCGTGGGACGAGAGCCTGAAGACGTCGGTTGTTCCTGACCGCGAAACCGATCTGTATGTAGCCAGGACGTTCTATATCACGAGTAATACCGGGACGCATGCTATCGACACGACCAAGCCTCTGCTGACCCCTAATTCCCCGCTGGATACGAATAACTATGTCTATACTGTTGATTCGGTTCTGTTCGACTTCTATATGATGTTCAAGGGCGTTTCGCATGGGTACCAGGTCGAGGTCTCGATATTCGACTCCTCGATGGTTTCCCTGGGATGCGATACCATCACGCAGTGGGTCCCGCACTGCATCTCCGGGTTGCAACAGCCGCCGGTGGGGCGCCTGCGGAAGTACATCATGAAGACACGTCTGCTGGATAGTTCCAACAACCCTGTATCCAACGGGCCTGTCAATCTCAACAGCAAGGAATGGGCATTCTGGGTGCGCCGCAGCTAGCAGTACTTCAGGATATGTAGATAACACGGAGATGCTTTGCCCTACCGCAAAGCATCTCTGCTGTATCGGCTATCTCTCCCGGCTGATTTTTTCAAGCAGGACTCGTACCCGCTGTGTGAGAGCATGATCCGGTCCCAGAACCTTCGTCCGTATCAACAGAGAACGTTCGGCATCAGCTTTTGCCTCGGTAATGGCATTCTGCCCGAAATGAATATTCCCCAGCGACTCCAGTGCATCCGCAACGTACGGATGCTCAGGACCGAGAGAATTTTGCCATGCAATAATTGCCATCTTGTAGAAGGGTTCGGCTTCGTCGTTACGCCCCATTTTCCGGAGCAGTACCGCCAGATTATTGGCGCATGTGGCTGTGCTGGGGTGATAGTCTCCAATACTCTGCCGCGCAAGTTCCAGCGTCTGCCGCAATTCCCGTTCGGCCGAGGCGATATCCCCGAGGTCCCGCTGCAGATATGCGTAGCTGGTGCGCAACGAAATAACGCTGGGGTGCATTTCGCCGAGACGTTCCATGGTGGATGCGATCACCCGCTCGAACAGCTCCCGCGATTTCTCCAGTTGCCCCTGTGACTGAAGGAACGAGGCGATATTGGTGAATGTAATGAGCGTATGAGGATGCTCATATCCCAGCATTTTCTCCCGGATAGCCAGAGCCCGGTGATAGAGCTTTTCCGCCTGATCGGGGTGACCCGCCTCACGATATGCTCCGGCCATATTATTGAGCGATATGGCCGTGGCCGGATGATTCGGTCCCAGGCGCCGCTCGCTGATCTCCTGGGCGCGGCGGTAGAGCGGGAGCGCCATATCGAAATCGCGGAGGTCATGGTACAGAAGGGCCAGGTCGTTCAGGCTCTCGGCCGTGGATGGATGCTCGGCTCCCCATGCCTGTTCCTTCAGCTCTACAGCACGTTTGTAGTAGGGGAGGGCAAGCTGGTGGCGTCCGGAGTCCCGGTATAATAATCCGAGATCGCTCAGAATCTGGGCGATAGAGGGGAGATCCGATTCCGCTTGCTCTTCCAGTATGGCGAGCGCGGCCCGGTATCGCTCTTCAGCCTCGGCAAATTTCCCATCCTGCCGTAAAAGCTCCGCCAGATGATGAGCGGTGCAGGCTATCTGGATGCTGCTATCGCCATGATGCTGTCCGTGGAGCTGAAGTGCCAGTTCCAGATAGCGCTTTGCCGCTGCGAACAGTCCGCTCCCCATGAAAAACACACCCAGACGGTCGGCTATATCCGCCTGTTTTTCGATATCTGATATTCTGGAGCACCACGCCGCGAAACTTGCATCGTAGAAGGAGATCATCAATTGTTCATCGTCGATCCAGACCCAGTATTCCCTCAGTTCGTGGCGCCGGTCTTCGGTTGCCAGATGTTCGAACATACCGATATCGGCCAGGCATTCGGCCAGCCGTTTCCGTTCGCCGGCATGTTTCCACTGCCAGGGCTCTTCATCGGCACGGCGAATATCAAGGGGTTCCGATGCGAAATATTCCGCCAGTTCCTTGTGGATACGTCGCTGCGCGGCGGGTTTGGGAAGATATCGTTTCTGCACGGCTGTGCTGATATAAGGATGCAGGAAGCTGAATATCTCCTCCCGATTTGCCAGATAATGGTCGGTCGTGGCAAGAAGATCGGTAAGAGCCTCATCGTCGGTTCCGGCCAGCACCTTCAACTCGGTTTTTCGCATTCCCGCGCGCGATCCCCATATATACGACATCACGCCGGTAACCAGAAGGGAGCCATGCTCGTTTTCAAGCTGATCGAACATGGTTGTAAAAAATTCATCCTGTGTGCGGGTGGCAAGCAGGCGGTCGCGCTCGGTGCCGCCGGGTGTTTTCTGAAGCTGGCGGACTCCCATGCGCAGGAATAATGGATTGGAGACCGCCCCGCCTATCGTAAAACGGCCCAGCAGATCGGGGTCGATCTTGTTGCCGGAATCGGTGCTCATCATCTCCCGGATGATCTTCCGCTGTTCTTCCAGCGTCAGCGGCGGGAGATGATGTGCCTGCCAGTCACGATCGATAAGATGCCCGATGATCTCGCTGGCATCGCCGTCGTCCTGTGCTGTCGAGAGGATCAGGCGGATATTCGGCGGGATATCGGCAGAGAGCCAGTCGAGCGAGTGCGAGGCCACATCAAGATGGTCCAATCCGTCAATCACCAGGATGATCTTCTGTTCGCCGGCCTGTTCCAGCCACAGGGGGAATGTGATTGTTAGTTCCTCGGCGCGTTCCGGAATCGGCTCATCTATTCCGAGCAGCTCCTTCAGTTCCATCAGGAGATGGCGGAGAACCGCAGTATGGTTGCTCTCCACCGGGCGGGCGCCGATATGATGGGAGATGATGGGGATGGCACTGCTGGCATCACGGCGATAGGCGACCCAGTTTGCCAGCAGAGCGCTCTTTCCGGCACCGCTCCCTCCGGTGATGAACAGGGGAGAGCCATCGCCGGCGATATGGGCATCCAGCCGGTCGAAATGTCCCGGCAATTCCACATAGGCGCGACGGAGCGGGGCGGCAAAAATCTCGTTCGAACGGCGCCATCGCTCCAGCAATGAGAGCGTGCCGGCGCCGGGATAGAGCTGATCGAGCGCCGCCAGCAGATCGGCCAGCATCAGTTTTCCCAATTCATCGGGAGTTGCAATACCGTCGTGGACCTGGCATCCGCTGTTACGGGCTCTGGCGCGCAGGGCCTGGAGCTGTTGGGGGATTTTTTTCTCATCCGGCTGGGAATATGATCCGGGGATATAGAAAAACGAACGGTCGCGCATCAGCGGATTTTCCATTGCGCTTTTCATAAAGCTCATTCCAAGCAGGGCTCCCTCCGCATCGCCCATATCACGCAGCCACGGCATATCACTTCGTACCTGCGTGGCAGGTGCGCCAAGCACTCCAATAAAGACCGGGCGATGCCCATTCATCTCATCGAGCCGGGTTGCTTCTATTTCTTCGGCCCGGCCGGGGGCCATAGAGACCTCCAGCCGTGGATCATACTCCACTACCAGAACGCCCCGCTCTCTGGCCTCCCTCCGAATTTCCGGCAGCACGATATTGAACAGCAGTTCCCGCTCCGAAGCGGGGTCGGCCGATGTGCTGGCGAAAAGGATGCGGAATTCGGAATGATATCGGGGATAAGGGGCAGAAAGGATAGTGCCTGTTTGCATGGTGAAGAAAGAACGAGTGAAAGGATGGAAACCCTGAACTATATGGGTGAATCGTGTTCTGGAACGGTGTTGTTCTGCGCTCATAGTTCCGCAAACGATGGAGTGCGATCGGCAGTTCCGAAAACTACTGAATCGTGCAGCGCGCGCAACGGGGCTTTTGTACGTAGGTCGTATGTAGGCCGGGCTGAAATGCGGGAAACTATGTTTGCCCGCGAAAGAGGGGAAATGCGGGGCTGATCCACAAGCGGCTTCACGATACTGCACGAAGCCGGAACACACAGCATGTTCAACATCACAATCATCGATTCGGGAGGTATGGGGTGAGAATGCCGATCACACGTACAAGGCTGTTCTGTATAGTCCTTGCCGTTCATCTTGTTCAGGCTGCTACTATCGTTGCACAGCAAGACAGTGTACCCGAATACAAGGCGACGATAATTCGTAAGGTCTTCGATGATATTATCTGTGCGGTCAATGATCGTGAGGCGCCGGTACTGGTGATTAGGCCCGGGAAAACTATGAAAGATGGGGGCGCGCATTTAGAGCCGTTGCCCAGCGTCATTTATATCGATGAACATCTGGTCGATCTGTGTCGCCGCTTCGGCGAGGATTCCAGTAATGCTCTTGCGCTCTTCATCAGCCATGAGATCGCGCATTATTACAAGGGAAATGATTATGGGGAAGTGGAACTGAGCGAGGCCGAGTTGAAGGATATCGCCAAAGCTATGAACAGAAAAACACTTAGTCCCAAACTCAAGGAGGAGGCCAAGGCGGATTATTTCGCTGGCTTCTACGGGCGCATGGCCGGATATGATCCTCTGAAAAAGGCATCCCAGGTATTCGGCCAGCATTACAAGGATTATAAGAGAGATTATGAAATGCGCGAATATCCTGATCTGGGCGACCGTAAGGAGATTGCCAGAAACGCTCATGAGCGTCTTGAACGGCTGATCCCAGTGTTCGATATCGCCAATTATCTCGGCATGGCGCAATTGTATGATAACTCGCAACGCTGTTATGAGCATGTCATATCAATGTTCTGGAGCCGTGAAATGCTTAATAACGCCGGAGTCGTCCATACGCTCAGGGCATTGCAGATGATGGATAGCCAGGCTGTACGGTATGTGTACCCGTTGGAACTAGATGTTGATACGCGATTGCGGGGAGTGGTCAGGCCCAGCCGTGCCCCGGACAGAGAGGAACTGCTCCGTATCAAGGCTCTTCTTGACACCGCGGCGGCTCGTTTCAGAAAGTCGATACGTTGCGATTCGACGTATGTCACGGCAAGAATCAACCTTGCTACCGTGCTGATTCTTAAGGAGGAGTATGATGCTGCCATCGAGATAATCAGAGGCATCATGCACCGTAATCCCACCCGCTACACAATGGTCCTGGCAAGAACTGCCGAGAGCATAGCCCTGCTGCGCAAAGGAGAGATAGAAGATGGAAGAGATATTCTGAAAGAACTACAGGGCCCGGCGAGCCAGGAGAATGTTGCAGAGCTGGTGAATGCAAACCTGCGGGCGTTGGACCCGCCATTGCCCGCCACTGTCAGAAAACGTGAGCCCCCCAGCTCTGGAGAAAAAATCGATGGAATGGAGGTGAGAGATACCAGCACCGTAACATCGGCACCCGACCCCGAGGTGATAGATGCCAGAAGCATTGTCTATAACCGTAGGATGGGGGCCAGCCGCCTGATAATGGCACGTATCGATACGACCTGGGCGTACTTCATACGGACCGAAAATGGTCATACGGATTCCAGTAATAAAGGAATCGCGATAGGAAGCCACGGAGATGAGGTGCTTAAAAACTATAGTAGTGAACCCCGTATCATCAATACCCGGCAGGGGAAATACTATATCTACGATTATGTGAAAATGATGT
>JBMDXA010000249.1:0-3990 GCA_048594725.1 Candidatus Kapaibacteriota bacterium
CATGTTCCCATTGAAGATCAGGATGGCCTCGCTGGGGCCGGGCACCAGCGGGGTGAAGGTGACTTCGACCTGCTCGGTCTGCCCCGGAGCAAGCTCGGTGCGGGCCATCGTGCCGACGCTGAACAGATCGCGATCCGGGCCGGTGATCTCCGGCTGATCGAGCTTCAGGGGCATGGTGCCGGTGTTGGTGATCGAGACCATGCGGCGCTGGAAGCGGCCAACGCTGGTGGTACCGAAGATGAGGGTGGGGCGGCTGGCGGTTGCCAGACGGGTCCCTGCCTCGCCGCTCAGAGGAGCGGTCACGGTCACGGCGCCACTCAGTTCAAGACGGATCTCGGCCGAGCGTGCGCCCGGATCGCCGGTCGGTGCGAACACCACGCCCAGCGTGATCTCCTGTCCCGGCTGGAGCAGCATCGGACGAGCCGGCCACGGGTTGGACGGATCTTCCACGAACTGCGCGGCATCGGTTCCCTCGATCGTAATGGTATTCACGGTCACCGGGCCCGGCAGCGTGTTGACGATACGGACGATACCATGCTTCTGGTCGGGGCCGGTGCCGTCGATCAGTGCCTGGCCGAAGTTATAGCCGGTAGCATACAGATCGGTGCCGCCACCGCCGAACAGGTTGACGTAGTAGGTACCACGCTCGGTGATGCCGGGGATCTGGATCGTCGAGTCGTTGGTCACCAGACGGAGCGTGGCACGGCGCGAGCCGGCCTGGCGCGGCGTGAAGCGAAGACCGATCTCGGTACGCTCGCCCGGAGCCAGAACGATCTGGTTTCCGGCCGGACGGGTGGTGATTGCGAATTCCTCCACATCACCCGCATCGATCGTAAGATCTTTCATCGAAACACGCAGGCTGCACTGTCCGGCATTGACGATCGGGAGCGTAGCGGTGACGCTGGTACCGATCTTGGCGCTCGGGAAGACGACCGAACGCGGCAGGCCGCCCTCGACGCGATCCGACAGGCGGGCACCGCTGCCACGGCCATACACGTCGAATGCGAGGATACCTTCGCGCATCACGCCATCCACATCCTTTGCAGCGGTGTTCTCGCTGTTGGTGTAGAAGTAGGCGCGAGCGTAGCGCTTGCCCGGAGCCTGCGTGGTAAAGCGCAGGTAGAGCGTACGGCTCTGGCCTTCGCTGAGCGTGAACGGCTGGAAGGTGCTGCCATCCGGCGTCAGGCTGAGAACATAGTCGCCCGACGGGATCAGGTTGCCGTTCTCATCACGAATGAAGTTGAACGGAGGAGTGCCGGCACCGATCGTGGTGTCGATACGATAGAAGCTGGTGCTGGTGATCGTGAACGGACCGTAGCCGGTGTTCACCATCTCGATCGGGATAACGCCGCCGCCATCACCGGAGCAACCATAGACGTTGTTGAAGAGCGAGGAGCTCGTATCCACCACAGCCGTGCTGGTGCGGAACTCGCCGCCCGGAGCTGCCGAGATGGCGCGGAGCGTGAACGTGCGCGTCTCGGTACCGGCGGTCACCGTCAGCGTTGCGTTCTGCGGGCCGAAGCCAATCGCGTTGAACGTGATCGTCGGGGTCGTCGAGGCACCCGGAGTAAGTGTGGTTCCCGGAGTGATCGTGTACTGGCCGGAACCACCGGTGATGGTGTAGGTGACCGGAACCGTGGCCGTGCTCACGTTGGTGAGGGTAAACGGCTGGTAGGTCTGGCTGTTGCGGCGGTTGACGCGCTGCCCCACCAGAAGAAGATCACCGCTCTTCATGCCGCTGGTACCACCCTGCGGGATGTGTCCGGTATAGCTCACCATCGGCGCATATGCTGCCAGGTTGTAGGTGCGCGTGGTGCTTGCCACGGTCACCGTCAGCGTGGCGTTGCGCGTGCCGGTTGCCGTCGGGCGGAAGGTGATCGTCGGGATCTGGATCACACCGCCGGCAAGCGAGCCGGTGCTGGTGAGGGTGCCGGGAGTGTTGTTGAAGTAGTAGTCCGAAGCGGCCGGACCGCTGATCGTCATCGAGTAGTTCGACTGGCTGGCAACAGCGGCCATCGCAACCGCAAGCGGCTTGAAGGTGCTGGTCTCACCGATCTGGGTGTTGGTGCCCGTGAAGAAGGTGTCACCGTTGGCAGCGTTCGGGGTGCCACCATTGCCATCACCGATGCGGCCGGTGATAACCGGGCTGCACTCGGCAAACGTGAACAGGGTACCCGGCTTGATGATGGTACCAGTGATGTTGATGTTGTTATCCGCGGTCGTCGTGCTGGAGGTCGCCTGTCCGCCTGCATAGCTGACGCTGATGAAGTTGGAGGAGTTGGCGCCGATACCGATCGAGGCGCTGGTAGCGAAGCAGGTGGTATAGCCCGGGCAGACAGCGCAGTTGCTCATGCGGCCGTACCAGAACTCGATCTTGTTCGATCCCTCATACAGACGCACCTGGAAGGTATGCGCGGTGAGCTGGCGATAGTAATACCGGCCAGCGACGAGGCCGGCATCGATATAATCGATCACGAACACCCGGCTGGTGCCGGCGCCGCTCACGCCATACTGGAGCTTCGGCGCGGTGCAACCCTGGCCTCCGCGACCGAAGAAGAGCGCATCCCAGAAGGGAGCCACGAACGGATAGCTGCTCCCCTGAAGGTTATTGGTCGGATCATACGGATATGCCGAGCCGAAGTAGACAACACCGTTGGTGCTGATGGATACCTGGCTGTAGCTGGTCCCGTTGAAACGGAACTGGAACGGCAGAGAAACCGTATAAACGTAGTTCGACGAATTGTAAGGCTGGTTCAGCAGCAGATTCGCCGAAGTCGAGATCGGCTCCCCCGTACTTTCCAGGAAGTAATAATTCATCTGGCTCCATGCCGGCACCGCCTGCACGCAGAACAACGCCAGCAATGTGAGCAATAGGGTGTAGTAACGCCTCATGGGACGTATGCTCCTTTAATAGGATATAGAATGGGTATGCCCCCATTGTCGGGATGGGGGTATCCTTTAGTACTAGACTTATGGTTGGGATGATCGAATTGTTCAGCGGGTGAAACGACAGCGTTTCCAGTCTGAGGCAAGCAAATTCGTATGGTCAGGTTCTACCATACTACACCAACGTAGACAAGCGCAGACTGAAAGATAACAAACTGTGAAGAGAAGATAATAACAGAGATGGTGAATATTCAAAAAATATCTTCAGGAGTCGCCATATGTACACTCGCGCAGATTGCGAAAGGGCGAATATGCATAAAAAAACCGGAGCAGCTCGCAGCCCCGGAGCCCCTCTGGTATAATTCGATACGATTCCAGGACTCGGGAAGCCCCTCACTGATGTTCCCTATCGTACGATTCGGGGAGCGAGCGCCTATGCTCTGATGATAGAAGCAGGCCCCGTCGGCGAGGCTCGCGCCCCTTCACCTGCGAGCACCCGGCTGCGTTGCGCCGCTCGTCCGGTGGTTCCAGGATTCTCGGGTCAACGGGGGCGATCCCTACGCTCGGGCTCGGAGACTTCGGCGTGGCGCCGGGCTGAACCGGTGCGGGACATCGTCCCGTAGAAGGGGCCCTCGGCGGGGCCACCCACGTATCACTTCCAGGCGCGAACACCCCGGCCCGTTATCATGGGTTCACCGGAAATCAGGATGGGAAGCCCGGCTGGCGGATAAGGATTGTCATCACAACCACAAGCGGCTTCAAACGGTTGAATTATCGAAGATCTGAGCGTTTATCTCCGTAGGAGCGAATTCCGAATCGCTTTGATATGGTACCCGATACGGCCCCGTACCGACTGGAAACTACGAGTGATATCAATGAATATCTTCAAGAGTCCCCATTGACATACCATGGAGAAGAAGGGGGGAGATGGAGAATAAAAAAGGGGCGGCCCGCATTGCTGCAAGCCGCCCCACCATCATCACCGATGAAAGGTTACTTCGTCACCGTCATCGTACGGCTCAGCATCTGACCACCAGCACGCAACTGATAGTAGTACGTCCCGTTGGCAAGCTCGCTCACGTTCACCTTCACCACGCGCTCCCC
>JBMDXA010000025.1:0-49161 GCA_048594725.1 Candidatus Kapaibacteriota bacterium
CACGAAGTGGTCTACCAGACGCCGGAAGGCGTGACGATCGCCGTCGGCAAGCCGACGGAAATCACCGTGTCCGGCATCGACAAGCAGCTTGTCGGCCAGGTTGCCGCCAAGATCCGCTCGTTCCGTCCGCCCGAACCGTACAAGGGGAAGGGCGTCAAGTACGACGACGAGCAGGTGCGCCGCAAGGCAGGTAAGTCCGCCGGTAAGTAATCGCCGGTACGCAACTACGTTTAGCAAGCAGGTCATGCTCCGCCGCAGCCTCCCGCCAGGGATGCTGGCGGCGGACCCCAGACCATATACCAGAGAACAATGAGCGCAACCAAGATCCAGCGTCGCCACCGGCGCAAGTTCCATATTCGCAAGAGGCTTCACGGCACCGCCCAGCGCCCGCGCGTGAGCGTCTTCCGCAGCCTGAACCATATCTACGTGCAGGCGATCGACGATATCGCCGGCCAGACGCTCGCGCAGGCCTCCAGCCTGAACGACGAGGGCGTGCGCGCGATGGTGGAGGGTAACGGCAAGACCAGCCTCAGCACGGCTGTCGGCAAGGCGATCGCACAGCGTCTGAAGGAGAAGAACATCACTTCGGCCGTCTTCGATCGCAACGGATATCTCTATCATGGCCGTATCCGCGCGGTGGCCGATGGTGCCCGCGAGGGTGGTCTGGAGATCTAAGCCGCGCCGGCGAAGATACAGGGGGCTCTCTTCAGCAGGGGCGGTTACCGGCGGGGAAGGATGAGTAGCGATAGAAATCGCCCGTTCTTGTATCTTTGCGCTTCGCGCCAACAGGAAGCAGATTTCATTCACAGCAAACGCAGATAAGGCAGTGGCAAAACCAAAAGTCTCCGAACTGGAACTGAAAGATAGAGTTGTCAACATCGCTCGTACCGCGAAGGTTGTAAAGGGTGGTCGTCGCTTCGGCTTCAGCGCGATCGTTGTTGTCGGTGATGGCAATGGTCATGTGGGCATCGGTCTTGGAAAGGCGAACGAAGTAGCGAGCGCCGTGACCAAGGCTACCGAGGCGGCCAAGAAGAGCGTTGTGAAGATCCAGCTCAAGGGGCACACGATTCCGCACGAGGTGTATGGCAAGTATGGCGCCGGCAGAATCCTGCTGAAGCCCGCCACCCCCGGAACCGGTGTCATCGCTGGCGGCGGCGCCCGTGCGGTGCTTGAAGCGGTGGGTGTCCAGGACATCCTGACCAAGAGCCAGGGCTCGTCGAATCCGCATAATGCGGTGAAGGCGACGATGGAGGCGCTGATAAGCCTGGAGGATGCCGGGGCAGTGGCCGCTCGTCGTGGGATTGCCATTAACAAGGTGTTGAAAGGGTAAAACAATGGCACAGATCAAGATCACCCAGATCCGCAGCATGATCGATTGTCCGGAGAAGCAGAAGAGGACGATCGTGGCACTCGGGCTGGGACGCCCGAACTATTCGCGCGTGCATAACGATACTCCCGAGCTTCAGGGAATGCTCCGTGTGGTCCGCCACCTGATAAAGGTAGAGCCGGTCCAGGGGCAGGGATAAACTCCCGCTGAAGTGGAGGCGCTGTTAGCTCCGGGGAATGGGGCAGGGGCCCGCAGGGCTCCTCCCGCCAGGTGCGAGGCGCTTCCGGCAGCACCGATGCTGCGGCTGAACAAGATAACCGAACAATCGATTCAGTGAGATAGAACCATGTCGAATCATTTAGGATTGCTTCACTCGCCGAAGGGAGCGACCAAGAAAAAGAAGCGGATCGGACGCGGCCAGGGCTCGGGACACGGAGGCACCTCCACACGCGGCCACAAGGGGCACAAGGCGCGCTCCGGTTACGGCCAGATCCCGAACTTCGAAGGCGGCCAGATGCCCCTTACCCGCCGTGTGCCGAAGTTCGGCTTCACCAGCCCGTTCCGCGTGGAGTATCAGCCGGTGAACGTGAGCCGCCTGCAGGAGCTGGCCGATTCCGGCAAGCTGTCCGACGGAGTGATCTCTCCGGATGTCCTGTTCACGCTCGGGGTGATCTCGAAGCGTTCGCAGCCGGTGAAGATCCTGGGCAACGGCGAGATCTCGGCAAAGCTAACCGTAACTGCACATAAAATTTCGGACTCTGCTCGCACCAAAATCGAGCAGGCCGGTGGTACTGTGACACTCCATGAGTAGACTGACCGATACGCTTCGCAACGTCTTCAAGATCGAGGAGTTGCGTCAACGCATCGCTTTCACGGCGTTGATGCTGCTGGTGGTTCGCGTCGGCTCGTTCATCTCGGTTCCCGGAATCGATGTGTCGGCACTCAAGAACGCCCAACTGGCCGGGAGCAACACGCTCTTCGGCCTGTTCGATATGTTCGTGGGAGGTGCCTACTCCAACGCGGCCATCTTCGCGCTGGGCATCATGCCCTACATCTCGGCCTCGATCATCATTCAGCTCCTTGGCGCGGTGGTTCCTTATTTCCAGAAGCTTCAGCGCGAGGGAGAAGAGGGACGCAAGCAGATCAACACGCTTACGCGCTATTTCACGGTGCTGCTGGCGTTCGCGCAGGGTATCGCTATCGCAATCAGCCTTCAGACGGCTGATGCCGGAGCGGGCAGGTCGGTTGTGGCAGCAGCGGTACAGGGGGCTCCCTTCGTACTGATGGCCGCCGCGATCTTCACCGCCGGAACGGTCTTCCTGATGTGGGTGGGCGAGCAGATCACCGAGAAGGGGATCGGCAACGGTATCTCGCTGATCATCTTCATCGGCATCATCGCGCGCCTGCCGCACGCCATGGCCGAGGAGTTCCAGCTTGTGGCCGCCGGCACCCGCAACATCATCGTGGAGCTTCTGATTCTGGCCGCCCTGATCGGCATCATCGCCATGGTGGTGATGTTCACGCAGGCCGTCAGGAAGATCCCGGTACAGTACGCCAAGCGGATGGTGGGGAACAAGAACTACGGTGGTTCCACCCAGCATATCCCCATCCAGCTTACCACGGCGAACGTGATGCCGATCATCTTCGCCAGCTCCATCATGTTCATCCCGAACTCGGTGATCCAGTACATGCCGGACAGCAATGTGAGCCAGTTCCTGGCGCGCAACTTCCAGCACGACAGCTGGATGTACTCGGTGACCTTCGCGGTGCTGATTATCTTCTTCACCTTCTTCTACACGGCCATCGTGTTCAATCCGCGCGATGTGGCCGAGAACATGCGGAAGAACGGCGGGTTCGTTCCGGGCGTCCGTCCGGGCAAGCCGACCGAAGAGTATATCGACAATATTCTGACCCGAGTAACCGTCCCTGGCTCTCTATTCCTTGCCATCGTCGCCATCCTGCCGGTGTTCATCCAGAATCTGGGTGTGGTGGGAAGCTTCTCCGGGTTCTTCGGCGGAACCAGCCTGCTGATTATCGTGGGCGTTGCGCTGGATACCCTGAAGCAGATCGAGTCGTATCTGTTGATGCGCCACTACGATGGCTTCATGAAGAGCGGCAAGCTGCGTGGCCGTCTGGGCCGCCAGCAGATGGTGTCGAACTAATCAGCTAGAGAGAGGTACCCAGGTGAGCGGCTCCGGACCGAAGGGAAGGGGGAAGACCCCGGAAGAGATCGAGCATATAGCCGAGGCAAGCAGAATTGTCGCGGGGGTGCTCGCGATGCTGAAGGAGCCGACGGTGGCTGGGGCCACAACCCGGCAGCTTGACAGGATGGCCGAGGAATATATCCGCGACAACGGCGCGGAGCCGGCCTTCAAGGGATATATCGTGCATGGGCTGGTGTATCCCGCAACGCTCTGCACCTCCGTGAACGAGGCTGTGGTGCACGGGCTGCCGGACGATCGCCCCCTGGTTGAGGGGGATATCGTTTCGCTCGATGTCGGTGTAAAGAAGAACGGGTTTTACGGCGACAGCGCCGTCACCTATGCGATCGGCGACCCCGGCGAGCTGGGGCTGAAGCTGATGCGGGTGACAGAGGAGTCGCTCTGGCTCGGTATCGAGCAGGCGGTGGTAGGCAACCGTGTTCTTGACATCTCGCGCGCCGTACAGCGTCATGTGGAAGCCAATGGCTTCTCGGTGGTGCGGGAGCTTGTGGGGCATGGCATCGGCACCTCGTTGCACGAGGACCCTGCGGTACCCAATTTTGTTCCCGGCCCCTTCCAGCGTCATCAGTTCCGCAACACCCCTCTTGCCGATGGCATGGTGATCTGCATCGAACCGATGGTGAACGCGGGGAGCTACCGGGTAGTGACGCGCGACGACCAATGGACCGTGGTGACGCAGGACGGGAAGCCGTCGGCGCATTTCGAGCATACGGTTGTGGTGCGCGAGGGGAAGCCGGAAATTCTGACGAAGATCCCGGAAGGGGTTTCGGTCTAGTGCCGTCCGGCCGGCGCAATCATCCTGAAAGCAATCAATGGCGAAGAACGCAGGAATCAAAGTTGACGGCATCGTCTCGGAAGTCCTTCCAAATGCGACATTCCGGGTACGGCTGGAGAACGGGCACGAAATCCTGGCCCACATCTCGGGCAAGATCCGGATGAACTACATCAAGATCGTGCAGGGGGATAGGGTGGCTGTGGAGCTTTCGCCGTACGACCTGAGTAAAGGGCGTATCACATATCGCTACAGGTAAAGCGGCGCGAGCATTCGAAAAAAAACAGCAGATTGTGAATTCTTGATCGCATGGGGCGATCAGCAAACCGACTACCGACATGAAAGTTCGAGCATCAGTCAAGAAAATGTGTGATAGCTGCAAGATCGTAAAGCGCAAAGGGGTTGTGCGGGTGATCTGCAAGAAGACTCCGAAGCACAAGCAGCGTCAGGGTTAATACGCGCCGAGCGGCAGCGTATCGCGAGATTGGGAACAGTATACAACGATTGAACTAAGGAGCTATATACGTTGGCACGTATTGCTGGAATTGATCTTCCGAGAAACAAGCATTCGCGCATCGGCCTTACCTACATCTATGGTATCGGGCCGACCACCGCGATGAAGATCCTGGAGCGCGCGAACGTCGAACCGTCGAAGAAGATCTCCGACCTGAGCGACGAGGAAGTCAACCGCATCCGCATGATTATCCAGAACGACTACAAGGTCGAGGGTGCGGCGCGCAGCGAGATGCAGCTCAACATCAAGCGACTGATGGATATCGGCTGCTATCGTGGCCTTCGCCATCGCCGTGGTTTGCCGGTGAACGGGCAGCGTACCCGCACCAATGCACGTACCCGCAAGGGACGCCGCAAGACGGTGGCAGGGAAGAAGAAGGCCGGCAAGAAGTAAATAATGACGGTGCCCCGGCCGGTTCCGGGGCATTTCATTCCGGCAGCAGCGCCGCAGCGGCCATAGCCCGATTGCGCGGTGGATATGCGGAGCTTCCGCAGCGGGAAACCCCCTGGGGGAATCCCTCTGGCGGCGGCTCCCCGCGCGGGCTCTCCCGCAGTATGATCCACCAGGCACCGGGCGCGGTGCGGGCGAGGAAACTCGGGTCTGTGTGAAGCAGTGAAACCTTTTAGAAAGAATGGCTAAGAATACTCAGCAGAAGCGCAAGAAGAAAGTCATCGCCGAGGTCAATGGCAAGGCGTATGTCAAGGCGACCTTCAACAACGTGCTCGTAACGATCACGGATATCTACGGAAACACGCTCAGTTGGAGCTCGGCCGGTCGTAACGGCTTCCGTGGGTCGCGCAAGAACACGCCGTATGCCGCCCAGGTGTGCGCCGAGAACGCCGGTAAGGAAGCCTATGACATGGGGCTTCGCAAGGTGGATGTCTTCGTCAAGGGGCCGGGCTCCGGACGTGAGGCCGCTGTGCGTGCTTTGCAGCAGAACGGTATCGAGGTGCTCTCGATCACCGATGTCACTCCTCTGCCGCATAACGGCTGCCGTCCGCCGAAGCGCCGCCGCGTCTAAAGGGTGGAAGGGATTTCAGGCGAAGGGGAGAGCAGCCGCTTCTTCCCCTTCGCTTCGTGCATACTTGGCAGCTGGCCTCGCATCCAATACCGGATGCGCCGGCCCCAGGTAGCCCGCGAAGCCCCCGGCCTCTTCCCTCCATACCGATAGGGCGTATCCGAGCAGCGTGTCGTTAGGGGTTGTATTCCACGGAACACCCGGACGCCTGCCTGGCGGAAGCCGACTGTTAGCGGGCGCACCGGGATTCGGGGATCTTCCTCCGGCAACGTGTGCCCGCAGGATGATAGCCGTCGCTAACGAAGTCACTTTAGATCAAAGAGATATCGAGAGGTTAGCCTTGACAGAGCAAATCACTGCGCCGATGAGTTCGTTCATGCAGATGCCTGAACGAGTGCAGGTTGATGAGTCCACACGCAGCGAAACGTTCGGTCGTTTTGTGCTGCAGCCACTGGAGGAAGGATACGGTGCCACGATCGGCAACGCCTTCCGTCGTGTCCTTCTGGCTTCCATCCCAGGATGCGCCATCTCGGCGATCAGGATGGACGGTGTGCTGCACGAGTTCCAGACCATTCCGGGCGTCAGCGAGGACATGGCCGAGATCGTCCTGAATCTGAAGGAGATCCGCCTGAAGCAGCTCGACAAGAAGGCCACCAAGGTCTCCTTTACGGTGACCGGACCTGCCGATTTCACCGGCCAGGATATCCAGAATGCGACCGAGGACTTCGAAGTCCTTAACCCGGAGCATCATATCGCCACCCTCTCCGAAGGGGTGACGCTGAACGTGGAACTGCGCATCAGCCGTGGCAAGGGCTACGTGCCCAGCGAAGAGAATTTCCAGCCGGACCAGGCTATCGGTACCATTGCGATCGACTCGATCTTCACGCCGATCATGAACGTCCGCTATCAGGTCGAACCTACCCGCGTGGGTCAGAAGACCGACTATGAGAAGCTGACCCTGGAGATCACGACCGATGGCTCGATCACCCCGGAGGAGGCCCTGGCTACCGCCGCCAAGATCCTTCGCGATCATATCCAGCTGTTCCTGAACTTCGACGCCGAGGAGACCCAGATCGCCGAGGAGGAGGAGGCACAGGAGGCCGAGGTAAGCCGCGTGCGCCGCATCCTTACCACCCCGGTCGATGAGCTGGAGCTTTCGGTGCGCTCGCACAACTGCCTGAAGGCGGCCAACATCAACACCATCGCCGACCTGGTCTCGCGCCAGGAGAACGAGATGCTGAAGTTCCGCAATTTCGGCCGCAAGTCCCTTGCGGAGCTTACCGAGATCATCGAGCAGTTCGGTCTGACGTTCGGCATGGACGTCGACAAGTACCTGAAGGCCGAGGACAGCAACGGCCGCGAGTGATGCCGGTGCCCCCTGCGGGCGCCCCTCCGGAACGGAGCATAGAATCAATAATTGAAGTAACGTACCATCCTTGCGCGCATCCGACGTGCGCCTACTACACCGTTTCGGCAGCGATGCCGGCCGGGCTCAATTCCGACGATCATGAGACATAGAGTAGAAGGTAGAAAACTCAAGCGGACAGCAAGCCATCGCAAGGCGCTCTTGCAGGCTCTGACAACCTCCCTTATCCGCCATAAGCGGATCAAGACGACCGAGGCGAAGGCGAAGGAAGCAAGCCGGTTCGCCGAGGCGATCATTACGCGCGCAAAGCGTGCCCACCTGGCCGAGCAGGCCGGCGGCACCGTGGATGTCCATGCGCGGCGCATGGTGGCCCGTGATATCCACGATGATGCGGTAGTCCGCGAACTCTTCACCGATGTTGCCTCCAAGGTCGCATCCCGTCCGGGTGGATATACCCGCGTGGTGAAGCTGGGGCAGCGCCTGGGTGATGGTGCACGCATCGCCATCCTGGAACTGGTCGATTATAACATGGACCGCGACGATAGCGCAGCCCGCAGCCGCTCCAAGAGCGTGATGTCGCGTGCCGAGCGCGTTGCCCGCAGCCGTGCCAAGCAGGCTTCCGGCGAGCAGAAGCCGGCCGATGCCCCCGTGGCAGCAGCCGAAACCGCTCCGGTAGCCGAGACGGCAGCACCGGCGGAGACGGTTGATACCACCCAGGAGCTTCCGGGCGCCGAAGTGGCCGCCGCCGAGCTTCCCGCCGGCGATGAGGCCGCTACCGATGCCGCTGCTGCCGAGGGTTCCGCTCCCGCAGAAGGAGAGGGAGCTGCCGGCGACGAGAACGGCGAAAAGCAGGCGTAATCGCGGAATTTCGCCCGGTTCGCCGGGATGGGATGCCGGCTGGTTAAAAATTGTTTTTGCTTTCGGCGAAAATTGTTGTATGGTTGCGGAAGCCTCTCTACAGTTTTGTAGAGAGGCTTCTTGGTTTGTCGGCTCTTCATTTTCATGTCGGTATTTGTCAGGTTATTCAAACCGCTACTCCGAACAGCCCAAATGAGTCGCCCGGCCATGATAGCAGTCAGTTAATTGTAGTACTATTCACACACAGGGTGTATCAGTGAACATCTACGTGGGGAATCTCCCCTACTCCGCAACGGCGGAGGATCTTCGTGAAGCTTTCGGAGAATTCGGCAATGTGACCGCCGCTAGCATCATCATGGACAAGATGACCGGCCGCGCCAGAGGCTTCGGCTTCGTTGAGATGGAGAGCGATGAGGATGGTGCGCGTGCTATCGAGGAAATGAACGGCAAGGACTGGATGGGGCGTACCCTGACGGTCAATGAAGCCAAGCCGCGCGAACGCTCGTTCGGCGGTGGTGGCGGCGGCGGACGCGGCGGCTACAGCGGCGGCGGCGGAGACTCCGAGTACCGTGGCCGTAGCAGCGGCGGTGGTGGTGGTTACAGCGGCGGCGGTGGCGGTTACAGTGGCGGCGGCGGTTATGGCGGTGGCGGTGATCGCGGCGGCTACGGCGGCGGCGGTGATCGTGGCGGCTATGGCGGCGGCGGTGATCGCGGCGGGCGCCGTAGCGGGCCCGGAGGCAATCGTGATCGTGGCGCAGGGGGCCCAAGCCGTGAGCGCGAGCGCGGCGGCGCGGGCAACGACCGGCGCTGGGAGTCCACGGAGGATGACGATTATTAGCATGCGCTGGGGCCGGTAACCGGCCCAAGTGTAAAATTCTTGAGCCATCGGGCACCATCGTGTGTTCGATGGCTCTTTTTTTTGTTAGTTATGCGATATGCTCCGAATTACATCCGCGGAATTTGTGATCAGCGCAGCGCGCCCTGAGCAGTTCCCCAAAGCCCCGACCCCAGAGATCGCCTTCGCCGGCCGTTCCAACGTCGGCAAGTCGTCGCTCCTGAATTCCATCGTCGGCCGCAAGGCGCTCGCCAAAACCAGCGCCACCCCCGGCAAGACCCAGCAGATCAATTTCTTTCGCATCAACGATCGCTTCCACTTCGTCGATCTTCCGGGATACGGATATGCAAAGGTCTCCAAGACCGAGCGCGAAGCGTGGGTCCGGCTCATCGAGTCGTATCTCAGCGGCCGCGACCAGCTTCGTCTGGTGGTGGCGCTGAGCGATATCCGCCACGAAACCCCGCAGCTGGACCTGGATCTGTTCCAGTGGCTCGATTCCATCGGCCGCCCCTTTCTGGTGGTGCTTACCAAATACGATAAGGTCTCGGCGATACAGGCGGAGGCACGCGTGCAGGAGGTGACCGAACTGCTCCAACGGTATCCGGCGTGCATCGGCGTGATCCCCTATTCCTCCCAGACCCGGCATAATCGGGATAAGCTCCTCGGGGCGCTGGGCAATGCGTTCTGATTGGCGGGGGAGGGAGAACGTGCCCGATTCCCCTTGAACCGGTGTGGCGAATTGTGAAAAGGAGGGGGAGAAGGGGGGAGCCGGCCAGGAGTGGTGCGGGGTTGGTATGGGTTCTTCATGGCTGAACGCCACGGACTGACGGATTGAATGACCGGCGGACCATCATGGTCCACCCTTATGTTCCAAGCATCAATACCAAGCTCCAAGCAGGTAACTCTCCATGAAACCACGTTTGTTCACGCCGGGCCCCACGCCGGTTCCCGAATCGGTGATGCTGCGTATGGCACAGCCGATCATCCATCATCGCACTCCCGAGTTTCAGGGGGCGCTTCGTGATGTCACCGAGGGGTTGCAGTATCTGTTCTGCACCTCGCAGCCGGTGCTGACCCTTACCGCCAGCGGTACCGGTGCCATGGAGTCGGCGCTGGTCAATACTCTCTCGCCGGGAGATGAACTCGTGTTCGTGAACGCCGGCAAGTTCGGGGAACGGTGGGGGGAGATAGCCCGTGCCTACGGCCTGGTTCCGCACGAGATCACCGTGGAGTGGGGCAGTGCCGTCACCGCCGAGCGTGTGCTGGAAGCCCTGGCGGAGCATCCCGCCGCAAAGGCGCTCTGCCTTACCCACAGCGAAACCTCCACCGGTGTCTATACCGATGTCCGTGCGATTGCCGCGGCGGTCCGCCCCTCGTTCGATGGCCTTATCATCGTGGACGGCATCACCGCCGTGGGAGCGCACGAGATGCGGTTCGACGAGTGGGATCTGGATGTGGTGGTGACCGGGTCGCAGAAGGGATTGATGATCCCTCCGGGGCTGGCCTTTATCGCCCTGAGCGAGCGCGCCTGGAAGGCCACGGAGACCTCCCGGCTGCCGAAGTTCTATTTCGATATGAGGGTCGCCCGCAAATCCCTTCTCTCGGAGGATACCCCCTGGACTCCGGCGGTGACGCTGGTGCTGGGAGTGGCCGAGGCGCTCCGGATGATCCGCGAAGAAGGGATCGAGAACGTCTGGAGCCGCCATCAGCGCCTTGGAAGCGCGCTTCGTGCCGGCGTGGCGGCGCTGGGGCTGGAGCCGTTCGGCAAGCCCCCCTCCAATGCCCTTACCTCGGTGCGCCTGCCGGAGAAGGGGGAGGAGTTCATGAAGCTGATAAAGAAGAAGTACCAGGTGACGATGGCCGCAGGACAGGATCATCTGAAAGGAAAGATCTTCCGGGTGTCGCATCTCGGTTATTATGATGAAGCCGATATGCTGAGCGTCCTCTATGCCATCGAAAGCGCGCTGGCCGATATCGGCAATACGCATACGCCGGGGGCGGGGCTGGCTGCGGCGCAGAAGACATTCAACGAAACCGCCCATCGGCCGGATGGGGAGGGAGCATGATGGAGTACCGAGTTCTTATCGCCGATGCGGTCAACAAGGAGTGCGATCGCATCCTCCAGGCACGTGGCATCACCGTGGAGCGGGCCGTGGGCCTCTCCCCCGAGGAGCTGCACCGGATGCTCCCGCAGTTCGATGGCATGGTGGTGCGAAGCGCCGTGCAGGTGAACCGCGAGATGATCGGCACCATGAGCCGTATGCGCCTGATAGGCCGCGCCGGCGCCGGTGTGGATAACATCGACGTGGAGGCGGCTACGGAGATGGGGATCGTGGTGATGAACACTCCGGGAGGCAATACCGTCTCCGCTACCGAGCATACCATCGCCATGCTGCTATCGATGCTCCGGAAGATCCCGGCCGCCAACGCCAGCCTCCGGTCCGGCGCGTGGGACCGCAAGACCTTCGTGGGAACCGAGCTGCTGGGAAAGCGTGTCGGGGTGCTGGGGCTGGGACGTATCGGCAAGGAGGTGGCCCGCCGCCTGCAAGCGTTCGATACCGTGGTGGTGGGATATGATCCGGTGCTGAGCGCGCCGGCCGTGGAGGAGCTGGGAATCCAGCCTGCGGGGTTCGATGATCTGATCGCCACCTCCGATATCATTCTGGTGCATATCCCGCTATTGGCCGAGACCCGCGGCCTGATCGGCGCCGCCGAATTTGCCCGGATGAAGCGCGGCGTCTTTATCGTCAATACCGCCCGTGGCGAGCTTATCGACGAAGCCGCACTCCTGGAGGCGCTGAACGCCGGCCAGGTGGCAGGGGCGGCGCTGGATGTCTTTGCCGGGGAGCCGCCCACATTCCCGAATCCCCTGATCGATCATCCGAACGTGGTGGCAACCCCCCATGTGGCGGCATCCACCGAGGAGGCCCAGGGACGTGTGGCGATCGATATCGCCGCGCAGATGGCCGATTTCTTCGAAGGGAAGGGGGCACGCGGCGTGGTGAACGCGGCCGGCCTGGAAGGTTCGCTGGAGAGCGAGGCCATGCCGATGATGCGTGCGGCCGAACGGCTCGGGGCCCTGCTGGGACAGCTCGTGGAAAACCACGATGTCTCCTGCAAACTTATCGTCTATGGCAGCAATGCCACGCCGATAGCGCGCGGTCTGGGAGCCTCGTTCCTTGCCGGTATGGTGGGGTTGGGGCTGGATAAGACCGTCAACGCCATCAACGCCGAGATGCTGGCCGAGCGTAACCGGGTGAAGCTGGTCACCGTGGGCGAGGGATCGCATCCCCGGTTCAACATGCTTCTGTGTGCGGAGGTCACCAGCGGTCGCGAAACCCGCACCGCCGCCATGACGGTGATCGGCTGGAACGAGCCGCGGCTGGTGATGGTCGATGACGTCTGGCTGGATATCCGCCCCATCGGCTCCATCATCCTCTTCGAGAATCTGGATCAGCCGGGGGTGCTCGCCGCGGTCAGCTCCACGCTCTCCACGCATAACGTCAACATCGCCGATGTGACGCTCGGGCGCCGCGAGGGAACCGGCCAGGCCCTCACCGTGATGCGCACCGACGAGGAGTTGAGCGATACGATTCTGAACAAGCTGGGGCTTCTGAACGTGGTGCAGCGGGTACGTACGCTTCGCTTCGAGGAGGAATAGCTTCCTGCGGGAATGTCCGTGTGACGGGTGATAACGCCGCGATACCAGGAGTGTCGCGGCGTTTGCCGTATTGGGACAGGTGTGGGGGGGGACCGTGGCCGGGGAGTGCGGAAGCGGGAACATCCGGAACAGGGGGCGTGGAGCCCGTATCGTTATGCCGCAAACGGGTAACTTTTCACCCCCACACGTGTAGGTTTGTGCATGAGCGCTGCTATGGAGAAGGGGGAAGCCGGGGAGCGGGATGGCAGGAGCGGGGGAGGCGACCGGAACGAAGTATTACGAGCTGGTAACTTTTTCCGGAATGCAGTGTAGGTTGATTCAGGACAGGAGAACTGGAAGAATACAACTTGAGACGGCGGTGGTGGGGAGAATGTTCCCGTCGGGAGCGGGAATCAGCGGAGATAATTTTGCGGTTACGTCCGCGCGAGGCTATATTCGGCGTCAAATTTTGATAAAACTCCCTACCAACGCTGGTAATCAAGCCTCAGTGCCCGATAGCATTCGGTTTCAACGCCAGGTGCGTTCCTCTTCCACCCCCTCCTTCCTCTTCTTCGGACTTCTCCGCTACGAAGTCCGGCGGACGGCTTGTTCCTGTTCGGAAGCTGCTTCCATCCCCTTCGAATCCTTCGTTTTTCCGGGCTACGGAGGGGGATCGCGGAAAGTTTCAACGGCATCGGCCATGCCGGAAGAATAGAGTTACGACAAGATTTTCAGAGTAAATATAGATCCATGCTACTTCATACTACATCCATACCAAGGAGTGCTCAGATGAAACGCAGGCTACTTAGCTTAGCCACAGTTGCGCTTCTCGCTCCGTTGGCCGTGCAGGCACAGACCGTAGGTACGCTGGCCGGCAAGGTGACCAACGAGAAGGGAGAGTCGGTGCGCGGAGCAACGATCAAGATCCTCGGTACCTCCCCGACCAGAGGTGCCGTTTCCAAGGAGGACGGTTCGTTCCTGATCGCGGGCGTTCGTGCTGATGTCTACGACATTCAGATCACGTCCGTCGGCTACAGCACCTATCTCAACAAAGGCGTGCGCATCTCGGTCGACCAGACCACCACCCTGAACGCTCGTCTGCAGAGCTCCGTATCGCGCACCGACTCGGTGTTCGTGAGTGCCCGTGCCGACGTTGTTGTTGCCGAGCGTGTGGGCAAGCAGACCTCCATGACCGGCGAGCAGATGCAGCGCAGTGCACGCACCAACATCCAGGGCGCGGTGGCTCTCTCCAGCGGTGTTACCACCGGTGGCGTCAACGGCTTCTCCATTCGTGGCGGCCGTGCCAACGAGACCTCGATCCGTGTCGACGGCGTCGAAGTGAGCGATCCGTTCTCGGGCGGATTCGGTACGACCAACTCCAGCTACTACCCGACGGTTTCCACCATGGCGGTGGAGGAGGTCCAGGTGATCTCCTCCGGGTTCGGCGCCGATTACGGCGACGTTCTCTCCGGCGTGGTCAATACGGTTACCCGTAACGGCCGCAACGACCGTTACGAGGGTACTTTCAACTTCCGTACGGGCGTTCCGGCACTCTACGGCTCCAGCGAGCCGGTTACCGTCAAGAAGGCGGGAACCGAGATCGACACCACGCTCCCCGGAGCAAAGCTCCTCAGCTCCGGCAGCAAGATCTATGAGTTCGGTTTCGGCGGGCCGATCCTCGAACAGCTTACCTTCTTCATTGCCGGCAAGCTCCAGAGCGTTCCGTACAGCGGCAGCTCCTACGAGGTGTTCGACATGTCGGAGCAGTACGCCCAGCAGCGTGCCCAGGTTGCCCAGCAGGTCTGGGGCTTCTCCCTGAAGCCGACCAACCTCGGCGCACTTCCGCACCAGGAGGTGCTCAACCGCCACCTCAATGCGAAGTTCAAGCTCGGCCTCACCGAGAGCATCTTCCTTGAGCTCGGCGGCGAGCTGGGTCTTACCAGCTCCGAGACCGGCGACTGGAACAGCATCTATCAGTTCGACAATCCCCGGTTCGCCAACGGCGGCGATACCACCGTTCAGAGCGGCGTGCTGGAGCGCGATGCCCAGCAGGTCAACCAGAACACCATCATCAACCGTGCGAACGTGCGCTACTTCCAGACCCTGGATGCCAGCAGCTACTTCGAGGTGAGCGGTTCGTGGGTGCGTCATATGAACGAGATCGGCAAGAAGGACGAGTCGAAGGACTACGGCCTCTTCGATACCTACGATATCTATCTGCCGGAGGACGCCGATAACGATAACGTTATCGACCGCTACGCCAATCCGGAGACCGACGTTGCGCTGAACCAGTACTATCCGGACCGTATCTCGTCGTTCGGGCGCAACCCGCTGACCGGCCTGTACGAGGGACCGGAGACCGGCGGTGCCAGCCAGAACCCGTATGGCCTGATCGATGGCAGCTTCCCGGTGCACGGCAACTCCCGTAGCCTGGAAGTGCGCGAGGCCATGAGCATCGGGCTGAAGGGGAACTACGAGACCAACTTCCAGCTGGGCGAGGTGCAGACCCAGGTGAAGTCCGGTTTCGAGTTCACCCAGACCACGCTCCGCCGTCACGAGAACAACCTTCCCTGGGAAGGCAACCCGTTCTTCGACGTGTACGGTTACGACGTCAGCTACTTCAACAGCGATACCACCGGCACGCTCCGCAACTTCTTCAAGGAGCCGTACAAGCCGATCGAAGGCGCTCTGTATGTGCAGACCCGCTTCGATTACAAGTCGATCCTCTTCCAGCCGGGTGTCCGCTTCGACTTCCTGAACCCGAACACCAAGGTGCCGCCGTCGCGCCGTGCCACGATTGACGATGTGGTGCTGGGCCTTAAGAGCGCCGAGGATGCCACCGTGAAGTTCCAGGTCAGCCCCCGTATCGGCGTCAGCTATCCGGTGACCGACAACTCGCAGTTCCGCGTGAACTTCGCGATGATGTTCAAGATGCCGGAGTTCAACAACCTGTACGACAACGCCTTCGGCGATGCGCAGCGCGGCAACCAGCTCTTCGGCAATCCGAATATCGATCCGCAGAAGGTTCTTATCTATGAAATGGGCTACGAGGCCCAGATCGCCGATAACTACTACATCGATGTCTCGGCCTATTATCGCGATATCTACAATCAGACCGGTGTTACCTACGTCCCGGCTATTCCGTCGCCGTATATCATTTACAGCGTCGCGGAGTATGGCAACGTGCGTGGTCTTGAAATCACCGCCCGGCGTCTGCTGTCGGACAACTTCGGTCTGGAATTGAACTATACGCTTCAGAAGGCCGTCGGTACTGCTTCGGAGCCGGGTGCGAACTACTCGGTGCTGATCGGTTCGGTGGACCCGTATACCGGCGAGCAGCAGAAGCTCCCGCTGACGGAGTACCCGCTGAACTACGACCAGACCCACAAGCTGACCGGCACGCTCTCGCTGGTCTGGGGTGATGGCGAGGGCCCATCGATCGGTGGCCTGAAGATCCTTCAGAACTCGGACATCACGTTCACCTCGACGTTTACCTCGGGCCTTCCGTATACCCGTGAGACCGAGCGCGGGCAGCCGACGACCGAGTACAACTCGCAGCGTCTTCCCTCGACCTTCTCCACCGAGATTCACCTCGAGCGTGGAATCAAGCTTCGCGATTTCTTCGGCGACGGCGTCGGCAATCTGGAGCTGAGCCTGTATGCCGATGTGTTCAACATCTTCAATGCTACCGGCCCGATCGGAGTTCGCTACTCCCGCAGCCTGGCCGCCACCGGCGGATCACGCTACTCGATCACCGGCGACCCGAACAGCGACGGCGTTGGCATGAACCGCAAGATCGGTGACTTCATCGCCACTCCGCACTACCGTGAGATCGATCCGAACCGTCCGGAGACCTGGGATGTGACCCAGTACGACCGTTACGGCACCCGGTACTATAACCCGTATGCCGATTCCAACCTCGACGGCGTGGTTACCCAGCAGGAGCGCTACGAGGGCTACCAGCGATATATCGCTACCGCCCAGATGCTTCGCGGCTACTACCAGACCCCGCGTTCCATCTCCGTCGGCGTCAGGCTGAGGTTCTAATTCGATTCGGCGGGGGGGCCCCGGTGTCCCCCCGTCCTCTCATACGGTGATACAAGGCTATTATCAATTCTTAGAGGAATACACATGAATTTGCGAACCTTTACGAAGGGGATGCTTCTGGCATTGTCTGCCGGTTCGCTCCTCCTGGCTTCGCCTCCGCTTTCTGCACGGACCACTCCGAAGCAGAAGCAGGAGAAGGAGGAGAAGAAGGAGGAGGGGAAGAAGGACCGTTCCGTTCTTCGTGTGCCGAACAATGCATTCGAGGTCATCAGAAACAAAGTTTCCGATATCGAGTTCTTCTCGTCGAACTACGGCATTTTCGGCCTGAACGTTTCCAACGGAAACGCCGGCGGTATCTGGCCGCGCGGTTCGGGCCAGGCATACATCTTCGGTGGCGGCGTCTGGTTCGGCGCCCAGAAGGAGCTCCCCTCGGGCGAACTCTCGAAGATGTCGGTGATCGGCTATAACCCGAACTCCGGTGCGTCCTGGATGATCCCGGGCACCATCAATGGCCCGCTGATCAAGAATGTTCTGGATCAGACCCCGGACGCTATCAACAAGTATCGTCTCTACTTCTCGACCGACTACAGCAACTTCACCGGCGAGCCCTTCGATCAGTTGGACGTCAATGGTCCGAACTGGCCGATGTGGGATACCCACCCGGCGGACAAGCTGAAGTTCGACCGTTATTTCGGCGAGTATGTGGATGATGTGAACCTGCGTAATCTCGAGACCTATCCGAAGGGCCCGGCGATCATCTCCGGCGAGGATATCTTCTCTGTCTATAAGGATACCGATCTCAGCCGCTACGAGCGCATCTCGCGCGCATCGGCCATCGAGAAGGGTTATCCGATCGGCATTCAGGTCGAGCAGACCGTCTATACCTGGGGCTTCGGCCGCTACAAGGACTTCCTGTTCATCCGCTACGCCATCATCAACCGCTCCGGGCAGGATCTGCTGAACTGCTATATGGCCCCGGCGCTCGATATCGATATCGGTACCCCGAGCAACGACCGTGCGACCATCTTCATCCCGGCCAAGGAAGAGGATACCCTCAACCTGGCGGTGCAGTGGAGCGAGCCGGAGTCCAGCTCCAAGCCGTATGGCTACCTCGGTCTGGACTTCCTGGAGAGCCCGGCGGTGGATTCGGCCGGCTTCATCCGCAAGGATAAGCGGGTGTTCACCGAGCGCGAGCAGGTGGGTCTGTCGGTGTTCCAGAACTGGCCGATCCAGGAGGATCCCTCCACGCCGGAACAGCGCTACGACTTCATCTCCGACCGTACCCAGCGCGATGTGGATATCGGCCCCGGCGATCGCCGCTTCCTGATGTCCACCGGACCGTTCAACATGGCCCCCGGCGACACCGCACGCGTGGTTGTGGGCATCCTGTTCGCTCTCGGCAAGAGCGGCGTCACGACCGGCCAGGAAGCCGACATGGGCAACCTCTGGCAGCTCGATACGTTCGCCCAGAGCGTCTATGACAACAACTTCCAGGCACCGGTCGCTCCGGATCCGGCACAGGTCTCCTGGCGCCCGCTGAACAACGGCGTGGAGCTGAACTGGGATGAGCGCTCGGAGCGTTCGCTGGACCGTCTGGAGCGTGGCCTCGACTTCGCCGGCTATACCATCAAGCGTGGCCGCCGTACCCCGGGCCTTGTGTCGGCTACCGACACCACTTCCGGCTGGAACCTCGGGTTCCGCACGATCGGTGGCTTCAGCATTCCGCCGATGCCCGATAGCGTGACCCGCTATTTCGCCGACAGCTTGAACGATCTGTCCATCCTGGGCGCGTGGTCGCGTCTGCCGATGCTGGCCGAGATGGGACGTCCGAGGATCACCGGCAGCTATCCGGTGTTCCGCTACGATACGATCCGCTACGGCGTCACTGGCGATTCCGTCCGCATCGTGGCGGTGAACCTGAACCGCCGTGCGCCGATCTTCGACTTCAAGTTCGATCCGTACGACGACAACAACGATGATTCGACCATGTTCAACGACGGCCGTTTCGGCGACCAGTTCAAGAACAAGGCCATCCGCGATATCGTCCGCGACGCTATCACGTCGATCATGGACAGCATCACCGATGGACGCCGCTTCGTTGACGTCGGCGACGACAACAACGACGGTGCGATCACCGAGAATCAGGAGAACCTGAATCAGAACGAGAAGCTGATCAACAACGTCGATTACTACTATCAGGTGCTCGCATACGACGCCGGTAGCGACGAGGGAACGCCGTCGAAGACGAACTCCGGCATCGCCGGCATCAACGAGGTGCGCGCTACGCCGGAGGCCCCGCCTGCCGGCCCGACCGTCACCCCGAGGGTGATCTCCACCGAAGGCCTGGGCGGTATCTACAACTTCCGCTTCATCTCGCTGGATAATGATCGTCTCGGACAGCTCTTCGGCGGTGATACGCTGGAGTTCGAGTTCCAGCCGCTGGATCCGTTCAACCTGGCACTGGTGCCGGGTACGTTCATCCCGAACTTCCTCTATTCCAGCGAGGTGATCGTTCGTAGCCGCCGTGCGGGTACCGAGCTGATCCGCATCCCGTTGAACTACGACGGCCAGTTCAGCGATCGCGCCGATCCCACGATCCGCCTGCTCGACAGCGCGCTGGCTACCTATCGTGTCGGCACCGACAGCCTGCATGATGCCCGCGACGTCCGTATCTCCGTCAATGGCTCGTTCCTTACCGATCCGCTCCGTCCGGTGTACGGCCGCAGCGGCATCTACAAGAACACCTTCGGCATCGGCTTCGATTACGCCTTCTACCAGTTCGGTGATTCGCTTCGTGTCGGCCGCTTCGGCGATCGCACCGCAAATCCGTTCACCGTTCAGGCGCAGGGCGCCAACACGAACCTTGCTGCCGGCCGCCAGCTCGTAGGCCAGTTGTTCGGCAATGCCGTCAACACCGACGAGGCACAGCGTATCCCGAGCATCGGCCAGCCGAAGATCGAGGTTGAGTTCCTGCCGGGAGGCACCGAGACTATCACGGCGACCAAGGGTACCAACACGTACACCTTCAACAACGTCGAGTATCTCACGATGCGGGTGCGCAACATCGCCAGCTACAACCGTACCGTCTATGACGATAACGGCAACCCGGTGCAGCAGTCGATCGAGTACAACTACGAGTTCCCGGCCGATCCGGCCGCCAAGGTCAAGGCCGATACCACGCCGCTGGCGCTCGGACTCGGTCGTACGATCGACGTGGGCAAGTACGCTCTGTATGCGTTCGGCTGGCTGAATCCGGATACCTTCAGCTTTGCTTCGCGTACCAATCAGTTCCGTCGTAACGCCGGCATTATCGGTGCGGCCAACGATAGCCGCTCGTATCTGGGAACGCCGAACCGCTATTACAGAGGCAGCTACACTTCCAACGGCCAGTCGATCGAGTTCACCCACAAGCTGATGGTGAACGGCGCCGAGATCTTCATCGACTACGCAGGCTTTGGAAACACCGGAACCCAGGTTGATGCCTCCATCGTCCCGCAGACGCCTCCGTCGCAGGACTTCCAGGTCGGCGACAAGTTCGTCGTGGACTTCACCGGCGGCACGCTCGGGCTTCCGCAGCCGGGCGCCAAGGTGCTCGTAGAGATTCCGGCGGCCGAAGTGAAGGCCGGCGAGTCCTATACCGACGAGATGCTCGATCGTATCTCGGTGGTTCCGAACCCGTATCTGATCAACCATATCGGCCAGTCCTCCAACACCGATCGCCGCCTGTACATCACGCGCCTGCCGCGCGAGTGCACGATCCAGCTCTATACCGAGTCGGGCGAGCTGCTTCAGACGATCGAGCACCAGGAGGAGAACGCTGATGGCCGCGTCGCCGTAGAGGTGTGGGATCTTCTGTCGAAGGCAAACCGCCAGGTGCAGAGCCAGCTCATCATCATCCGGATTTCGACTCCGGACGGTGCCGAGACCGTGAAGAAGGTTGCGGTGGTCGTGGGTGGCTTCCGTTTGAACAGCCGCTAGCATAACCGTGGGATGGCGGCCCCCGCCCCGTGCGGAGGCCGCCCGGATCCCACCGATCGGTTATCCTTCGCTCAGAGAACAAATAATCTGGAGATATAGTAATGAGAAAGATATACGGGATCGGTGCTGCGGTTGTGCTCTCCTTCGGGGCATTGACTTCAGGCCTGACCGCCCAGGAGAATACTTCGAACGACCAACCCCAGGACTTCTCGAAGGTTGGCGCCGGTCTCGGCACGTTCCTGAACATCCCCATCGGCGCGCGCGCCGTGGGCATGGGCAGCGGCTTTGTGGGGGTCGCCGATGATCCCACCACGCTGTACTGGAACCCGGCCGGCATCACGCAGATCGAGGGGGCCAGCGCATCGTACAGCTTTACGTCGATGTTCGCCGGGATCACCCATAACTTCGCCGGCGTTACCTTCCCGGTCGGCGAAGCCTATAACGCCGGCGTCAGCGCCGTTACCTACGGCACCGACGATATCCCGGTTACCACGATGTTCGATCAGGATGGAACCGGCGAGACCTACCGGGTGAGCGATCTTGCGCTTGCGCTTTCGTTCGCCGGCCAGCTTACCGACCAGTTCTCGTTCGGCGTCACCGGCAAGTTCGTCAACCTCTCGTTTGCCACGCAGTCGGCAAGCGGCGTTGCGTTCGATGTCGGTACCCTCTACGAGCCGGGCATCCTCGGCATGCGGATCGGCTTCTCGGTGCAGAACCTTTCGGCACCGCTGAAGTACGTGGGCAACGGCCTTGTCCGCACCGGCGGGTTCGATCCGGTTACCGGCAACCAGAACCCGGACGTTCAGCTTGAGGCCACCGAGGCATCGCTGCCGCTTACCTTCCGTGGCGGCATCTCCTCGGAGGTGATGGATGGTGCCGATGGCAACTTCCTGATGGCGAGCGCCGAGTTCTCCACCGCCTCCGATCGCGGCGAATATGTGTCGCTCGGAGCCGAGTATGTGTGGAACAACCTGGTCTCGGCCCGCGCCGGATACCAGCTCGGCACCGCCGATGCCTTCGGCCTCAGCGGTGGCGTGGGCCTGATGTATCAGACCGGCTCGTTCTACGGCCAGCTCGATTATTCGGTGCGCCCGCACGAGACGCTCGGTCTGGTCAACCAGATCACCGCCTCCGTCCGGTTCCAGTAACCGGCCCCGGCGCAGCCGGCGTTATCTCCCTTTCGGGGAGGGGCGCCCGGATGCCGGATGACGTAGTTCGGGCCCGGCCCGGTTGATGCGACTGGAGTACCTTTCGCCGCCGGCCGGGCCCGTTTTTTTTCGGGCGACTTCATACACCCTCCCCCGCAGCCGATCGTCATTACCGGGGTCGGTTTGGCGGGATATGATCGCGGTAGCCGTCATTCACATTCCATCTTCCAACAGATCCAGATCAATCCATCATGAACCTACCTCGATTTCGGATGCCCGGGCTTGTTGCGGCAGGTGCGGCCCTTGCGATGCTCGCCTCACCCTCGCTGCAGGGGCAGCCGGGGCCACTGAATTACGCCTTCTCCTATAATGTGTCGGCCTATAACGATACTACCAGCCTCGTGGAGTTCAATATCGAATTCTCCGATGCCGGGCTTGCCTATGTCAAGCAGAAGGATGGGGCGATGATGGGGCAGCTGTATACCCGGCTCACCTTCCGTGAGAAGGGGAATCCGGAGCCCAGGATCGCCGACTGGGTGACCGCCGTGCCGCAGGGAAGCGGCGATGGGGAGGCCCGTGCGATGCTCGGCAGCAAGCTGGTGGCGCTTCCGCCGGGAGAGTACGATGCCCAGATCTATTATCAGGACGAGGCCGATCAGGGCAAAAGGGATTCCGCATCGTTCAAGCTCGATGTTCCCTCGTTTGCAGGGGGGAATCTCCAGCTCAGCGATGTGGTGGTGGTCAACGAGGCCGCCCCGAGCGACGACCCGGCCAATCCGTTCTTCCGCAACGGCTATATGGTGCTGCCGAACGTCTCATCGGTTATCAATCCTCCCTTCCTGGTATTGAATACCTATACCGAGGTGTATAACGCCAACCGGATCGCGACCTCGGAGTATCATCTGGTCTACCGCCTCGCCGATGCCTCCAGGAAGGTCTTCTACGAAACCAAGCTGACCCGTCCCAGGCCCTCCTCGAAGGTGAGTGTGGAGCTGAACTCCATCCCGCTCGATTCGCTTCCGAGCGGCCAGTATTTTGTCAGCGTGAAGGCGTATGGCGGCCTTAGCCGCTGGGCCACCGATTCGGTGATGGTCTTCCGGAGCTTCGTGGTCAACAACCCGGAACTCGATGCCTACCGGAAAACCCTTGCGGCGGCTCCTGCGGCGGCCACCGATGCCACGGCGATCGTGGACCCGGAATATGCCGGGCTGAAGGAGGATGAGCTGGATACCGAATATGCCAAGGTGCGGTATATCGCCGGCGACGCCGAGGATAACCTCTGGGAGGGGCTGAGCGGGGCCGATTCCAAGGCTCGCTTCCTGACCCGTTTCTGGGGGGTGCGCGACCCATCTCCCGGCACGCCGGAGAATGAAAACCGCCAGGAGTATTACAAGAGGGTGGAGGAGGCGCGCAATCTCTACTCGGCGCCGATGGCTCCGCGCGGCTGGGATAGCGATCGCGGCCGTGTGCTTCTCAAATATGGCAAGCCGGACGGGGTGGAGCGGCACTTCCAGGAGTTCAACCGGAAGCCCTACGAGGTCTGGAGCTATAACCGGCTGAACTACGAGTTCGTGTTCATCGACCGTACCCAGACCGGTGCCTTCTCCCTTGTGCATTCCAACGCGCCGTCGGAAGTGCGCAATGCCAACTGGGAGCAGGTGGCGACGCTGAACAATAGCAGCACCGGCTCCTCCTACGAGGGAAGCCGCTAGGCGCTGCGGTCTTCGCGGTGCCGGGGAGGGGCGCGAGCATCGTCATCCTCCCGGATTGATTTATCTTGAGACGGCCCCGCGCTACGGGGCCGTCTCATTGCATTCATAACATCCGGAACCGGTCTCTGAACGAACGATTGAACGCGGCGCTCTGGCGCTTTCTTTTCGGTCCTGTGGGGCGTCTTCTTCCGTTCCGGTTCTGCCGGAGCCTGGCGCGCCCGCTGGCGGCGCTATTCTGGTGGGCCGGTGTGCGGCGCCAGGTTACTCTCCGCAATCTGGCGCTGGCGATGGGGGACCTCTCCGAGAGCGAGCGTTCCAGGATCGGCCGTGCCTCGCTCCATAACCTCCTGACGGTCTATCTGGAGATCCTGACGATCAGGCATCTGAGCGACCGCCAGCTGCAACGGTGCATCAGGATACGAAATGCGGAGCTGCTGCGGGGAATCGGCGGGGAGGGGGCCATCCTCCTGTCGGGGCATTTCGGCAACTGGGAGCTGCTCGCCTTCGGCGCGGCCGCGCTCTCCGGCGTCCCCTTCTCCATCATCGTGAAGGATCAGCGCGATTACGGCCAGTTGGACAGAACGCGCACCGCACGGGGGAACAGCCTTATCCGTACCGCGCGCGCTGCGCGCGAGGCCCACGGCCTGCTGCGGCGCGGCGGGGTGCTGGCGATGCTGGCCGATCAGTCGGCATCCGAGAGCGATGCGCTGGTGGAGATGTTCGGGCTTCCAACCTATACGTTCGCCACGCCGGCGCGCCTGGCGCTGCGCTACCGGCCACGGGTTATCGCCGGCTACGCCGCGCGCCAGAGCGATGGCACCTATCTGGTGGAGCTTCGCGAGATAGCGCACGCCGATCTTCCCGATACCCCGGAGGGAGCCCGGCTGCTGACGCAGCGATATGTGGATGATCTTGAAGGGGAGATACGGAGGAATCCGGAACAATGGGTATGGCAGCACCGGAAATGGAAACACACTCCGGGGATACGGTATGAATGAGCGGCTTCTGGTTGTGCAGAGCGGTTTTCTGGGGGATGCCGTTCTCGCCAGCGGTATGCTCCGCGGCATCGCCGCCGTGGCCCCGGCCGCGGAGGTGGGGCTGGTGGTGCGCGCCGAGTACGCGGGGCTGTTCGAGGGATATCCGGGGCTCCGGCGGCTGCACCGCTTCGACAAGCGAAAGAAAGGGGGAACCGCGGAACTGGCCCTGGAACTGCGGGATGCCGGCTATGATATGGCGTTTCTGCCGCATCGCTCGTTCCGTTCGGCCTATATGGTACGGCGTGCGGGGGTTGCCCGGCGGATCGGCTTCCGCCAGAGCGATGCTCCCTGGATGCTGACCGGCCGCGTGGAGTACAACATCGCCCTGCATGAAACCGAGAGAAATGCAACCTTGCTGGCCGCCGGCGGTATCATGGTGCCGGCACCGGAACGGAGGATGCGGCTGTATCCCCGGCGGGAGGATCTGGACCGGATGGGGGAGCGCTTCCCCGATGCCGCTGGGGTGATCCTGCTGGCCCCCGGCTCGGTATGGCCCACCAAGCGCTGGACCGCCGATGGCTATGCCGAGGTGGCACGGCGGCTGCATGAGAGGGAACGAAAGGTCCTGCTGATCGGAAGCGGGGGGGAACTGGAACTCTGCCGCCGGATCGCCGTGGAAGGGGGATTGCCCCCGGAGAATGTGCTCTGCGGAACCCTCTCGCTGGAGGAGACCCTGGCGCTGGTCGCAATTGCCGGACGGGTGATAACCAACGACAGCGCCCCTCTGCACCTCGCCGAAAGCGTCGGAACGCCCGTAACGGCTATCTTCGGCCCTACCGTCCCGGAGTTCGGGTTCGGTCCGCTGGCCGAGGCATCGCGGACCCTGGAGATCGGGGAACTGCCCTGCCGGCCCTGCGGCATTCACGGGGGGAACCGCTGCCCGATCGGAACGCACGAATGCATGAGAGGCATATCCCCGGAGCGGGTGCTCCTCTCGGTAGAGGAGGGAGCCGGGCGGCGTACATGAGCCGTCCCCTCTCCGCGTCCATGTTATAGACTATCTACCAGCCGACGCACAGAACCGTACAGGAAACTATGAACGGGTATCTCGATATGCGTCATCCGGTGGCGTCCCGGACGTCGCCGCTGATGTTCCTGAAACGTTATATGATGGCCCTGGCGCTGGCCGCCGTGCTGGCTGCCGTGGAGGTGGACCGCCCGACGGCCCGCACCGAGCCGGCCCCGATCGTCATGACCCGGGATGCTCCTTCCGGTTCGGCCCCGCCACGCCCGCCGCGAATTCGTCCGTACCGTGCACATTATCGCCGCAGAAGAGGGGTTCGCCGCTAGCTGGCGATTGGTATTGGGCCCATCTGTTCGTAGTTTTGCGCGGCTCTCTACAGGATCCGCGATTTCGTTTCCGCGGATCTTCCTTCTCAATCCCGCCGCATCTAACGCGTCGGCTCATAATCGATCCTAGAACGTTGGCTATAACGTACCGCCTGCTGCCGGTTCTTGTTCTCCTTTTTGTTCTGGCAGCTTCCTCCGCCATTGCACAGACCCAGCCGGCCAGCTTCCTGGCACCCCCTCCATCGCCGGATAAAAGCGTCTATTCCTCGTTGACGTCCGCTTCCACCCGGAATGTGATCTCGCTGAACGGGGCATGGCAGGTCTCCCGCGATGGAGGCGATTCCTGGGAGAACGTACAGAACCCGAGCTCGTTCAACGACGAGGCGAACCTTCTGTTCCGGCGCAATTTCCAGATCCCGCCGTCGATGCTGCAGAACTACCGGTGGAAACTGGTCTGCTATGGCGTTCAATACCAGAGCACCATCACCATCAACGGCCAGTTCGTCACGCAGCACGAGAGCGGCATGCCGTTCACGATCAACGTGCCGGACGGGGTGAAGCTGGCCGCCAGCAACGCCATCCAGGTTGAGGTTACCAACCGGCTCGATTATACCTCCACCGTCCCTCTCAGAAAGCTTCTGCTGGGCAACCGTACCTACGGCGGCATCTTCCGGGATATGATCCTGGTGGGCGTTCCCCGTGTCTGGGTTGACGACGTCCGTTTCGAGACGATTCTGAACGGTGCCAATGCCGAGGCGCGTTTCAACGTGCAGGTGGTCTCCTCGGCCATTAAGGGGATGACCGTGGGGGGCGCCGCCGGCGACAGCGTCCAGACGCAGATGACGATCCCTGACGACCGGGCCGACTTCGATATGGAGGTGGTGCTCCGGCGTCCGGCGTTCAACGATACCATACCGGCGCAGGAGGTGGCGCGTGCGGTGCAGACGTTCAATCTGGTGAGCAAGCGCACCGCCACCGTGAAGGTGAACATGCCGGTGACCGCCCCGGAACTCTGGGCTCCCGGCTCACCCAGGCTCTACGAGGCGGTGATGCGGGTTCGCTACCGGGGGGCGCTTATCGATGAGCAGGTGATGAAGGTTGGCTTCCGCACCCTGGCGGTGCGGGGATCGCAGGTGGTGCTCAACGGGCAGCCCATCACCGTCAAGGGGATCACCTATCTGGAGGATTCCAAGGATTACGGCGCCTCGCTCCCGTACGAGCTGATGCGCCGCGATATCCAGACGATCAAGGATATGGGGGTGAACGTGATCCGTTTCGCCGATGGCGTCCCCCATCCCTACCTGCTGGAACTGTGCGATGAGATGGGGGTGATGGCCTTCGTCGATATCTCCATAGGAACCCCGCCGGCCTCGCTGTTCGGCGATGAAAGCTATCTCAGGCGGTCGCTGGACCGGGTGAAGTTCACCATCGAGGAGGGGGGGAGCAATACCTGCGTGGTGGCCTACGGGCTCAGCGCCACCATACCGGGGGAGAGCGCCCGCGCGCTGGAGGCTGTCAAGAGGCTGCGCAATCTGGTCGATTCGGTCGATCACCGGCTTTTCTACTTCTCGGCCACCAACTGGAACAATCCGGAACTGCGCCGCCTTGCCGATATCGCCGGGCTTACCGCGTTCGATGTGGACCCGGTGAAGATCAAGCAGATGCTGCTGCGTGCCCGTACCGAGCTGAAGGGGGAGCGCCCGCTGGTGATGCTCACCTACGGCAAGTTCGTGCAGATCGGCAATCATAGCGGGCACAAGGACCCTATCTCCATCGAGGCGCAGGCCAAGTTCATCGGCGATGTGTACAACCTTCTGCTGGAGACCGAATCGGCCGGGGGGATCTACTGGGCGTTCAACGACTACCGTACCGATCGCCCCATCCTCACGGTGAACAACTCCGATCAGGATCTGGCAAGCTGCGGGGTCTACGGGCTCAATCGCGAGCTGCGCCAGGGGGCCACGATGCTGGCCGCGCTCTACACCGACCAGAAGACGCCGGACGTGCTGATGGGGGATTATACCCCTCCCTCCACGGTGCTGTTCATCGCTACCGGGATCGGCTGCGCCATCGTCTTCCTGTTGCTTATCAACAGCTCCCGGCGGTTCCGCGAGAACGTTTTCCGCGCGCTGCTGCGCCCTTATAACTTCTACGCCGATATCCGCGACCAGCGCATCCTCTCCAACGTGCAGACCTCGATTCTGGGGGTGGTGATCGCCGTCACCTTTGCGGTGATCGTGGCCTCGCTCTGCTACTATTACAGGATGGATGAAGGGTTCGATGCCACGCTCAGCGCCATCGTCACCTCCGACACCATCAAGGAGTTCCTGAACTACATCGTCTGGCGTCCCACACTCTCGGTGATCGTCTTCACGGTCTTCTTCTTCGTGCTGCTGCTGGGAGTGGCACTTATCATCAGGATCTGCGCCGCGTTCGTGCGCAACCGCATCTTCTTCACCGACGCCTATATCATCGCGGTATGGGGGGCGCTGCCGGTGCTGCTGCTGATCGTTCCGGCGATGATCCTCTACCGCGCGCTCGGGGTGCCGGGGGCGGGGATGATAACCTTCTCGGTGATGATCCTGGTGGTACTCTGGATGATCTACCGCGTGCTCCGGGGAACCGCCGTCATCTACGACGTCCGCCCGATGAAGGTTTATGGCTACGCCATCGGCACGGTGGTGGCCCTGCTGCTGGTGATGATCGTCACCTCCGGCGAGACCAGCGCCACCCTCAGCTATCTGCGCGAGGGTATCGGGGGGTTGTACAGCGGGAGGTAGGGGAGTTGCGATTTTCGATTTGCGATTTTGGATTTTCGATTGGAAGAGAGTCGGGGCTCGTTCTACAGGAACCAGCTCGTTACCCTTGTGGATTTTCGATTGGAAGAGAGTCGGTGCCCGTTCTACAGGAACCAGCTCGTTACCCTTGTTGATTTTCGATTGGGGAGAGGGATGCGGGGTGTCGATTTTGGATTGGAAGAGAGTTGGTGGCCGTTCTACAGGAACCAGCTCGTTACCCTTGTGCTTCCTGTGTAACGGCGACCGGGCACTGAGTGCGGGCGAAGCCGCGCACGGACTACTGACCATCCCCCGGCCGCCGGGGGATTTTTTATGCCATCTCCATCTACATTACTCTGATCGCCTGCGGGGGCTATTGGCGGTTCTTGGCTTCATTTCGTGCGTATATTGGCTCTGTCAGTACAATCACCACAAAGCACGACTTGTTATGCTAGGAAGAAAACTTCACCTCATCATTGTAGGTGTACTGACTCTGGTAAGCCTTTCGCTATCGCTGATTACGGAGGTCCCCAGGGTTTATAGTAAGGCGCCTGAAATCGCACTGATCACCACCATCCTCGATCGCGAGCTTATCCTGAACGATCGCCAGTTGCTCTGGCTGAAGGTGTGTGGGATCATGTTCATCGTAACCGTGACGGTATTTGTCCAGTACCGGCAGGTCTACAAGCCGTTCATGAAGTTCGACGACCTGAGAATGGGAGCATTCAACCAGGTGTTCGGTCCGGAGCTGGACAAGCTCCGCAGGACCGTCTCCGGCGATCTTCATTTCAGCATCATGCGGCGGGTAAGCTACGTGAAGCTCAGCCGATTCATCCAGATCGGCCGGTTGAACCAGATCTATCATTATGGCTTCTCCAACGAGGATCGCGATCGCTCGCTTACCTACTGGTTCGTGAAGCTCTTCGGCTACGAGCATACCGAGGGGATAGCCGCTGCGGCCTTTCTGCACGAGCGTGCGCTCATCGTCGATCTCCGCGATCCCTCTTCGCTGGCGGGGCATCTGCGGGGGCGGAAACTTGCGCTCAACAGGGAGCTGAAGCTGATGATGAGCTTCCCGGTCATCAAATGGCAGGGGACCAATTATCGTTGTCTGGGGGTGGTGAACGTCGATATCCGCAACGATGCGGTTGCCACACAGGTTTTCGAGGAGCGGCCGATGCGCCGCCTGGAAAAACTGGCACAATACTTTCAAGATTGTACGGAGTATGTGTCGCTATGGTTGTAATAAAAGCGGGTTCGTATTTTCACCCCTACCACATCACTCAAAAAACAGTTCTTAGCGATGAACAGGGTAGTAAGCATCAAGCAATCGGAACCAGGGCTATATGTCATTACGTTCCAGCGATCCGGGGCCGAACCGGTCGGGAAAATTCTGGAGGCAATAGCCAATCCGCCGTTCGATGGGGGGCAGAGTCTCTCCGTCCAGCAGCATCATACACCATCGCAATCCCAGAAAACCCGTGGGGGCAGCCGCCGTAAACGATAGCAACGCAACCCGCCACATCGCATCGTTACCCCCCTGTTATCGCAGTCCAGCGGCGGCATCGCGATGATGCCGCCGGGTCCACTCCCAGCCTCGATCGCATATGTTCGCAGGGCGATACCGGCATCCTCCGGCTGCCATGCCCCCCTGTGCCCATACCAGAATATTCCGCCACCACGGATGGCCGAGAACGCCCCCGATCTGCCCGGCCGGGCGCTGCTCCGTGGTTGGTACTTCATCGTTCGCTGTTCTGTTGCCGGATAATCAACCGATATACACGCACGCTGGCCGTGGCTTCAGGAAATCTCCCCAATAATTATCCATTCCATCTTTTTTATAATTCCCAAAAATATCTGGAGATAGGGGAGAATGTGGAATCGGAGAACTCCGGGAGAAACCAGGAATTGCGGTAGATACTGTTCCGTTTTCCGTCCTGTTGATACTAGCCTGTTAATAGTGTAATTGCGCAGAAGTATTGCCGGGCTTCCGATTATGCTGCACATGTGCCCGGCTGGCATCCTAGAGCGGATTTCACTATGGTTACTCTGTCGTGGCCCCCGTAGCCAAAACCTATAGGTGTTGCCGATCTGTAGAAAAGGCGCCCGAATTTTCTTCGGAAGCTCACGTAGGAGGCGTAACGCGATTGAAATCAGTTCTAAGCGAAGGATCACTGCGGGCGTGAAATCCCCGCCATCGGCCTGCTACCGGCCACACAGTACCGGCAGCGGGCACAGCCTGCCAGCGGGGCACGCATAGTCTTCCCGGTCTCCGCTTCCGTTCCATTCTGAAGACCATCTTTTCATCACGATGATGTAAAGGATTAGTATTTGATTTGACAACCTGCTACATTGGCACTGTTCTACGAATAGTTCTCAGCCGCGCGCCGGCGTTTCTCCCCCCATACAACCAGTGGCATTCTCTGCCGCTCACCCTTCGACTTTCCATTATCACAACGAGGATTATCATGACAGGCCATCCTGCTATGGGTGCGTCGGTCGAGCGCATTCGCGTGTCTGAATTCCGCGTCGTCATCTCCTCGGCATTTCCCGGCGTCTATCCCGAACGGGAATATCTCAACAGGCATATCTTCCCGGAATTACGTGATCTCTGCCGGGAGCGGAGCGTGCGGTTTTCGGCCGTTCATCCTCTCTTCGGCACGGCGGCTTCGGGACGGGAAGACCCTTCGGCGGGAGCCTTCGTGCCGCCGGATGACCTAAACCGCCATCATCCTTTTTTCGTCGGGATCATCGGGTTCCCCTCGCTCCTCGCGGGGGGCTTCGGGGCAGGGGAGAATGCCGCGGGGGGGCTCGATCTTGCAGGACGTTTTCCGGCCATCGCCGACCAGCGCCGGGGGCGATTCCAGCATGAGACGATCGACTGGGCCTTGCAGCACCTGGTCCCCTCCGATCGCGCGTTCTTCTACTTCAGCGATCCCCCCGGCGCTGCCGATATCTGGGGCCATGATAGCGAGCTGCGGCAGCGGATGGAGGAGCTGAAGGCCCGCATCCGCCGGAGCGATGCGCGCGTTCGCGAATCGTTCAGCGACCTTTCCACGCTCGGCACCTGGGTGCGGAACGATCTGGCCGAGGCCATCGATCAGTTCTTTCCCGGCTATGATCCGGCATCCTGGCTGGAGCGCGAGCGGAGCGCGCACCAGGCATTTGCCAGGGAGCGCCGACGGGCGTACGAACCGAACGAGGAGATGATCCGCCGGCTGGACGCGCATGCCGCCGGCGATGGTGCGCCGCTGGTGGTGACCGGCGAGCCGGGATCGGGAAAAAGCGCGCTGCTGGCCTACTGGAGCGAGCGCTACGGAGCGGCCCATCCCGATACCCTTCTGATAGAGCATTATGTGGGGGCCAATCCTTCCGGCGGCGGCCATCTGCCGCTGCTTCAGCGCGTGATGGCCGAGATCAGGGACCGCTGCGGGGTGGCCGAGCAGATCCCGGCCACGGCTGCGGAGATCGAAAGCGCGTTTCCGTTCTGGCTGGGACGTATGGGGGGGAAGCGCCTGGTACTGGTGATCGATGCGCTCGATCAGCTCGACGAGGGCTCGCGCGATCTGGAATGGCTTCCCAGGAGTTTCCGCCCGAACATCCGCCTGGTGGTCTCGGTGCCGGAGGGGGAGATCCGCCGCGAGCTGGTTGCGCGGGGCTGGGGGAGCGTGGCGGTGAAGCCCCTGTCGCTGGGGGAGCGCAACGCGATCGTGATGCGGTATGTGCGGGAGTCCGGCGGGCGGTTCAGCGACCAGCAGATCCAGCGCGTTTCGAGCGATCCGGACAGCGCCAACCCGCTGGTGCTCTACGTCCGCCTGGATGGGTTCAACGGGGGGGGATCGGAAGGGGACCGCAACGCGACGATCGACCGGTATCTGGAGGCGCACGGGCTTCAGGATACGCTCCAGCGGCGGCTGGTGGCGCTGGAGGAGCAGTACGGGCGCCATACGGTGGAGCGCGTCTGCTCGCTGCTCTGGGGCGCGCGCGGAGGATTGTCCAGGGAGAACCTGTTCGATCTGCTGGGGCGGGAGTGGAAGAACGCCATCCCGCTTCTGGCATCCATGCGCAATCTTCTGGTGCACCGCGACAGGCGCCTGGCATTCTTCCATGAACAGATGCGCAACGCCGTGGGGGAGCGGTATCTGGGACGCAGGGGTTCCGGAAGAAAAGTGCATCTGAGCATCGCCGGATATTTCGAGCGCATGCCGGTATCGTTGCAGACGATGGAGGAGCTCCCCTGGCAGCTTCGGGAGGCCGGCGAGTGGGACCGTCTGGCCCGCTGCATCAGCGATATCCCACTGTTCCGGGCATTCCACGCGCATGCCCGGCAGTACGAGCTGCTGGGCTACTGGCTGGCCGTTGGCGAGCGCTGCGAGATGGCCGGGGCGTATCTGGAGGCCGTACGGAGCTGGGAGCTTCAGGAGGAGAACCCTCTGGAGCTGGCTGCGCTGCAAGGGGAGCTGGGGGAGTTCCTGATGATGAGCGGCAAACTCTCCGCCGCCGAGACTCTTTTCACCGATGCGCTCAGGCTCCGGCAGGAGCATCAGGGGAGCCAGGCGCTGGATACCGCCGCCAGCATGAACAGCCTGGGGGCGCTTCATCTGGAGCGCAATGCCATCGCCGAGGCCGGGCGGCTGCTGCACGATGCGCTGAGGATCTGCCGGAAGGCCGCCGGACGGGAACACCGCGCCACGGTCTCCTGCCTGGACAACCTGATGAATCTCTATCACCTGAAAGGGAATCTGGCCGGCGCCGAGAGGCTCGCCCGCAAGGTGCTGAAGCTCCGCAGGGGAATCCTCGGTGAGGGCGCCATCGGCACGATGGAGAGCTACGATAATCTGGGCGCCATCCTCTACAAGCTGGGACGATACGAGCAGGTGGAGCCCTACCAGCAGAAATCGCTGGAGCTGGCCGAGCGCTTCCTCGGCGATCACCCCGTCACCGCCCGCTGCCTCAACAACCTGGGGGTGCTCTGCACCGCATTGCAGCGCAACGACGACGCCATCCGCTACTTCCGGCGTGCGCTCGATATCGCGGCGATGACGCTCGGCCCCGATCATCATCAGACCGCATCCTATATGAACAACCTGGGCGTGCTCCTGAAGGCCCAGCACCGGCTTCCGGAGGCCGAGACCCTGTACCGCCGCGCGCTCGATATCACCATACGGATGCACGGGGAGAATCATCCCACCGTCGCCGATTTCCTTATCACATCGGCAACGCTCCACCGCCTGAAAGGGGAGTTCGGGGCGGCCGAGGAGAATATCCGCCGCGCGCTTGCGATACGCCTGGCACTCTACGGCCTGGATCATGCCGGGACCGCTCTGGCGGGCTGCAATCTTGGTTCGCTCTTCTGCGAGACCGGCAGAACGGCTGAGGCGATAGCGGCCTACGAGACCTTTATACCGGTGGCGATCGCGCATCTCGGGGAGGGTCATGCAGAGGTGGTGGCATCGCTGGTGGCGTATCGCGCGCTCCCGAGAGAGGCATGCCGGGGAGATTGTCCGTAAACGGGATGATCCCGGGAGGTGCCCCCCCGGGATCATCCGCGACGATATCGGGTTAATTGCCGGGCGATGCCGGCTGTTTCCCCTCGCTGACCCCCACCTTGTTATCCACCAGGATCAGGGTGATCGCAAGCTGCTCGGTATCGTTGGTGCCGGGTTGATGGAAATCCCACGCGAACATATGCAGGCACGGGTTCCCCTGCGGATCATGCCCGTCGATCTCCCGCGGCCGCACATTGGTGGCCGGCGGGGCCGAGCCGTTCCATTCCCCCGTGCCGAACCCAGGGCAGATCCGGTAGGTGCCGGGGGGGAGCGGATCTCTGAACATGAGTTCGCCGGCGTTGTGGTTGTCCCGTACGATCAGGGGCTGCTCCTCCGGCATCCCGGTGGTCTCATCCACACGGAATACCCTGAGCTGCTTCCGTCCTGATGGGGAGAACATCATCATCACGGTCAACTGCCCGCTGGCGGTATCATCCAGGGTGATATCGATCGCGCATGCCTCGTTGTTCCAGGTGCCGATAGACATAGTGCACTTCTCCAGAATAAATGAATGCTGATACTGTATGGTGCTCGGTCGCGATGAAAAGCCGATCGGGTATTTGGCAGGTATCGGCACCGGCAGCGGAGGCCATCTTCCACAGCCTCCCGGCCGCCGGCGCCGGAAGATGGACGAACATCCAGAATTGGAAGGTGAGACTGTATACGTAAAAAGTACGTATCCATCCTGGCAGCGGCATTACGTAGAATCCCCGTGGCGGTTATCCCTGCTTCTGCTCCCCGATCGTTGCACGGGAGAGGCGGCGCCTGCAAGCCCGCGGCCGGTTTCTGTTACATCCGACAGCATCTACACCATGGCATCCGACAAGAATCCCGACAGCAGCGCCACGATCCGGGCGCGACTCCAGATAGCCGGCGATCCGAAGGCGAAACTCAGGGTGATCCTCTCGGCGCTCCGGCATCTGATGGAACCGGACCCGGCCTACGCCGCCGAACTGCTCCTTCAGGGACGCGAGCTGGCCGCCCGGCTCCGGAACACGGCGGCCGAAGCGTTCCTGTGCGAACATGCCGGCACGCTCCATCATCTCAACGCCCGGCAGGAACTCGCCTTCGATTCCTGGAAGACCGCCTACTCGCTCTTTCTGGAGAACGGCCTGGAGCATGATGCCTGCCGCGTGGCGCTTGCGCTGGCCGGAGGATACCGCGAGGGGGATGACGGGGGCATCCGCGAGGCCAGCCAGTGGCTTCTGGAGGCGCTGGAGTACAGCGGCGGGGATGATCTGCTGCGGGGGGAGGCGCTGGAGGCGCTCGGCCTGCTGTATCACTCCATCGGCGACTACCCCAGGGCGCTGGAGTATGTGATAGGCTCGTATAAATGCAGGGAACAGGCCGCCACGATCGGCGAGCCCTACCGCGCCGATCTGCTCGCCCGCACCCTCCACGCGCATGGCACCATCTGCATCTCCATCAACGATCTGGCCTGTGCCGAGAGCACGTTCGCCGAGAGCCGGGAGCTGTTCCACAAGAGCGGCAATCGCCACGGGGAGGTGCAGGTTCTCTCCGATCTGGGCCATCTCTACTGCCTTATGGGACGGCTGCCGCTGGCGCTGGAATGCGGGCTGAAGGCGCTTCCCATCTATGAGGATCTCGGCGATCGCCATGGGCTGGGAAACACCCTGCATACCATCGGGCTGATCCTGGAGCAGCAGAAGGAGTTCGACAAGGCGGGGGAATATCACCTCAGCGCGCTCGATACCCTCGAGCCCAACCGCCATCATAACCTGCGCGCCACCATCATCATGAGCATCGGCCACGTCTACGGCATGAGCGGCCATTACCACGATGCCCGCTTCGTCTACGAGCAGGGGCTGATGATCGCCTGCGATATCGGCGACAAGGGGCTTCAGCACCAGTTGCATCTGGCGCTGGCGAACGTGTACGAGGAACTCGGCGAGCTGAAGAATTCCCTGGCGCATCTTCGTACCTACACGCGGCTGCACCAGGAGCTCTCCGGGCGGGAACGCCAGAGGGCCATCGCCATGCTCCAGACCCAGTTCGATATCGACAAGGCCGAGCAGAAGCGGATGTTCTATCAGCGCAAGGTGGAGGATCTGGAGGCGGAGGTGCAGCGCAGGGAGAACCGGCAGACCGAGCTGATGTTCAGCCTGGAGCAGAAGAACCGGCTGATAAAATCTCTGAAAACCCTCCTGCGCTCCGTCAAGCAACAGGTACGGGAGATGGAAGGGGCCAGTGGCAAGCCGAAGGCCAGCAGGGCCGCCGCGGAGGTTACCGCAACGCTGAAGGAACTGGATGAATTCCTGAACGATCTCGACGCCAGCGACGGCGAGGAGGATAGCTGGATAGAGCAGATGGGGAAGGAGGACCAGGAGTTTATCCGCAAGCTCTCCAGGTCCTGCCCGAAACTCACCAACGCCGAGCTGCCCATCTGCCTGCTCATCCGCCGCAATCAGTCCACCAAGCAGATCGCCTCGCATCGCAAGCTCGCGCAACGAACCGTCGAGACCCATCGGCTCAATATCCGCCGCAAACTCAAAAGCTGTTTCCCGGATATGGACGCCAATCTCACGACGTTCCTCTCGGCGATGTAGGGAGGCTCGATTTTAGATTTTCGATTTTGGATTTTCGATTGGGGGAGGGTGAGGGATTTTCGATTGACGATTTTGGATTTTCGATTGGGGGATGAGATTTATGATTAACGAGAACGTTCGTGCTCGGTAGTCGGTGGTCCATTGCTGTTACACCGTAGGCGCTATCTGGGAATTACATTCCTGACGACCACGGACCACTGACAGCGGGCTTCAGCCCGCGAACTGACTACTGACTTTGCCCTGTGCCCGCATACGGACTGCCTACGTGTTTCCTACGTATTCGCAGATCCTTCCTCTGCATGCAGATTGCACCGTGATATCCTTGCCGGAAAGCGTTGCCGGAAAAGCGGGGCGGGATCTTTTTTCATGATACACGGGGGCCACAGCATGACCGACGATCAGCAGATAATAAATGCATTCGATGAGATCGACCGATCATTGAAGGCGCGCATGGGGGCCATGACGGCCGCCGAAACGATGACACGGGAGAATCTCTGCGATACCTATATGCATGTGCGGCCATGGCTGGAAACCATCATGCCGGTGGTGGGGAGGATCTCCTCCAGTCTCGCCTCGGTCATCCGGCTGTTGATGCGCATCGCCGATTCGGCATGCTCGATATCCTGAACTGATATCCTGAACCCGCCACCGCACCCTCTCCGCACGCCATACCGGATGATGCGGGCCTGGCTATGATGGGGCCGGGGCGATACGGAAACGGCCCGGCCGCCACTGGCGGGCGATCGGGCTGTTTCGGTGTTGCCGTTCTATGTTCGCATGCTCTACTGATTGTCCGCCGGGAACCACATCAGATGGTTGCCGGAGCGCTGGGCGACTGGGGAGAGCGACGATGTGCGCTGGAGTTCCGCCAGCTTCGCATGGCCGCTCTCGGAGAGCCGTGGGGCCGGAAGAGCGAAGCCGGTGGGAGAGTGCGGATCGAACATGAAGCCGGATAATTCCACGTAGCCGAGCAGCATCGACCATTCACGAATCCAGTGGGCATGCGAGGCGGAATACGGCGCAAGGCGATCGGCCACATGATCTCCCTTGGCTTCCCGCAGGATCAGCTGGAGCAGTTCGGTGTACTCGGTATCGGACAGTCTGTGGACTGGCATAAGGACCTCCATGAAGATGTTCGGATGGCAGGCGAACGCCATCCGGTAGACCCCTGGAGAGGGCAGTAATTGAGGGATAGAGTCGCCGTGTTCCCCTGTGAAGATGCTCGAACGGGTTGCACGGTGTTTTTGACCTTCGATAAGTTAGTCTCTCGTGGTGAAAGAAGCCAGAATTTTCGATTTACGATGCCCGATTTTTGCTCGTGCTGGTAGTGGCTGCGCGCCCCTGCGTTGCACATGTCTCACCGCCCATCTCCATCGGCAAAGCCCCGATCCCTGCGCCTCCCCGCCGTTCTTCGTTACCAACTCTCATCTTCCTTCGGTATATTGCTCCCGTCCAGAGTTCTTTCAAGTGGTCCACACGCATTATCCATGCTCTGCCACACCGGGCTATCGTCTATCCCATCCAGATACGCCGATGCGGTGCAGTACACGATGACCAGCTCTTTCGGTTGGTGCCGGCCTGTTCAGTGAATGAGGAAGCGATTTCTCTCTCGAAGCATCACTGGCGTTCCGGCGGTACCGGAGATGGGTATGCCTTCCCACGGAAGATGGATCACTGGCCCGGGGCCGACGGATGATCTCCGGCCTCCCCGGATCTATTCTCCGAAGTGATGATCCCATTCTCCCAACCCAGGTTCGGCGGCGACCTCCTGGTCCGTCTCCGCCGTCTTATCATCGAGCGTACCGGCATCTGCACAACCGACGACGCCTCGCTGGCCGCCGCCATCGAGGAACGTTCGCGCGCGCTCAAGATCACCGAGCCCTACGATTACCTCCGGCTTCTGGCGGACGATGCCAGGGGGGAGGGGGAGGAATGGGGGCGGCTGGTGCTCCGCATCACCAACGGCGAAAGCTATTTCTTCCGCGATCACGGCCAGATAGCCCTGCTTCGCGAAACCATCCTTCCCGAAATCATCGCACGGCGCCGTCACGAACGGAAGCTCCGCATCTGGAGCGCAGGCTGCTCCACCGGCGAGGAGCCCTATTCCCTCGCCATCCTCCTTGCCGAACTCCTTCCCGATCTCTACGACTGGCGTATCACCCTTCTGGGCACCGATATCAACCCCGATTTTCTGGAGCGCGCCCGGCGCGGCAGCTTCGGCCAGTGGTCGTTCCGCATGGTGGAGCCCGGCATTCGCGCCCGCTATTTCCGCGAACGGAACGGGCAGTGGGAGCTGAACCCGGAGATACGCTCGCTGGTCACCTTCGACCGCCTGAATATCCTCAGCGATCCGATGCCCATGGGATGGACCGGCGGCCTCGGCTTCGATCTCATCGTCTGCCGCAACGTCTTCATCTACTTCGACCGCGATGCGATAGAGGAGGTGCTGGCGAAGTTCGCCGGCGCGCTGGACGAGCAGGGGGTGCTCATGACCGGCCACAGCGAACTGGCCGGCATCGATCTGAGCATGTTCATCACGCTCCGGTATCCCGGATCGATGATCTACCGCCGGGTCTCCCGCACAGGGAAGACCGCAGCTGCGCCGCCGCCGGCCCTCCCCCCGCAGCCCCCATCTCCTTCCATCTCCGCGCCTTCGGCACCCCCCCGTACAGGAGGGTTTCCCGTGACGCTTCCGGAGGTACGGCTTCCGCCGATATCCCCTCCTGCAACCCCCTCCGTGGCTGCTCCGGTTTCCGCCGCCGTCACCGAACCCGCCGCCGATCCGGTGGCTCCGTTTCTGCGGGAGGCCGAAGGGCTTCTGCGGAGCGGGGCCTATGCCGAGGTGATCGGGCGGGGGGAGCCGCTTATCCGGGAGGTGCCGGGATCTGCCGCGCTCCGTTCCATCGTGGCGGTGGCCTACGCCAACCGCGGCGAGTACAGCCGAGCCGAGGAGGAGTGCCGCGCCGCGCTCCGGATCAGCAGCTTCGAAGTGATCCCCTACCATATCCTGGCGCAGATCGCCGAGGAGCGGGGGGATCGTGCCGAGGCGAAGAATCTGCTTCGCAAGGTTCTCTATCTGGCGCCGTCGTCGGTGGCGGCGCATCTGCATCTGGCCGATATCCACGATACCGAGGGGGACTCCGCGCGTGCCCGCACCGCCCGTGCCGCCGCGCTCGATATCCTCCGCTCTACCGATCCCGGGGCGGTCATCCCGATGATGGAGGAGTTCACCGTAGGTGAGCTGATCGATCATCTGGCCGGCCTGCTGGACGCCTCCTAACCTATCTCTCACTAGACGCGCTTGCGCTGGTAGCACGGTATGAACGATACCTCCTATCTCATCTTCACGCTGCACGGGGCACGCTACGGGGTTGCCGCCGATGCCGTGCTGGAGATATTCTCCCTTCCGGAACTTGCCCCGGCTCCTCTTGCCCCTCCCGATATCGCCGGGCTGATCGACCTTCGCGGCACCATCATGCCGGTGGTGGATCTGCACGTGCGGTTCGGGCTCCCCTGGCGGCGCTATCTCCTCTCCGACAGCGTGATCGTGCTGGCGTACGAGGGGCGGCTGCTCGGCATCATGGTCGATGAGGTGCACGATGTGCGCCGTATCGGAACCTACGAGATGCAGCCCGTGCCGGAGTACGGCGATACGCCGGTGCCCGGCGGGCGCTTCGTGACGGCGCTGGCATCGGTGGGGGGGATCATCACCGCCATTGCCAGCCTGGAGCGGCTCTTCGGCAATCTTCCCGATGAGCTCTCCTCCGCCGTGGAAGCGGCGAAGCCGGACGATACGCCGCAACGCCTCTCACCGGGATTCATCGATTCCATCGATCCGGCCGATCTGGAAGCCTTCCGCTCGCGCCGCGATGCCCTGCGCGAGCGCCCCTCCGAGGCCGATGCGGCGCGCAGAACCTCGCTGGCGGTGGTCTCCTTCGGCGATGAACTGTTCGGGATCGGGCTGGAGGCGGTGCGGGAGTTCGCCCAGTGCGGGGAGATAGCGGGCGTTCCCTGCTCCCCTCCGCATATCGTCGGGCTGGCAAATCTTCGCGGCGATATCCTGACGCTGGTGGATATCCGGGGCATCCTCGGGATAGCCGCCGGCGAGCGGGAGGCCGTGCTGGATGTGGTGGTGGCGCAGGTGGGAGAGGGGAGAATCGGAATCGTGGTGGATGATATCGAGGGGGTGATCCATGTCCCCTCGGAGGCCATCCCCGGCTCCGCACGTTCCGCCAGGGGGAGCGAGAGCCCCTATGCTCCCGGATCGATCCTCCACGGCGACCATGTCATCACCCTGCTGGATATCCCCGCGATCATCAACAGCGGGGTGCTGGTCGTGGAGGAGGAGGTGGTCTAGGCTTCCGTGATGCCGGGCCGGTTGTCTGTGTCGGGCCTATCAAGAAAATTTCATCTGAATATCACTGCGGCGCCACGATCGCCGCAACAGCGTTGAATACCATGTTCAAATCAATCAAGCTGAAGCATCGCATCATCCTGGGATATTCCGTTCCCATTCTCATCATGTTCCTGGTGGCCGGGTTCTCCTACTACGCCGCCGAGCGGAGCCGTGCGGCGGCCAAGGAGGTTCACCGCGATTACGACATGCTCGTGCACGACGGGCATATCGTCGAGGCGGTGCTCCAGACCCAGCGCGGGGTGCGCGGCTTTATCATCACCGGCGACGAGAGCTTCCTGGAGCCGTTGATTGAAGGGCGCACCCGCTTTAGTGCCTCGATGAAGAACCTGCGCCAGGATCTCGACCAGAACCTCACCGACGACCGCAAGCTGGCCGGGGACTGGGATGCCATCGAGTCGATGGTGCAGACGCAGCTCTTCCCCTGGCAGGACAGCGTTGTGGCGATACGCAGAGCTGGCGCCGACTCGGGGGCGCAGCGGGCAGCGGCGATGGTGCTGAACGGCTTCGAGCGCAAGATCGTCAACGACGTCTACAGCTTCGTCAATACCGTGAACACCGCCCGCCGCCAGATACTCCAGCAGAACATGGAGGCGGGGGAGCGCGCGATGGACCAGGTGGAGGAGTTCACCTTCTTCGGCGCGGGCATCGGGGCGATCGTTGCGCTGGTGGCCGGGGTGCTCATCTCCGGCGGCATCGTCAGAACCATCAACGATACGGTGAATTCCGTCTCCACCTCCTCCACCCAGATAGCCGCCACCATCGGCGAGCATGAGCGCACCGCCACGCAGCAGGCGGCTGCGGTCAACGAGACCTCCGCAACGATGGACGAGCTGGGGGCAAGCTCGCGGCAGTCGGCCGAGCAGGCCGAGACCATCGCACATTCGGCCCGGCAGTCGCTGGCGCTTGCCGAGGGGGGCACCCGCACGGTGGCGCAGACCCTGGCGGCGATGACGCTGCTGAAGGAGAAGGTGGAATCGGTTGCCGAGCAGATCCTCCGTCTGAGCGAGCGCACCAGCCAGATCGGCAGCATCACCAATCTGGTGGGGGATCTGGCGAACCAGACCAACCTGCTGGCGCTGAACGCGGCTGTGGAGGCCGCACGCGCCGGCGAGCATGGCCGCGGGTTCGCGGTGGTGGCCGGCGAGATCAGGAAGCTGGCCGATCAGAGCAAGAAGTCCGCCGAGCGGATCAACGCGCTGGTGCTCGATATTCAGAAATCGACCAATTCCACGGTGATGGCTACCGAGGAGGGAACCAAGACCGTGGAGGAGGGGATGCAGCTTGTCAGCAGGACCGGCGAGGCGTTCAACACCTCCGCCACCTCCATCAACACGACGTTCGAAAGCATCCAGCAGATATCGCTCAACATGAACCAGCAGGCGCTTGCCATCAGGCAGGTGGTGGATGCCATGAACAGCCTGAACACGGGGGCCAAGGAGACCGCCATCGGCATCACCCAGACCAAGGCCGGCGTGCAGTCGCTGGTGGATGCCACCGGCCGGCTGAAGGCGATCGTATGATGTGCTCTTGCGTTTTCCGTCCGCGGTATCGCAGGACGGCCTGCCGGATTATCACAGGGGAGGCTTTATCGTGAATTCTCTGCGGGATGATGCGGAACTCTGCGCTCTGTTCAAGGCCGAGTGCGAGGAGAACCTTCAGCGGATCGATTCCTGCCTGCTCCGGCTGGAGAGCGCTCCGGACGACCGTGCGGCCATCGAGCAGCTGTTCCGCGATGCCCATACGCTGAAAGGCTCCGCCGGCATGGTGGGGGCCAACGAGATCCAGGCGGTGTCGCACCGGTTCGAGGATCTTCTCGGCGGCGCGCGCCGCGGGGAGGCGCCTCTTCCCCCGGAGACGATCGCGCGCCTGTATCGCGCCGTCGATATCATCCGCAAGCTGGTGGACGAGGCGGTGAACGGCACTCCCTCTGGCATCGACATCTGGCGGGTGCTGGCCGAGCTTCATGTGGAGAATGCTCCCGGTGCCCCCCCGGCGTCCGTCCCGGAGACCCCGCCGCTGCCGGAGCCGGCGGGCGTTCCCCCCGTTGCCGCTCTCTCCCCGCCGCAGCCGGCGGGAGATGCCGCCGTGCCCTTGCACCCGGAGGAGGCGAACGGAAGTTCCGCTCCGGCTGGTGGAGGAGCCGACGGGGGAGCGCACGCAAACGGAAACAGCAACGGAACCGGCGCGGCCTCGAACGCTCCCGCAGCCGCCGGCATCCGGCCGAGGACACTTCCCAACGGGAGCAGCACTCCCCCGGCAAATGGTAATGGAAACGGCAATGGAGCCGGCGTTGGGGGCAATGCGGCGCCTGCCGCTGCACCGCCTGTCCCTGCACCGCCTGCTGCTGCACCGCCGGTTGCTCCGGCGGCCCACGGGAGTGCGGAGCCCGAACCGGTTCCGGCGGTTGTTCCCGATATCGAGATGGTGCGCGTGGACTCCCGCAAGCTCGACGCCCTGATGGCCCACTCCAGCGAGCTGACGGTGGCCGGGGCGCGCGGAAGCCGGCGGATTGCGGAGATGGATGATCTGGCGGCGCTCTGGGAGGAGATCGGCCGCGAGCTTACCGCCGGCCGCCTGGTGATGTCGGAGCTTCTGCCGGCCGCGCTTCGCGGCGACGAGCGCGCCGTGCAACGTTCCATGGAGCGTTATCAGTCGGTACAGGAACAGTTCGGGGAGCGGATGGAGCGGGCCGGCGCCGCCATCTCCCGCCTGCAGAAGGGGCTGGCCGAAGATGGCGCGAAGATATCGTTTCTTGCCCAGGGGCTCGGCGACGGCATCCGGGAGATCCGGATGCTCCCGTTCTCCACCCTCTTCAATCTCTTTCCCAGGCTGGTGCGCGATCTGGCCCACCAGCAGGGCAAACAGGTGCACCTGATCGTGGAGGGAGGGGAGATAACAGCCGATAAGCGGGTGCTGGAGGAGCTGAAGGACCCCCTGATGCATATGCTCCGCAACGCCGTCGATCATGGCATCGAAACCCCTGAGGAGCGCCTGCGCGCCGGGAAACATGCCGTGGGCACGGTGCGCCTGAGAGCCTATCGCACCCCCTCCAGCATCATCGTGGAGCTTTCCGACGATGGCCGGGGCATCGATTCGGAGGCGGTGGGCCGGGGTGCGGTGGAGCGCGGGATAAGAAGCAGCGACGAGGTGGCGCGCATGACGGTGGAGGAACTTCAGGGCCTTATCTTCGCATCCGGGTTCTCCACGCGCGGACGTATCACCGACATCTCCGGACGCGGAATCGGCATGGATGTGGTACGTGCAAATGTAGAGCGTCTGAAAGGACACGTCCATCTCGATTCACCCCCAGGATTCGGTTGTACGATTCGTATTCAGCTTCCCAGAACACTTGCAAGCATGCGGGTGCTGACCCTTTCGCTCGGCGGGCAGGTTTTTGCCCTGCCGGTGGAATCGGTGCTTTCCTCGGTGCTCCTCTCCCGCTCGGAGATCTTCCGGATGGAGGGGCGCGAGACCATCCTGTTCGATGGTGCCCCGGTGCCGGTGGCCCGCCTGGCCGATCTGCTGGAACTTCCGGGCAGCTCGCGGGCCGATCATGAGCCAGCCCGTGATGGCTCGTCGCTCTTCTGCGTTGTTGTATCGGACCGGGACACCCGATTCGGATTGTTCGTCGATGGGCTGGTCGATGAGCAGGAGGTGATCGCCAAACACGATCAGGCACTGCTGAAACGCGTGCGCACCATGGCCGGGGCGGCCATCCTCGACTCCGGAAGCATCTGCATCATTCTCAACCCCAATGATCTGCGCCGGAGCATGCGCGCCCGCAAGACCGTTGTGGTGCGCGAGCAGGAGAGCGCCGCCGAGAATCGCGTAAAAACCATTCTGCTGGTAGAGGATTCTATTACGACACGAACTCAGATGAAAAGGATACTTGAAGGTGCCGGTTATGAAGTGGTTACCGCGGTCGATGGTCTCGACGGACTTTCGAAGTTCGGCACCCGTCCGTTCGATGCGGTGATCTCCGATGTGCAGATGCCCAATATGGATGGGCTGGCGCTCACCGCGAAGATCCGCGAGAGCCGGGAGCGGGGCGATCTGCCCATACTGCTGGTAACCTCCCTTTCGCGCGATGAGGACCGCCGCCGGGGAATCGAGGTGGGCGCAAGCGCATATCTTACCAAACCTGCATTCGATCAGAAAGTTCTGCTCGATACGCTGCGGAGATTGATTTGACAGGGTCCGGAAGCCACCTCGCCGAGGGAGCGAAATCTCCCGTGACGGTATTGCTGGTGGATGATTCGCCGGTGGCGCTCGCCATTCTCAAACGTATCCTGACCGCATCCCCGGATATCACCGTGGTGGGGACAGCCCGAAGCGGCAAGGAGGCGCTGGAGCTTATCCCGAAACTCCAGCCGGCGGTGGTCTGTACCGATTTTCATATGCCCGATATGGACGGGCTGGAGCTTACCCGCCAGATCCTCGCGCGCCATCCGCGCCCGGTGCTGGTGGTGAGCGCCTCCACGCAGCCGGAGGATCGCGACAACATCCGCAGGCTGCTTGATGCCGGCGCCATCGACGTGCTCCCGAAACCGACGGTCGGCATCGATACCGAATACGACAAGATGGCCGCCGATCTGGTGCGGAAGATCCGCGTGCTCTCCGGCGTCTACGTCTTCCGCCGCGGCGGCGCCAGCGCCGCCCAGGCCGGCATGAGCGGCACGGTCATACGCGATGCGAAGGTGGTGGTGATCGGTGCCTCCACCGGAGGGCCGCAGGCGTTTCAGGAGATCCTCTCGCAGCTCCCCGCAGGTTTTCCCGTCCCTGTGCTCTGCGTACAGCATATCGCACATGGCTTTCTGGACGGTTTTATCGCCTGGCTGCGCAACCATACCAGGCTGAAGATCGAGATCGCCAGGATCGGGGAGAAGCCGCAGCCGGGGATCATCTATTTTCCCGCCGAGGGAAATCATCTGGAGCTTGGCTCGCAGGGACAGTTCATCCTCTCGGTGAAGCCGCCCGTCAACGGCCACAAGCCGGCCATCACCGTGGCGATGCTCTCGGCGGTGGGTCATTACGGCGCTGCTACCGTGGGCGTGCTCCTTTCCGGCATGGGAGCCGATGGCGTGGAGGGGATGCGTGCGATAGTTGAGTCCGGTGGTATTACCTTTGCGCAGAATCAGGAGAGCTGTACCGTGTACGGCATGTCCGCCCAGGCGGTGAAGGCCGGCGCGGCGAGCTATGAACTGGACCCGGCCGGGATAGCCCGCAAGCTCCTCGATATCCGCTAATCTTCGCGAATCTTTGTGGGGCGGGTGTAGGGGATGCGGGATTCATTCGCTCGTTGGACATGAAATCTTCGCGAATCTTTGTGGGGCGGGTGTAGGGGATGCGGGATTCATTCGTTCGTTGGGAGGAATCTTCATGAATGGTTGTGGGGCGGGTGTGAGGGATGCGGGGGATCGTTGCGAACGAGGGGGTGGTAGGGGAGTTGGGGAATGCATGGGAGGCCAATGCTGAAACGGTGCCCGGAATCCCGGATGGTCCCTGATGGGGGAACCGGCACGCAGAGAAACCGATATATCATTGTCATCACCCGGATCGCGCTATTGCGGTATGGGCTTAGGTATAGCAACCGGCGGGGAGGAGAAATCTCCCTGTCGTACATCGCAAACTGGCAATCAGCAATCGAATGATAGATCAGAGCAGAGAGGGAGCCGATGCAGGGGAATCGCATATCCTGGTCGTAGAGGATAGCCTCATGCAGGCGCAGGTGCTGAAGCGGGCTCTCAAACGCCAGGGCTATGGCGTTACCATCGCCGGCAACGGTGCCGATGGGCTTCAGATGGCCCGCCAGCTTCGTCCCACCCTCGTCATCAGCGACGTGATGATGCCGGTGATGGACGGCTATCAGATGTGCCGGATGATAAAAGATGATCCCGAGCTTGCCTCCATCCCGGTGGTGCTGCTGACCAGCCTCTCCGATACCGGCGATATCATCCGGGGGCTGGAGTGCGGGGCCGATAACTTCATCGTCAAGACCAGCAACGAGGAGTCTATCCTCGCGCGCATCGGCGGGCTTCTTGCCAATCTCCAGTTGCGCAGCTCCCGCAGCGAAGAGGGGATCGAGATCTTCTTCAATGGCACCTATCACGTTATCCACTCCGATCGCCGCCAGATCCTCGATCTGCTGATCTCCACCTACGAGAGCGCCGTTCAGCAGAACCGCGATCTGGTGCAGGCGCAGTTGCAGTTGCAGCGCCTCAACGAGCGCCTGGAGGATACCGTGCGCGAGCGGACCGGGGCTCTGGAAAAGGCCGAGGAGCAGGCCACCCTCCTGAATATCCAGGCGCGGGAGCTTATCGAGGCGCGCGAGGCGGCCCTGGAGGCGTCGCGGCTGAAATCGGAGTTCCTTGCCAATATGAGCCACGAGATCCGCACCCCGATGAACGGCATCATCGGCATGGTGGATCTGCTGCTCGATACCGTGCTGGATTCCTCGCAGCAGGAATACGCCGGCACCATCCGCACCTCCGCGCGGTCGCTGCTGAAGGTCATCAACGATATCCTCGACTTCTCGAAGATAGAGGCGGGGAAGCTGGATGTGGAGACGGTCGATTTCGAGGTGCGCCCCGCGGTACAGAGCGCCGCCGCGATCTTCGCCGAGCGCGCCTCGGCCAACGGCATAGCCCTCTCGGTGCATATCGACGGCCTGGTGCCGCAATGGATCGGGGGCGATCCCTACCGTCTGCGCCAGGTGCTTCTGAACCTGCTGGGCAATGCCGTCAAGTTCACCAACCAGGGGGAGGTATCCCTCCGGGTGATGCTGGAGGAGGATGCTCCCGGGCGCGGCCGGCTCCGGTTCGAGGTGAGCGATACCGGCATCGGCATCCCGAAGGAAAAACAGGGGGAACTCTTCCAGGCGTTTGTGCAGGTGGACAGCTCCACCACCCGGCGCTACGGCGGCACCGGCCTGGGTCTGGCGATCACCCGCAATCTGGTGGAGTTGATGGGGGGGAGCGTCGGGTTCGAGAGCGAGCCGGCGAAGGGCTCCACCTTCTGGTTTACCATGGAGTTCGAGAAGCGCTGGAATGCGCCCGCGCATGGCCGCGGAGCGGTCCCCGCAGGCGCGGCCGATGCCGGCTATGTCCCGGAGATGGTGGCCGGGAGCGTCCCGGAGGAGATCCATATCCTGGTGGCCGAGGATAATCTCATCAACCAGAAGGTGACGCTCGGTCAGCTCCGGAAGCTCGGCTATGATGCCGAGGTGGTTGCCAATGGCCTGGATGTACTCGATGCCATGGCACGCCGCCGCTACGACCTGATCCTGATGGACTGCCAGATGCCGGAGATGGACGGCTACCGTACCACCAGGGAGATCCGCGACCGCGAGGATGCCGGCGAGCATACCGTGGTGATAGCGCTCACCGCCAGCGCCATGCGTGGCGAGCGGGAGAAATGCCTGGATGCCGGCATGGACGATTACATCAGCAAGCCGGTTGATATCGGCGAGCTGGAGCGCATCCTTCGCAACTGGAAGAACTACCGGGGCTCCGCGCTGGCGCGGGGAGGGGAGCTGGTGCAGCACCTTCCGGCGGTTCCCGATTCCGGTCGTGACGTGCTGGACGCGCAGACCGTGCAGGGGCTCCGGATGATGGACGAGGATGGGCAGCCGGTGCTTTTCTACGAGCTGATCGATCTGTTCCTGCGCGATGCCCCGGTGCGGCTGGCGGCGTTGCGCGATGCGATAGCCGCAGGAGATGCGGCAGAGCTGCGCACGGTGAGCCACAAGCTGAACGGCGGCGCCTCCATCCTCGGGGCAAAGGGTCTCTCGCTGCTGCTGATGGAGCTGGAGGAATACGCCCGCCTGGAGGATCTCTCCGCCGCCGCCGCGCTGATGCCGAAGGTGGAGGATGGCTTTGCGGGGGTGATCCCGGCACTGGAGCGGGAGCGGGGGATGTAGGGATTGACGATGTTGGGAGGGTAATTTTCGAGTTTGGATTGGCGATTATATATCTGCTGACCCCAACCCAGGCAGATGCATCACGGGAAGCCGCGCAGGCGCAAAGAAAGCCGCGTCTTTGCCCCGACGCGGCTGACCCGGGGCTTCTTCAGGCAGTGCCCACTCACGG